>JAGHVO010000078.1 GCA_018064245.1 Candidatus Colimorpha pelethequi
GTAATAAGTACGGTACTCACCGTGTAATCGAACCCAAGGGCGTTCTTCCTCAGCCAGCTAACAAATTGGACAATAACATGGATGTTTTGTACGACAATGAAATCCTCATCGACGTACAGACTTTGAACATCGACTCCGCTTCCTTCACCGATATCCACAACTATGCCAAGCAACAGGCTGGTGAAGGCGCTTCCCAAGAGAAAATCATGGAAGAAGTCAAGAAGGAAATGTTCCTCAACGTTGAGCTCCAGGGCAAGCATCGTAACCGTCGTACCGGTTCTGGCGGTATGCTCCTCGGCAAAGTAGAGAAGATTGGTGACGCTTTGAAGGGCAAAATCGACCTCAAAGAAGGTGACCGTATCGCTACCCTCGTAAGCCTTTCTCTTACTCCTCTCCGTATTGACGATATTCTCGCTATCCGTCCCGAAGTTGACCAGGTTGACATCAAAGGTAAGGCTATCCTTTTCGAAAGCGGTATCTACGCTAAGATTCCTACCGATATGCCCGAAAAGCTCGCGCTCTCCGCATTGGACGTTGCCGGTGCTCCCGCACAGACTGCAAAACTCTGTCAGTATGGCCAGACCGTTGTTATCCTCGGCGCCGGTGGCAAGAGCGGTATGCTCTGCTGCTACGAGGCTAAAAAGCGCGTAGGCGTTACCGGTAAGGTTATCGGTATTGCCAACAGCCCCAAATCGACCCAGCGTATCAAGGACCTCGGTTTCTGCGATATCGTTGAGAGCGCTGCCGGTATGACTCCCGTACAGGTTTACGAACTTGTTGAGAAGCTCACCAACGGCAAGATGGCTGACGTTACCATCAACTGCGTAAACGTTCCCGATCAGGAAATGACCGCCGTACTCTGCACCAAGGATGACGGTATCGTTTATTTCTTCTCCATGGCTACCAGCTTCACCAAGGCTTCCCTCGGTGCTGAAGGTATCGGCAGCGATGTGAACATGATCATGGGCAATGGTTACACCAAGGGTCACGCCGAGTTCACTTTGCAGGAACTCCGCGAAAGCCCCAAGCTCCGCAAGATCTTCGAAGAGCTCTATGCTTAATTAATAGATTGGAAGATTTGAAGATTTGGAGATTTGAAGGCTTTGAAACACTCAATGCAAGCGAATCTTCAAATCTTCAAACTTCGTTTCTTCTCAAATAATAGATTTTAGGATGGCGTTGTTTGAAGATTTAAAAGTTTGGCAATTGTCACAAGAACTGACAGTTGAAATATACAGACTTTTACATCAAAACAATGACTATGGCTTTAAAGATCAAATACAAAGGGCTTCCGTTTCCATAATGAATAATATTGCAGAAGGAAGCGAGTCTGGTTCGGATGCTTTGTATTTGAAATTTTTAAAGATTGCAAAGGGTAGTTGTGCAGAAGTGCGCTCTATGCTTTATCTTAGTAAAGAATTGGGCTATTGTACAAATGAGGATGTTATGAATCTGATAGATAAGACTCTTTTTATATCACGTTCTCTCAATAGACTAATCCTTTATTACCAGCAAAAGAATGCGTAATTTGTTTTTCCAACAGATGGTTTCCCTTGTATCTGGATCAATCTTCAACCAGACTAAGCCCTGCAAATCTTCAAATCTACAAATCTTCAAAACTTTAGAATCATGAAAGTTAACCGCAGAAAAGAGCTGTTCCCCAACGTTACCGACGAACAGTGGAACGATTGGACTTGGCAAGTTGCCCATCGTATTGAGACTTACGAAGAACTGAGCAAGTATTTCACCTTCACCGACGAAGAGGCTGATGGCATCAAGAAGGCCTTGGCAAAATTCCGTATGGCCATCACTCCGTATTATTTAAGCTTGATTGACCCCAACGACCCATACGACCCCATCCGTCGCCAGGCTATCCCTTCTGGTCCCGAGTGTAACATCGCGCCCGCCGACCTCAACGACCCTCTGCACGAGGATGAAGATTCTCCCGCTCCTGGTTTGACGCATCGCTATCCGGATCGCGTGCTCTTCCTTATCACCGACATGTGCTCCATGTACTGCCGTCACTGTACCCGTCGTCGTTTTGCTGGTCAGAAAGATGACGAGTCGCCCAACGACCGCATTGAGAAGTGTCTTGAATATATTGAGAAGACCGAATGCGTGCGCGACGTTCTCTTGAGCGGTGGCGACGCTTTGATGGTCAGCGACAAAAAGTTGGAATACATCATTTCCCGTTTGCGCAAAATCAAGCATGTCGAGATCGTTCGTTTGGGCAGCCGCACCCCCGTTGTGTGCCCCCAGCGTATCACCGACGACCTCTGCAATATGTTGAAGAAATATCATCCCATTTGGCTCAACACTCACTTCAACCATCCTAATGAGATGACTCCCGAAGCTGAGGCTGCTCTCGCAAAGCTCGCCAATGCTGGTATTCCTCTGGGCAACCAGACTGTTTTGCTGAGAGGCGTAAACGACTGCGTACATGTGATGAAGAAACTCATGCACGAATTGGTTCGCAACCGCGTTCGTCCGTACTACATCTACCAGTGCGACCTCTCCATGGGTCTTGAGCATTTCCGTACTCCCGTCAGCAAGGGTATTGAGATTATCGAAGCGCTCCGCGGTCATACCTCCGGCTATGCTGTTCCCACTTTCGTGGTTGACGCTCCCGGTGGCGGCGGAAAGACCCCAGTTATGCCTAACTATGTTATTTCTCAAAGTCCCAACAAGGTCATCCTCCGCAATTTCGAAGGTGTTATCACTACCTACACCGAACCTCGCGAATACCACGAGGATTGCCATTGTGAGGCTTGTGAAGCAAAACGTCGTATCGAAGAGGGCGTAGCCTCCTTGCTTGAAACCGATCGTATGGCTCTTGAGCCCAGCCACTTGCTTCGTCACGAACGCAACAAGAAAAACTAGTGAATTGACAACCCAATTTAGAGTGTAGCATATAAATTTTGAGTTTGCAGAGCGGTGTGCTTTTTGCGCTACAAACAGCACTCTATTTTCTACAATCAATGAAATTCACTCGTTTCGGCATTTGGATTATTCTGCTTTGCGCTTTGGCTGTACCGTCGGCCAAAGCGCAAATTGCTGGTATCTCCTCATTGTCGATATTGGACATGTCGCTCAATTCCCGTTCCAATGCGTTGGGCATGGACTATCTTTCGGTGTCGGACAACGATTTCTCGCTCACGCTGGACAATCCTGCGCTCATCGGTGATTGGATCAACAACAATGCTTCGCTCAATTTCACTACGGCTTTTGAGAAGGCGAACTATGGCTCTTTGGCCTACGGACTGAAAACGAACCGATTGGGTGCTTTTGCCATTGGATTTCGTTTCTTCAACTATGGAAGGTTTCATGGCTACGACGAAGAAGAGGTATCCATGGGCGATTTCTTCGCTGCCGACTATGTGTTGTCTGTAGGGTGGGGTATGGCTATTGACTCCAATTTTAGTTTTGGTGTCAATTTCAAGCCTGTTTATTCCAATTACGATGGCTATACCGCTTTTGCCGTCGCGTTCGATTTGGCGGGAAACTATTGCAGTGACGATAAGTTGTTTTCGGCCACGCTTATGGCGCGCAATATAGGCAAGCAGGTTGTCATTTTTGACGAGACTTTTGAGAAGGTACCTTTCGAACTCACTGCGGCACTTTCCTACAAACTCAAGAATGCGCCTTTTCGTTTGTTCCTCAACCTTACAGAGTTGCAAAAATGGAACTTGCGCTACGAGGATGCATTGAATCCAACCTCTTCTACGGATCCATTTACGGGCGTAGTCACAACCCAGTCGAAGGGCACTGTGTTTCTCGACAATCTTGCGCGGCATTTGCAAGTTGGCGTCGAACTTTCGGTCAAGAAAGTGTTCTATGCCAGATTGGGCTATAACTACCGTCAGATGAAAGAGGTGCAGTCGTTCGGTAATTTCAACGCAGGAGGTTTCTCGTTTGGATTTGGCTTGAATGTCAAAGGCTTTGATTTTTGCTATTCCCGTAACAACTATCATTATGGCCAGGCGCCGAACTTTATCACCATTACCACTGACCTCAACCGCTTTTTCAAAAAGATAAAATAGTGATTGGGCGATATGCCCACAAACCTTAATTTAATTATCAATAAATAACTTAAAATGAAACGTTTGTTATTGGTCCTTTCCGCATCGATGCTTTTGCTTTGTGTTGCCTGCAAGCCTAAGACCATAGCCGATATCCCCTCCCAGTATGTGACGCTTGAGGATGGTGCGAAGGTTCATTACAAGGTTTGCGGTAGCGGCGGCATCACGTTGCTTTTTGTCCATGGTTTCGGCTGTGATGTCAACGTGTGGGAAAAACAATATGAGGCTTTCCGCCACGACACCATCCGTATGGTTTTCGTCGATTTGCCGGGCTATGGTCAGAGCGACAAGCCCGAAACAGCCTATACTCTCGACTATTTTGCCGATGCTGTCAAGGCTGTCATAGACCAGCTGCAATTGCGGCGTGTGGTGCTTGTGGGTCATAGTCTGGGTACGCCGGTGTGCCGTCAGGTGGTGTTTAAGTATCCTGAAGTATCCGCTGCATTATGCGACATAGATGGTGTATATTGTTTCTATACCGATGATGCGGACTCGGCCAACTACCGTCATCAAATCAATGATTTTGTCGAGATGTTTCATGGCGAGAGCTACAAACAGAATATCATAGATTTTGTAAGCACATTGTCGGGCCCTTTTACGCCGGAATGGGTTACAACCTATGCTTTGAGCACGATGCCTCGTACCGAGGAGAATGTGGCTTACAGCACGATGAGCAATCTTGTGAATAAGGACTACTGGACAGGCGAGAAAATCAATATCCCGACATTGATTCTTTGTACGCGCAATTCGGGCCTCGATGCCGACAACAAGCATAAAATGGATGAACTCTATAATGACGCGACTTATGTCGAGTTAGCGAATACGGGCCATTTCATTATGATGGAGGATGCTGGCATTTTCAACAACCTTCTTGAGAGGAGCTATGAAAAATGGAAGGTTACAGAGCTTTAAGTTGGTTAATGGTAACCTATGATAGGTGCGTGGTGAACTAGCTGTTCGCTATTGTTCTAGAACATAACACTTTGTATAAATGCAACTTCGACTTGTTGTCAGTAATCAGACAAATCCCTATTGGAATGTCTCCGTCGAAAACTACTTGCTTTCTCTTCCCGAGAAAGATGTTGTGACTATGTACCTTTGGAAAAACCATCGTACAGTTGTCATAGGACAGAATCAGAATCCTTATTCTGAGTGCAATGTAGAGTTGCTATGCAAAGAAGGCGGTTATGTGATGCGTCGCACTACAGGCGGTGGTGCGGTATATCACGACGATGGCAACATCAATTTTTCGTTTATCGCCTCGCCGGAGCTTTACGACCAGCATCGCCAGTTTTCCGTCTTGCAGAAGGCCGTGGGGTACTATGGATTGCATACTGAACTTTCGGGTCGCAACGATGTGCTTTGTGAAGGCAGGAAATTCTCGGGAAACGCATTTTCCAAGGGTCGTTACCAAAACCTCCATCACGGCACGGTGCTTATAAAAGGTAACATTGATGACTTGCAACGCTATTTGCGCGTAAAGCCGGCCAAATTACAGAAACATGGCGTGAAATCGGTGCAGAGTCGTGTGGTAAATCTTTCCGAATTGGCCGAAGTCAGTAGCGAGAATATAGTACCTCGGCTCATAAAGGCTTTTGAAGAGGTATATCAGTCTAAGGCTCAGTTTGTTGACTTTAATGAACTAATACTTTTGAAAGAAGTCAAGATGCTTTATGAGAAATATAGCAGCGACGCATGGCTTTTTGCCCGTTGGCGAGGCTTCTGCTCTCAGTATGTTGCTCAGTTTGAATGGGGTGGAGTGGAACTCTCGTTGGATATTGATGCCGAACACCAACTCGTCCGAGGCGCGTCGTTGGCTACCGACTGCCTGGATATAAATTTGACTCGTCAAGTGGAAGACCTTCTTGTTGGGGCGAGCTCAGTCGAGCGGCCTGTGGCTCCAGAAGGTGCGTCAAAAACAATGATAGAAGATGTCTTGAATCTTATCTATTGAAGTCGGCGATAAGGACAAAAAAAAGACGCATCTGCAGATGCGTCTTTTTTTATGGATAAACATTGATTATTTGATGGACTTCATCAAGTTGGTCAATGCTGTGGATGAACTTGTAGTGGTCGTTGTGTTTGTGGAAGTCTGAGAATTCAGGCCAGACAATCCGTTTGCGGCGAGCAAAGCGGTCGTGAAAGCGTCTGCGTTGTTGGGGGTGATGATAGAGGTTCCTGCGCTAATGGCGCCAGCAGTGAAGGATTTGCGATAGTTGGCGTCGTCCTTGTTGGCTTTCAACTGAGTGTAGCAGGTGGCTACGATAATGGCGCTGCTCAAGTTTGCGGCATTGGTGAGGTCAATCTTTCCAAGAGTTTTGTAGCTGTTGTAAAGAGTTGTAATGGCGGTTGCGCACTGTTGGCCGCTCAGCATGGCTGCTGCGTTTGAGGAGGCTGAATTTGAAAGAGAGGTGCATGCAGTGAAAGCAATCATTGCAAGCCCTACGAAGAACATACTGATTTTTTTCATGATATAGATTTTAAGGTTTATTCAATTTAGTCTGCAAAGGTACACATTTATTGTGATATTGTGAGATTTTTTTTCATTATTTAATAGTCGAAAGACATTGATACTTATCGTATGAGCATTGTGTTTTCTTTGTGGGATTTAAATTCAGGATTTAGAAATATAAATCACAAAAAACTATTGTTTATTCATTTTTTTATTCGTATCTTTGCATATTCAAATATAAAACACTATTAAACATTTTCATTATGAACAATACCATTTTTACTTTTCCCAAGCCGGAGAACGAACCCGTATTAGGCTACAAACCAGGCAGTACAGAACGCAAGGAAATCCGCAAAGCCCTTGATGAACTCTATAATAAAGTCACTGAAATTCCAGCGGTTATTGGTGGCAAAGAGGTGAAAACCAAGGAGACAGGAACCATCGTGATGCCTACCGAGAACCATCATGTCTTGGCAAAATACTATAAGGTTGGCGAGAAAGAGGTAAAAGCAGCTATCGCAGCCGCCATGAAAGCCCACGAAGAATGGGCCAACACGCCTTGGATTGACCGCGCCAGCGTCATGCAGAAAATCGCCACCCTCATTAGTGGCAAATATCGCTACCTTTTGAATGCGGCCACTATGCTCGGACAAGGCAAGACTACCATGCAGGCCGAAATAGACAGCGCTTGCGAGTTGGTTGACTTTCTCCGCTACAATGCCTATTATGCAGGACAAATCTATAGCGACCAGCCTTGCAGCGACAAGGGCACTCTCAACTATGTGACCTATCGTCCTCTCGAAGGCTTCATTTTCGCAATCACTCCATTTAACTTTACCTCCATCGCCAGCAACCTCTGCCTCTCTCCCGTATTGATGGGCAATGTCTGCATCTGGAAACCCAGCACCACGGCTATGCTCTCCAACTACTTGTTGATGAAAATCTACAAAGAGGCAGGCCTTCCCGACGGCGTTGTCAACTTCCTCCCCGGCAGTGGCGCACTCATCGGCAATGTCGCTTTTGCTGATCCCAACTTGGCTGGTGTACACTTCACTGGCTCTACGGGTACTTTCAATAGTTTCTGGAAATCCATCGGCGACAATATCGCCAACTATCGCACCTATCCTAAGATTGTCGGCGAAACCGGCGGCAAGGATTTCATCTTCGCCCACAAGTCGGCAGATCCCGATCAGGTGGCTACCGCCATTGTTCGTGGCGCCTTTGAGTTCCAAGGTCAGAAATGTTCCGCGGCAAGCCGTGCTTATGTTCCCGCAAGTCTCTGGCCCAAAGTACAGAAGACCATCGGCAAGATGCTCAAGGAAATTAAGGTCGGTGATGTCCGTGATTTCTCCGCTTTCGTAAATGCCGTTATCGACGAGGCTTCTTTCGACAACTGTATGCGCTACATTGAGCACGCCAAGAAGAGCAAGGACGCTGAAATCGTATTCGGTGGCACAGGCGACAAGAGCAAGGGCTGGTTCATTCAACCTACCGTCATTCTCGCCAAGACTCCCAAATACAAATCCATGTGCGAAGAAATCTTCGGACCTATCATCACGGTTTATGTCTATGAAGATGCCGACTACGAGAAGACCCTCCACCTCTGCGACGAGACCTCTCCTTACGCTTTGACGGGTGCCATCTTCTCCACCGACCGCAAAGCTTTGCGCACAGGCGCCGAAATTCTCAAGTATGCCGCAGGCAACATCTACTACAACGACAAGCCTACGGGAGCCGTTGTCGGTCAGCAGCCCTTTGGCGGCGCTCGCTCCAGCGGCACCAACGACAAGGCTGGTTCCTACCTCAACCTTATTCGTTGGACCAGTCCGCAGGCTATCAAGGAGACTTTCGATCCCGCCCGCGACTACAAGTATCCGTTCATCAGCAGTGCGGAATAATAAGAGGCGAATAGACAATAGGCTCGCTACTTCTATTCGGTACAAAATCAAGTTGTTATTAATTTATAAATGACAGTTATGGAAGTGAATAATGTAGATTATTTCGTAATGACCAAGGGTGAATGGTTTCCTCCAGAAAGCATCTCCGCCATCCGTTCCAAGCTTTCCTCGATGGACGAGAACAAGGCGCTTATGATGCAGTCGATAGAATACCGTGATCCTACCTTGATGCTTGTTCTCTCCATTCTCGTTGGAGAGTTGGGCGTCGATCGCTTTCTTTTGGGCGATACGGGTCTTGGTGTTTTAAAACTTCTCACCTGTGGCGGATGTGGTATTTGGTGGTTGATAGACCTTTTCTCGGTGCAGAAGAAAACCCGTCAGTACAACTATCAAAAGTTTATCCAATATTCAAATTATTGATATCCATAATGAAATAACGATAAGGAGCGGCGGTTTTTCCTCCGCTCCTTTTGTGATTTTCTACAAGATGTCCCAATGGCTTAACTCTTAACTCCCATGCGCATTCCCGACATACCGTGTCTTTTCAAACAACTTACAGGCATACCTTGTCCTGGTTGCGGCACGATTAGGTCGTTGAACCTCTTGTTGGAAGGCGAGGTGGTGGAATCGTTGAAGATGAATCCCCTAGGAGTGACGCTTACGTTGCTTGCCGTTGTCTGTTTGGTATGGTATATTGTTGACCTTTGTCGGGGAAGCCGTTCATTGTACAAAGCTTTCCACACTCGCTGGCCCAACTATACCATTGTTCTTGCGGCGGTTCTTACCATTGCCAACTGGGCTTGGAATATCTACAAAGGGAATTGATTAGGTGTGAAATCTTGATTTATTAAGCGAATTGTATTTCTAACTCATCAATCAAATTTTACCGTTCGTAGTTTACAAATAATATGGAAAATAGATCAGAAAAAGCGCGTATTTTGCACAAGTCAGGCTGTAACTGCTGTCAGTCAGTCGTTCTGGCGTATGCCGACAAGTTGCCCATTGATGCCGCCTCGGCATCCAATATGGCCGCTCCCTTCGGTCGCGGCCTTTCAGGTTTGCGCGAAGTGTGCGGCTGTGTGAGCGGCATGGCTATGGTTGCAGGACTCTGTGGCAAAGCCTCTTCCGTTAAGATGATGGCGGAAAAATTCCGCGAGGAAAACGGCGACATCAACTGTGGCCGCCTTCTCCAGTCGGGCAAACGTCCCTGCAACGACCTTGTGGCTTGTGCCGCCAAAATTCTTGAAGAAAATATTGACAATTAGATTTTGATTGAAATTGCTCAAATCAACAAATCAATAGTTTATCGATTACATGACCAACAAGCGTAAAATCATCAACGACCCCGTATATGGTTTTCTGACCATAGAGGATGACATTATTTTCGACGTCATCTCTCATCCTTATTTTCAACGCCAACGCAACATCAAACAGTTGGGATTCACCTATTTGGTGTATCCAGGGGCCATGCACACCCGTTTCAGCCACATGCTGGGCGCCTTGAACCTGATGAATCGGGCGTTGGAGGTGCTGAAAGTCAAAGGAGTGGATATTACGTCCGACGAGGCGTTGGGTGTGAAACTGGCCATTTTGCTTCACGACATTGGGCACGGACCATTCTCCCATACGTCGGAGTATGTGCTCGCCGAAGTGCATCACGAAACCCTTACGCACCTCTTTATGGAGCGGCTCAACAAGGAGTTTGACGGTCGTCTTACCACCGCCATTGCCATTTTTGACGACACTTATCCCAAGCATTTCCTCCACCAACTCGTTTCCAGTCAGCTGGATATGGATCGCCTCGACTATCTTAGCCGCGACAGTTTCTTTACGGGCGTGTGTGAAGGAATTGTCGGAACCGAACGTATTATCAATATGTTGAATGTCTGCAATGATGAACTCGTGGTGGACGAAAAGGGCATTTACAGTATCGAGAAGTTCATCATTTCTCGTCGCTTGATGTATTGGCAAGTCTATCTTCACAAGACGGTTATTGCAGCCGATACATTGTTGCTGGGCGCATTGCGACGAGTGAAGGAACTCTATCAAGATCAAAATGCCATGCCCGATACCCCGTTGATGGATTTTCTCACGCACCACTACACCCAAGAACATTTTGAATCCAAGGAACGAATTCTTGATGCTTTTGCCAGCATTGACGACAATGACGTTATTGCAGCCATTAAGGCTTGGATGCATCACGACGATTTTATACTCAGCACTTTGTCGGAACGCCTCATCAATCGGCGCCTGCCCGCTATTCGCGTGAGCGACCATCCGTTTCCCAACGAGGAAATAGAACAGTTGCGTCATCAGGTTCAGGAACGCTATGGCATCACGCCCCAAGAAAGCGAGTATTTTGTCGGAACAGGAGTACTTCGCAACCATGCCTACGATTTCAACGACCAAGAAATTCGAGTGCTCTACAAAAACGGAGAATGTCTTGATATCAGCGAGGCGAGCGACCAACTTGACCGACATTTCCTTGAAAAGCAAGTAACAAAATACTATATCTTCTTTCCCAAAGAATTCAAACAATGAACAACTTAGTTATCTTTGGCGCCCCTGGTGCAGGCAAAGGGACTCACGCCACCATTCTTGCCGAAAAATACAACCTTTATCACCTTTCCACGGGCGACCGCCTGCGTCAAGAAGTGGCATCGCAGTCTGCTCTTGGACTTGAAATCAAGGCCGTTATGGAGCGTGGCGACTTGGTGGACGACGACACAGTGACGCGCATCGTCAACAAAGCCATCATTGAAGACCCCCGAGGCATCATCTTCGACGGTTTCCCACGCACTGTGCGCCAAGCCAAGGTGTTGGACCTACTTTTGGAAATCTATCATCAGAAAATCAAC
This sequence comes from Candidatus Colimorpha pelethequi, assembly GCA_018064245.1. Taxonomy (GTDB): domain Bacteria; phylum Bacteroidota; class Bacteroidia; order Bacteroidales; family P3; genus Colimorpha; species Colimorpha pelethequi. The sequence continues at coordinate 11,288 of JAGHVO010000078.1, forward strand.
TGCGTGGTGCGCATCGACGTTCCACGCGATGAATTGATTCGACGTATCAAAGATCGTTCCGTTACTTCGGGACGCAAGGATGATACAGATGAGGCCATCATCAAACGCCGCCTTGATGAGTACGAAAACAAGACATTCCCCGTAATCGACTACTATCGCCAAAATGGTGTGCTCCTCAATATCGACGCCTCGGGTTCCATCGAACAGACCAAGGCTCGTATCGCCGAAGCGGTGGCAAAACACATGTAGTACAATTAATTATTTAGGGCTGCAAATTTTGGATTGCGGACTATTTCTCGTCTTGTATTATCTGACATCCAATAACTATGAAAACCATTTATCTTGCAGGCGGTTGCTATTGGGGAACCGAACATTTCCTCAAGCAGATCCACGGTGTGAAGGACACTACTGTTGGCTTCGCCAACGGCAATGTGTCCAATCCAACCTACAAGCAAGTGTGCACCCACACCACGGGTTTTGCGGAGACCGTATGTGTTCATTACGAAGACGTCGCTCTTGAGCAACTGCTTGAGCTTTACTATATGACCATAGATCCGACTTCCGTCAACCGACAGGGAGAAGACGAGGGAGACCAATACCGTACAGGCATCTATTACACCGATCCCGCCGACTTGCCCGTCATCCAGCAGTCTATTCGGAAGCTCGCTTTGCGCTACGAAGCCCCCGTTGTCATAGAAGTTGAGCCGCTTCGTAATTTCTATCCAGCCCACGATGACCATCAAGACTATCTTGACAAAAATCCACATGGCTACTGCCATATCAATCCCGAACTATTCGCCCTCGCAAAACGTTGGAAACCAAAGAACGAGAATTGATAATCGGATTTCAATCTCAGAATTCGGATAAAAATCACACAGACATCAAGCTTAAAACTTAAAACTTAATACTTAAAACTTAAAACTATAAACTTACCAATGAAAGTTCATTTTATCGCCATAGGAGGAAGTGCTATGCACAACCTCGCCATAGCTTTGCATCTCAAAGGCTATCAAGTTACTGGTTCGGATGACGAGATTTTTGATCCTGCCAAGAGTCGTCTGCAAAAATACGGTTTGCTGCCCAAGGAAATAGGGTGGAATCCCGACAGAATCACCAACGACATCGACGAAGTTGTTCTGGGTATGCACGCCCGCAACGACAATCCTGAGTTGATTCGCGCCCAGGAATTGGGACTGAAAATCTATAGTTATCCAGAATATCTTTACGAGCAGTCGAAAAACAAAACCCGCGTGGTGATAGGAGGCAGCCATGGCAAGACTACAACGACGGCAATGATACTGCATGTTTTGCAGCATTGTGGCATTGAGGCGGATTATATGGTGGGAGCCCAGCTCGAAGGTTTTGAAGTGATGGTGCGTCTCAGTCAGACCGCCAAAGTAATGGTCATCGAGGGAGATGAATACCTTACTTCGCCCATTGACCGTCGTCCCAAATTCCACCTCTACAAGCCTGATGTGGAGATCATTACGGGCATAGAGTGGGATCATGTGAATGTCTTTCCAACTTTCGACATATACAAAGACCAGTTCGCCCAATTCATCAACCTTATCGAACCTCAAGGTACGCTGATCTATTGTGCCGAAGATTCTGTAGTTTGCGAAGTTTCGGAACGCAATAATCGTACCGATATCTCCAAGATTCCATATAGCGTGCCTGATTATCGTGTAAAAAATGGTGTGACTTATCTTATGCCCATGCAGACGTCGTTGAAGGTGTTCGGGCATCACAACTTGCTCAATCTCACCGCTGCGCGACATGCATGTAATGCCTTGGGCGTGAGCGATGAGCAGTTCTACGAGGCCATCAGCACTTTCCCTGGAGCCAGCAAGCGTCTTGAATTGGTGGACAAGAACGATGTTAGCGCACTTTACAAAGATTTCGCCCATGCACCGTCAAAACTTCGTGCTACTATTGCAGCCATGAAGGAACAGTATCCAGACCGTAAGTTGGTGGCTTGTATGGAACTTCACACCTTCAGCAGTCTTACTGCCGAATTTCTTACGCAGTACAAAGGTTGTATGGATTTGGCCGATGTGCCCATCGTCTATTTCAATCCTCATGCTGTGGCGCACAAGAAGTTGCCTCCGTTAAGCATTGAACAGGTGCAGTGCGCTTTCGGCAATCCAGCCATCAAAGTATATAACGACTCCCAAATGTTGGTTTCCGACTTGCGGAAAATGCGGTGGCAGGGAGTCAACCTCTTGATGATGTCATCTGGCAATTTCGACGGCATTGATTTCGCTGACTTGGCGAAGCAGTTGAAGATATGAGTAGCGTGTAATGACACATGAAAAAAGGAGCAGATATCTGCTCCTTTTATTATATCTTTACATTCAAGGATTAGTCTCTGGGAAGTTGGTATCCCAACGAGAACATGAACATCACAATGTTGCCGTCGGGGTTGTCGGTGCGTTTTACATCCTCTTCCATGCTGCGCAGCACGTCGGGTGTTGAGCCAATCGAGAGAAATCCATAATCGACATAGATGTTTGCCACATAATTGCGCCACTGATAGCCAACGCCGGCGATCAACTCTACATCGATGCGGTTCATGTGCTTGAAGGCTGGATCGTTGTGAATGTCGTAGTTCCAAGAAATCTGAGGGTAACCAGGCGAGACCATTCGGTCGTTGTAGTGGCCGAAAATGCCAATGCTTACAGCTGGACCAACGAAAAACTGTGCATATTGTTCGGAAAATGGGAGTTCGAATCTAAAGTTTGCCAGCACGGGGATTTGCGCATACCAACCACTGTAGCAAGCCTTGCGGATAGAGGTGAAAGCTCCAGATTTTTCGTGATACAAGCGACCACCTTTTCGCGTGAGGTTGAGACCTGTCTGCAAGGTGAAAATGTCGGCGAGTACGGAACGTGAGTTTGTAAAGCCAATAGTGGCGTAAGCTCCAGCCGAATAGCCCATAATGCCGCCCTGGGAGATGAGGTCGTCGGTAAGTTGAGAATAGCCGAACGCCATGTGGAAATCGTAATTGAGCCATTGTGCTTTCAGTCCAGAAGTAAGCGAAAGCGACAAGATTAGAATGGCAAACAGTTTTTTCATATAAAAAGAATCTTTCTGTTATACAATTTAGCAATTTGCAAAGATACGAAAAATAAGTGATTTGTGGCTGCCGAAATTCAATTTGAGGGTAATAATTTGAAAAAAGTGCACGTTACAATTCTTTTAATATTGCGGTTTCTTCTTTGAAATAATTGAATAATAATTCGTTGGAATCTGCGAATTGTTTTCAAAGATAACAGGATGTGTGCGGTTTTGTGTTTTTTGAGGTTTTGTCCTTGAAGATGCTTGGATTTTGGTAACGTGAATGATTTGCTCCGTCTTTGCGAGCGCAAAATCGTATGTCGCTATTCCATCTCGAAGTCGGCGACAATGGTCTCGGGAGTGATGGCGTAGGGTGTGATGGCACCGATGAGCGATTCGTCGTAAGGTCGTTGCAGTCGGATGTAGTTGTCGGTCCAACCTTGCATCATGTCGCCCGCAGGTGTGGAGTGAAGGGTGGATTCCCACAAAACCGTGCGTTCTTTTCCTATCTGGCTTTCGTAGAACGCTTTCTTCTTGCGGTCGGAAATTTCGTGCAACGCCTGACTGTGTTGACGGCGGATATTCATCGGTATTTTTTCTCCAAGTTTCAGCGCAGCGGTGTTGGGTCTGTCGGAATAGGTAAAAACGTGAAGGTAGGAGATAGGAAGTGACTCGACGAACTGGCATACCTTTTGAAATTCCGTTTCGTCCTCTCCGTTGAACCCCGCCATTATGTCAGCCGCAATGCAAGCGTCGGGCATTACGGATTTGATTCGGGTCAATTTGTTGAAATAGAGATTTGTGTCGTAGTGTCGGTGCATCATTTTCAAAACCTTGTCGCTGCCCGACTGCAGTGGAATGTGAAAATGAGGCAGGAAAGCCCGCGAGGAGGCTACGAAGTCGATGATTTCGTCGGTGATGAGGTTCGGCTCGATGCTTGAAATCCTATAGCGTTCGATGCAATCAATCTCGTCGAGCGCCCGTAGCAAGTCGAGGAACGTCTCACCATTTTGTTTCCCGAAAGTACCCGTATTGACGCCAGTAAGAACCACCTCTTTGCTTCCCGAATTGGCTATTTGTCGCGCAATGGCAACGGTTTCGTCCACCGATGCGCTACGGTTGCGGCCTCTGGCGAAAGGAATGGCGCAGTAGGTGCAAAAGTAGTCGCATCCGTCTTGGACCTTGAAGAAGGTTCGGGTGCGGTCGCTGGAAGAGTAGGCGAGATTGAAGCTTTTCGGCTCTTCCACGGCGATAGTGGCAGGCGCGGAAGACAAGATATAGTCGAGAAGGCGGTGCTTGTCGTGATTGCCAAGAATGTATTTCACTCCTTTGATTTGGGCGACAGACTTAGCGTTGTTTTGGGCAAAACAGCCAATAACGGCTACTGTGGCTTCTGGATTTTGGGCTATGGCTTGCCGAATGGCGGTGCGGCATTTTTTCTCGGCGATAGCTGTGACCGTACAGGTGTTGATGATGTATATGTCTGCTTTTTCGTGAAAATCAACCACCTTGCAGCCTTCTGCCACAAATTGGCGCACTAAGTCGGAAGTCTCTGCAAAGTTGAGTTTGCAGCCTAAAGTATGGGTGGCGACAGTCTTACTAATCATTAAAAAACGTTAAATTTTCGTATGCTATTGAAAAAATCAGTATCTTTGCAAACGATTTCGGAAGAATGAAAGTCGTGTATTCTTCTGATTGTTAGAAAGAAATAATGATTTTGTAATAGTGTTTAATGGAAGAAAGGGATGCGAAAGCATCCCTTTCTTTTTGTTTCTTATTCCTCAATGCCCTCTCGTTGAAGCGACTGAACCATCTTTACGCAGTCCTCGTCGGGGAATATTTGGATGTCGATTTCGGGAGAAAGATCCAAGATGTCGCGTCCTTCTGAATCTTTCTTGAATCCAACGATACATTCTTCTGCCACCATCATGTGGCTTTTTTTGTTTACTTGGGAGAAGCGTTCGTTGCCGATGCGATCCAGAATATTGTCGATGGGTTCGTAGGTCTCGATGGGTTCGCCTCGCATGTTGTAGATCATCACATGATCTTTGCCTTTTGGAATGATGTAAGCTATTGAATATATGGAAATAAATGTGGGTTCGGGTTGGAGAATGAGAATGCGGCGATCTTGGAGCGTTCCTGAATTCCAAGTTTCGTCGATGGTGAGTTGCTTGTTTTCGAAATACTTGTAGTTTCCGTGCTTGAGGCCGTCAACATAATTGCCCTCACGGCAAAGCTGCAGCATTTCGTCGTATTCGCGCACTAAGCCATTGAGTTTCCCGTGGTTGTAGTTTCCTGTGATATAGCCTTTTTTGCCGATGCGTTTCCACCAATAGCCGTGACGATGGTTGTTGTCCCACGAACTGATCTCGGCGGTGTCGCCGTTGTCGGTGAATACAATCTGCCTTCCGTGCTTAAGTCCCAGTTTGTAACGTGTGGTTTTGAGCAACTTGCCTTCTTCGTTGTAGAAATTCCACACACTGTCGCGATTGCGCTGGCGGAAAAAACCCGTGGCGAGCAGATGTCCTTCCTCGTCGTAGGCTTTGTGGCTGCAGAATTTTCCGTCGGCGGAGAAATCGTTTTCGATGCGAATCTTGCCGTTGGGGTAGAAATACTGGAAAAGTCCTACTTCTACGCCGTCCTTAAAATTGCCTTCGAATATCTTGGAACCATCCTTGTCGGTCTTAATCCAATGTCCTTGTTTGCGGCCTTGGCGGTCGATTTGGTTTTGCGCTTGGCAGGTGAATCCGACAAGCAGCAGTGCTAATGTAAAGATGCGAAATTTCATTATTGTAGGATTTTGATTTTCGAGTTACGATGAATCAAGCGACTGTAATATGATGAGATTGTTGTGCTGAGATTGATTGCAAAAACTTGATTCCTTACAACTTCTAAATAAAGTGCAAAGATACTAAAAAAAAGCGAATAGAGAGCGTTAAACGATGAAAACTGCATCGCAATTTTGACTTTAGGATGGCGATAGGTGAATTGTGTTTTATGATGAGTATAATTTTTGTGTAATTGTTGCGTTATATAGTATTGTAATTTGTAATGGTGGATGAGCATCATGAATCATTCACAAGTATCTTTTCAAAATTCTTAAACTATTAATACATAATGTCTTTTAACGGTCGTTCTGCACTCAAGCACCTTTTTGCACTTGTCCTTTTGTTTGGAATAAGTGGAATTGCTTTTTCTCAAGTGGTGCTTGAAGGAAAGGTGTGTGACGCCAAGAACGACAAACCATTGGAGTTTGTCACAGTGGGCGTTATGGATACCGACAAACCCATAGGAACGAGCACCGACCGAAACGGAAAATTTCGCCTTTCGGTACCTCCATGCGACAGCGTGCGATTGCGATTTTCTTATACGGGCTATGAATATTATACGATTGCGTTGTATTACAAAGATTTGAAGAGTCCATACAGAATTGACGTGAAGTTGGTCGAGTCTGCCACAACCTTGAAGGAGGTGCAGGTAACCGACGAAAAATCGCGTTCCACCACCTTTACGCATATCGACATTCAAAAGATAGAGAACAACGTCGGACCCAACGACGGTGTGGAGAGTCTCATCAAGACCTTGCCCGACGTGAGTTCCAACAACGAGCTTTCTTCGCAGTATTCGGTGCGAGGAGGTTCGTTTGACGAGAATCTTGTCTATGTGAATGGGGTAGAGGTGTTCCGTCCTATGCTGGTTCGCAGTGGTCAGCAAGAGGGCATGAGCATCATCAATCCTGATTTGGTTGAGGGTATTAATTTCTCTCCGGGAGGATTCGACGCATCTTTTGGCGACAAGATGTCGTCGGTGTTGGACATCGTATATGGGCGCGCTACGGAATTTAGAGGAAAGATTTCGGGCAGCTTGTTGGGTGTTACTGGTTTCGTGGAAGGTTCTGTAAAAGACAAGTTTACCTATTCCGTGGGTGTGAGGCGGCATTCCAATCGATATCTTTTTTCGTCGCTCGACACCAAAGGCTCTTATTCCACAGCCTACACCGATGCGCAAGGTATTTTCTCATACAAGATTAACGACAAGCTTGATGTAGCGCTGCTCACACTTTGGACCAACAACCGATATGGCTTGATTCCGGAATCGCAGATAACCACCTTCGGAAGTTTCATGAAGTCGTTGGAATTGGATATCTATTTCGATGGAAGTGAGGTGGATAAATATTCCACTTTGCTGGGCGCAGTCACTTTTGACTGGCATCCGAACGATGATTTTGGCCTGAAAATGATAGCTTCGGCGCAGACCAATACCGAGCAGGAACACTACGACATCCAAAGTCAGTTTTGGCTTTACGAACGTGGAATGGGCGCAGATGCTACTATTGACAAGTTTGACCGTGGCATAGGAACTTTTTTGGAACATGCTCGCAATGAGTTGAAGACCAACGTTTTCAATTTTGAACTGAAAGGAACTCATTATTTGAGATTAGGCAATCTCAACTGGGGCGTAAAAACGCAGTACGAACGCATTGGTGACCATTTGAAAGAGTGGAAATGGGTGGATTCGGCGGGCTATGCCATGCCCACCACGCATGAGATTTTGGGAGACGAAAACAATGTTCCTTACAATCCAATCTTGCAGTTTTACGCCAACGCGGAAAATCAGATAGAGACATTCCGCGCGATGGCATACGCACAGCGTGAATGGAATTTTACAACCCGCAAGAATGCAGAATTTAGGTTGCTTGCCGGATTGCGTGCCCAATGGGCCCAGACTACGTTGCTCAATTCCTTGCGTCGGCAAACCGAAGAATCGGCAAATCAACAATTGCTCCTTAGTCCGCGTCTTTTGGCAAGCTGTCATCCCCAATGGACGAAGGACGTGTTGTTCCGCTTTGCGGCAGGTGTCTATCAGCAAGCGCCGTTCTATAGAGAGATGCGCCGCACCGATGGAACATTGAATCTCAATGTCAAGCAGCAAAAGTCGTATCAAGTGATGCAGAGCGCCGATTGGAATTTCAAGGTGGGCGACAAGCCGTTCAAACTGACGGCGGATCTGTACTACAAATATCTCACCGACTTGGTGCCGTACACTATAGACAATTTGCGTATCCGCTACGATGCCGACAAGACCGCCACAGGCTATGTGGCAGGCATGAGTGTGCGGTTGAATGGCGAGTTTGTGGAAGGGTTGGAGTCGTGGGCAAGTCTTTCGCTCATGCAGACGCAGGAAGATATTGAAGGCGACGGATTGGGATGGATTGCCCGTCCAACCGACCAGAGAATCTCCTTCAAACTCTTCTTCCAAGACTATGTGCCTCAAATTCCTTGGTGGCGAATGAGCTTGAGTTTCATCGTTGGAAGTGGCACGCCTGTGACATTCCCTTATCAAAAAGACCGAAGCCAAGAGTTCCGTCTGCCCACTTATTTTAGGGTGGACTGGGGCAATATGGTTCAACTCTCTCGTTTTGAAAAAATCAAACGTTCAGCGCTGTTGCGCCATGTTGACGACATCCTTGTGGGATTTGAGGTTTTCAACCTGTTTGACCATCACAACGTGGTGTCGTTCATCTGGGTGGCCGACTACGAGAATGTCTATTATCCAGTTCCCAACTACCTTACCGCCAGACAATTCAATTTGAAAGTGACGGTGGAATTTTAGGAACGGGAGAATATCGAGAGGATGTCATGATTTGTAAAAGAGACAACTAGACAAAAGAACCGACCTCTCAAACTTTTAATAATCAATTGTCAATCAACAATCATTAATCACTCAAATGGAACTTGCTCCTACGCCTTACCAACTATCCAACGGCAATACACTCTACTGTTTTCCTTCCGATGCGTTGGACATTATCAAGCTTGACTTCACCTTTGAGGCAGGCTCTGCATATCAGCCCACCAAACTTTGCGCCCACGCTGCCAACAAGCTATTTTCCGAGGCCAGTCAGAAATATTCCGTGAAGGAGATTTCCGAGTTTTTTGACTATCGCGGCATCGCTGTCGAGCAAACCATCGATACTTTCACTGGCTCGTTTTCAGTCTATTCGCTTCGCCGCTACGCCGAAGAGCTTTTTCCGCTTTTGGCTGAAATCATCCAGCACCCCATATTCCCGCAAGGCGAGTTTGAGGTTTATTGCAATAAACGTCGCCAGCAGCTCCTTTCCAGCTTTCAGAAGACCAATTTCTTGGCACGCAATCTCTTCTACGAGGCGCTCTATGGCAAGGAACATCCATTGGGATGTTTTGCCACAGTGGAAGACCTTGAAAAACTGACTCTTAAAGAAGTCCGAAACTTCTACGCCCAAAGATATCAACTTTCCAACGCCCATCTTGTTTTGGGAGGCAGTTGCGATGAAGCCTTGCTCAAGTCTTTTGACGAACATTTTGGCTGTTTGGCAAGCTCTGGACGGTGCGAACGTATTGAAGTTCAATCGTCAAAGCCGCAGTCGCAACGTCGTATACACAAATCCATGCCCAACTCCGTCCAGTCTACCATCCGCATCGGGCGACTGCTTCCTTTTGGGTGGGACGACCCGAGATATGCGCAATTTATGGTGCTCAGCACGGTTTTAGGAGGCTATTTCGGATCGAGGCTGATGAGCAACGTGCGAGAGGACAAAGGCTACACCTACGGCATCTACAGTCAGACGCAGATCTATCGTGGAAGCATCGCATTCTACATCACGTCCGAAGTGGGCAACAATGTCGTGGAACCCGCATTGAAGGAAATCTATCACGAAATAACACGTCTGCAAGACGAGTTGGTGGGCGAGGAGGAACTCGACATTGTTCGTCATTATATGGAAGGCGATTTCATACGCAGTGTTGATGGTATTTTTGAGTGCAGCGAACGCTATCGCCAGATGTTTGCCACCGATGTTGACGAGCGGTTCACCGACTTATATTTCAACGCGTTGAAAACTGTTACACCAGAGCAGTTGCGTGAACTGGCGCGCCAAGTCCTGGCGCCTGAACAACTCGTAGAGGTTGTGGTGGGAAATTGAAAATGATTAGATGTTCAGACATTTAGATGTTTAGACATTTAGATATAGATGTTCGGATATTCTGATGTCTTGTTTGGAAGATTTGAGAATTCCATTGTCGGGTCGCCGATCTTGGTTCACTAATCACCAGTCGTAGGTCATTGCACACAATTCACAATTCACTGTTGACTAATCGCTTTTCATAATTTAATAAATTTTCGTATCTTTGCACTTTCCATCTTGATGGAAAGGTTATTCTATTTATTGACTATTAATAATTTAATAAGATATGAGAAATCTCGCAATGGTGGCTTTTGGCGGTAACGCATTGTTACGCAGTGGTCAAAAGGGAACCTACGAAGAACAATTGGCAAATGTAGAACAGACTTGCGAAAGTCTGTGCAACCTTATCAAGAGAGGCTACAATATCGTTATCGGTCACGGCAACGGTCCTCAGGTAGGCAACGTGATGTTGCAGCACGAGGCTGGCAAGAAAAACAACGGCATCCCCGCTATGCCTATGGATTTTTGTGTGGCTGAGACACAAGGCTCTATCGCCTATATGATTGAATTGGCGCTCCGCAACGTTTTCGCCAAAAACGACATCTACCGTGATGTGGTGACTATCGTTACCCAGGTGGCTGTGAACGCTTTGGATCCCATGTTCCAGAATCCCACCAAGCCTGTAGGACCGTACTACACCAAGGAAGAGGCAGAAAAACTCCACGAACTGACAGGTGCCATCTATAAGGAAGACCCCAAGGGCAACGGTTGGCGCAAGGTTGTGGCTTCTCCTAAACCTAAGAGAATCAATAATATCAAGATTATCAAGCACCTTGTAAAGGGTGGCAACGTAGTTGTTACCGTAGGTGGTGGCGGAATCCCCGTAGTGGAGGAAAGCGACTATGTACGTGGCGTTGAGGCCGTTATCGACAAGGATTTGGCAAGCGCTCTCTGTGCTATCCAGATTGAGGCTGAGGAGTTCTACATCTTGACCGATGTGCCCAAGGTTTATATCAATTTCCGCAAACCCAACGAGCAGGCTTTGGACGTAATTACCGTTGACGAGGCTAAGAAATATCTCGCTGAAGGTCAGTTCACCGAAGGTTCCATGGCTCCCAAGGTACGCGCAGGCATCATGTTCATCGAAAATGGTGGCAAGAGCTGCATCATTACTGAAGCAGGTCAACTGGACAACCCCAACTGTGGCACGCGAATCGTGAGATAGTAAAGGTGCGATACTACATCCTCTTCATTATAACGTCCTGTTATCAATTCTCAATTTAACAAGAATGGCTACCAACCAATCTTTTATTGACAAACTAGTAAATAGTCCAGGGTATAAGTCTTTCATTAAGAAACTACTTATATTTGCTCTGGCGGCTACTATTGTTGGTCTAGTGGGACAGTTTTTGTTTCATGTGGAATCGATGGACACCCTTGTGATTATGGGAATGGGAACGTTGGCAGTGAATTTCTTCTTAAAAGCTTACGAACAACCCAAATCACTCTCCGAATCTCGTGAAGACCGCAACCAACCAGTCCAAAACGTTGGATTATGGGCTTCGGACGCTTTTGCGAAATTTGTCCAAAAATTATATGGTTGGGGACTTGCTGTGGTTATTGTCGGACTGCTATTTTTCCTCGAACATTGGCCTGGGTGGACTTCAATGCTTATATTGGGCATTCCTACCGGCATTTTGGCTGTCACCTTTAAGCTAATTAGCAACAAAGCCCGTAGCAATTAAGTAGTTTGGATCTTGAAACGGACAAATGGTGCAATTCGCTCAAAACTCAAAACTTAAAACTCAAAACTTTTAAATAATAACAATATGGCTTACAATTTAAGAAACCGTAATTTCCTGAAGATTTTAGACTTCAGCCCCAAGGAACTCAATTATTTGCTCGACCTCGCTCGCGACCTCAAACGCGCAAAGTATGCAGGTACCGAACAGCCCACCATGACAGGCAAGAACATTGCTTTGATTTTCGAGAAGACCTCCACCCGTACTCGTTGCGCTTTCGAGGTTGGTGCTAAAGATCAGGGCGCTCATGTTACCTATCTTGGTCCTACTGGCAGCCAGATTGGCGTTAAGGAGAGTATGAAGGACACCGCTCGCGTCCTCGGTCGTATGTTCGACGGTATCGAATATCGTGGTTTCAAGCAGGAAACTGTTGAAGAGCTTGCTAAATACGCAGGCGTACCCGTTTGGAACGGTCTGACCAACGAATCTCACCCCACTCAGATTCTCGCTGACTTCCTCACCATGCAGGAACATGTTGACAAACCTCTCAACCAGGTTACTTTCGCTTATGTTGGCGACGCTCGCTTCAACATGGGCAACAGCTTGATGGTTGGCGGTGCCAAGATGGGTATGGATGTACGCATCATCGCTCCCAAGAAACTTCAGCCCGAAGCTTGGTTGGTTAAGAAGTGCAAGGAAATCGCTAAGGAAACCGGTGCCAAGGTTACCGTTACCGACGATCCCGTTAAGGGCGTTAAGGGCTGCGATTTCATCTACACTGACGTATGGGTATCCATGGGTGAACCCGCTGAGGTTTGGAAAGAACGTATCGATATGCTCATGCCTTTCCAGGTCAACGCTCAGATGATGAAGAACACTGGCAACCCCAAGTGCAAATTCATGCACTGTCTGCCCGCTTACCACAACCTTGAAACCCAGGTTGGCCGCGATGTCAACAAGCAGTTTGGTCTTGATGGTATCGAAGTTACCGAGGAGGTATTCGAAAGCGAAAACTCCATCGTATTTGACGAAGCCGAGAACCGTATGCACACCATCAAGGCTGTGATGGTTGCTACTCTTGGCGACTAATTACTTGAAAAGTCTTAACATAGGATAAAGACTCCACCCTGTTATAAGGGTGGGGTCTTTTGCCTAAAATTCAAATTGTAAAATACATGAATGTAAAACAGATTATTGGTCTTGTGGCATCCATTCTCGCGTTTTTCGTGATATGGTTTATGCCCTCCACCGCTTTTGGTATTGATGGCCTAACTGTTCTTCAGCAGCGTACCATCGCTCTTTTTGTATTTGCCGCTATGATGTGGATTTTTGAAGCCATACCAAGCTGGACGACTTCGGTCCTCATCATTGTCATAGCGCTGCTAACGCTAACCAACAAAGGTCTGGGATTCTTGATGGTTGACGCTTCTGGCGTCGAACTCGAAGGTGTGATGAAATACACCAAGATAATGTCTGCCTTCGCAGATCCTGTAGTAATGCTCTTCCTCGGTGGCTTTACATTGGCTGTAATGGCTCAGAAATATGGCCTTGACGTAACGCTTGCACGTATCATGCTCAAACCTTTCGGTACCAATCCCAAGATGGTGCTTTTGGGCTTTTTGGTGGTTATCTCCGTATTCTCTATGTTTATGAGCAACACTGCCACGGCAGCCATGATGCTTGCTTTTTTGGCTCCCATTCTCGCAACATTCCCCGATGACGACAAAGGCAAGATTGGCCTTGCACTTTCCATTCCTATTGCAGCCAACATTGGCGGTATCGGCACCACAATTGGAACTCCTCCAAATGGTACTGCTGTCTCCAATCTGGAAACCACTTTTGGCATCACTATCTCTTTCGGAGAGTGGGCTATCCACATGATTCCTTTTGTGATTATCATGATCTTCATCGCGTGGTTGGTGCTTCAGGTTTTCTTCCCATTCAAAAGCAAGAAGTTAGAGGTTAATATCCCCGAAAACGACAAGCCTACAACCTGGCGTACGCGTCTTGTTTGGATTACCTTTGCCGTTACTATTCTTTTGTGGGCGACCGAAAGCATTACCAAGATTAGCTCCAACATCGTGGCTCTTATTCCGTTGGCAGTGTTTGTATGTACAGGAACGTTTACCAAAGAAGACATCAAACAGATTGACTGGAGTGTACTTTGGCTCGTTGCCGGTGGCTTTGCCTTGGGTTATGCCATGCTCGATATCGACAAGGGCGGCACGGGTCTTGGCGCGGCACTCGTCAACGCTATCCCATTCGGCAGCATGAGCATCGTCCTGGTGTTTGCCGTTGCCGGATTGGTGTGCTACACGCTGTCCAATTTCATCAGCAATTCCGCTACAGCCGCACTGCTTGTGCCTATCTTGTGTGCTGTCTCCAATGGTCTTACATCCAACCCGACATTTGATGCTTTTGGCGGTACGAAAGCCATGGTGATTTTTGTGGCTGTATGTGCTTCACTTGCCATGCTTATGCCTATTTCCACGCCCCCCAATGCAATCGCTTATTCCACAGGTCTTATCAAGACAAAGGATATGATCAAGGTTGGAGGCATTATTGGTGTCATCGGTCTGGTGTTCTCATTCTTCTGGCTCACCAAGATATTCCCATTCTGATAGATCATCAAATCATTATAGAAAATGATACTATAAGTGGCTAAATTTCTCAAGGAGTTTCACGACGTGAAACTCCTTGTTTAATTCGTCAAGTGTCTTTTGAGTCAAAAATTAATATTTCGAAAATATTTCGTATTTTTGTAATTCCGAAAATATTTATAACATGAAAAAAGTTTTATTATCCATTGTCTCTTTGATGATTTTTGGTGCAGTGTTCGCGCAGAATGCTACGCCTGCCGCTCCCAAGAAAGAGGAGGGCAAGAAAGTTCTCAAGATTGCCGACAAGGTTACGGTAACGCCTTACGGCTTCATTAGAAACTACTTCACTTACGACGGTCGTAATACATACACTTCCGTAGGTGGAGAGTATAATTTTCTTCCCTACGACGAGAAATGGAATATGACCGAGGCCGAGGCTGCCGCTACAGGTTTGGAACGCACCGACCTCAACGCTACGCCTAACGCCAAGTTTTTGGCAATCACCACTCGTATTGGTTTGAACCTCGCTGGTCCTACCATTTTGGGCGCTGCCTCCAGTGGTAAGATTGAGGCCGACTTTGGCGGTTTCAGCACAACAAACAGTGTGCTCCGTATCCGTCACGCTTATATGAAGTTGAACTGGGAAAACGAGAACGGTCTTACTCAGGAACTCCTTGCTGGTCAGACTTGGCACCCGCTGAGTGGCGACATTATGCCCGAGGTTTTGGGTATGGCTGCTGGTGCTCCTTTCCGTGCACATAGCCGCACTCCTCAGTTGCGTTACATCTTCCAGAAAGGTTGCTTCGGCTTCACCGCCGCTGCACTTTATCAGTTGCAATATATGTACAATGGTCCCAGCTACAGCGCTGGCAAGTGGAGTAGCACCAACAGCACCGACTTCGCCAACAACGCCATCGTTCCTGAAGTCTTTTTGGGCGTGCAGTATCGCGACAAGCACATCTACACCCAGTTGGGTAGCACCTGCCAGACCTTGCGTCCCCGCACTACGGGTTATGTGACAAAGACTGTTGACGGTGTCGATAAGGAATTTGCCTTTGTCGTCAACGAACGACTCACCACATTCACGCCGACTTTCTATTTCCAATACACCGAAGGACGTTTTGCCGCAAAGTTCCGCACCATCTATGCACAGAACACAAGCCATGTCAACCAACTCAACGGCTACGGCGTGACCGACGTGCTTGAAGACGGCAGCTGGGAATACGCTCCCATCAAGGCCACCATCAGCTACCTTAACTTCGCCTACGGCAAGAAATACCGTGCCAACCTTTTCTTCGGCTACATGAAGAATCTTGGTGCAGGTGAGGACCTTTACAACTTTGGAAACGAATCTGTTGCAAAACATTACATCTACATGAAGGGTGGCGAGAATTTCACCAACCTCAATTCTGTTTTCCGTATCGCGCCAAGCGTAAGCTACAACCTGTCGCATTTTAACTTCGGCATTGAATACGAGTGGACCGCTTGCACCTATGGTGAGCAGGCAGCCAACGGCAGCATTCTCGACAACGACAAGCTCCATCAGGTTGCAGACCATCGTATTTGCGCTTTGATCAAGTACAATTTCTAATTTGTGATTAGTGACTTCTTAACGAAAACGAAGACGAAAACTAATTTCAATTCTCAATTTGATAAGCTTTTAACTACCAATGCTTCGCGGACATCTTGTTGACATAGAAAACCATAATATCTATGATGCGGCACTCACCATTCAGGATGGGCATATTGCCGACATCCAACCTTTGAAGGAGCCGCTTCCTGCAGAAGCTCCCTACATCCTGCCCGGGTTTGTCGATAGTCACATCCACATCGAAAGTACGTTGCTTACGCCAAGTAGATTCGCTCCATTAGCGGTAAGTCAAGGCACTGTGGCCGTGGTGGCAGACCCCCATGAGATAGCCAATGTTCTTGGTGTAGAGGGTGTGGATTTCATGCTGCAAGACAGTCGGTCGGTACGTTTTGGATTCCATTTTTGCGTACCGTCATGTGTGCCATCTACGCCTTTCGAGACAGCAGGCGCCGCATTGGATTCCCAAGCGGTGAAGGTTTTGCTGCAACGAGATAGGGTGGTGGGCCTCGCCGAGATGATGAATGTGCCAGGAGTACTCTTTGATGACGCAGAGGTTTTAGCCAAACTTCAGTCGGCCAAAGAGTTGGGTAAGTGTATTGATGGTCACGCACCGTTGCTGTCGGGCGAAGATCTTAAGAAATATGTCTCCGCAGGAATCTCCACCGACCACGAGTGCTCCAACATCCAAGAGGCTGAGGAAAAACTTGCTGCGGGCATGTCGATCCTTATCCGAGAGGGTAGTGCGGCGTGCAATTTCGAGGCGCTCGCACCGTTGCTCCGCGACCATCCCGACAAGTTGATGTTCTGCACCGACGATATCTATCCCAACGAACTACAGCAAGGACACATCAATCTTCTTGTGCGCCATGCCGTGGCACAAGGACTGCCTTTGTGGAATGTGTTGCAGGCCGCTTGTCTCAATCCCGTCCGCCATTATGGCTTGCAGACAGGATTGTTGCGCAAAGGCGACTCGGCGGATTTCATTCTGGTTGACGATTTGTCTCATTTTGAAATCCATTCCACCTATATTGCTGGTGTTGAGGTCTATTCCAGAGAATCAGGAGTGAATCCAGAACTGTTTTGCATGAAAAATGTGTTGGGAAATCCCAATCAGTTTTGTGCTGAACCACTTCGGCAGTCTGATCTGATGCTGGATGTCGATGGTCGTAAAGTCCGCGTAATTACGGCTCAGGATGGACAGTTGCTTACGGGTTGCGAGGTTGTTTCTGCCGACCAGATTGGTGTCAAGGACGACATCCTCAAGTTGGTGGTTTACAATCGCTACCAGCCTGCCAAGCCTCAGGTGGCTTTCATCAAAGGTTTCGGCTTGAAGTGTGGCGCCTTTGCCACCACCATCGCCCACGACTGCCACAACCTCATTGCCGTAGGTTGTAATGATGAAGACCTGACCACCGTGCTCAACAGGTTGATATCACTGCAAGGTGGAATTGCTGCCACCGATGGAACCGATACCATCTATTTGCCGCTTCCCGTGGCGGGACTTATGTCGAACCAAGAAGGGTCAGAAGTGGCTGCGCAATTGGTAAAACTCAACGCTATGGTGCGTCAGCTTGGTTGTCCAATGTCGGCGCCATTCATGACGCTTTCTTTTATGGCATTGCCCGTCATTCCAGCCCTCAAACTTACCGACAAAGGCCTATTCGACGGCAACGCCTTCGCCTTTACAAATCTTGTGGTTGATTGAAAAATACCAACAGCTACCACTATTAAGCCCACGCAATTGCGTGGGCTTTTTTTGTAATGAAATTGTCATGATACAAGTATTAGTAGATTAATAATATAGAAAAGTTCGGAGTAAAACTGTCAAAAAGTTCGGAGTGAAATTGCCAAAATGTTCGGAGTAGAATAGATGAGAATTTATAATGTATTGATTTATAGAAAATAAAGTATATAATTTGCAGCATTCGTTTTCTTGCCTCAACAGATCTAATGCAGCTTGTCGGAAACGATATAATTTCTTCATTTTCCATTCCCCATTTTTCATTATTATTTGTATCTTTGCAAAATAAAACGATTAAGTTGTAATTACTGATGATGAACAAGCAATCTCTGTCGGAAGACGACGTTAGGGCAAAATATATCGATCCAGCCATTATTCATGCAGGATGGTCCGAAAAGATGATTCGTCGTCAATACTTTTTCACGGACGGTCGCATATACGTCAAAGGAAACCTTACTGGTCGTGGAAAAAGAAAGTTTGCAGACTATGTTCTATACTACAAAAATAACATTCCTCTTGCTCTAATCGAGGCAAAAGATAACGACCACACTATTGGCGACGGAATGCAACAGGCTTTGGATTATGCCAATACGTTGGATATTCCATTTGTGTTCAGCAGCAATGGCAAAGGATTTCTTTTTCATGACAAGACCGTTTCGGACGGCGTCATTGAAAAAGAGCTTTCAATGAATGAATTTCCATCACCAGATTTCCTTTGGGACAGATATAAACAATACAAAAACATTGGCACTCCAGCTGTCGAAAAGGTTGTCACCCAAAATTATCATATTAGTTCTAAAAAGCCAAGATACTATCAGCAAATTGCCATTAACCGTACTGTTGAAGCAATTGCCAAAGGAGAAAACCGCATCTTGTTGGTAATGGCTACGGGAACAGGCAAGACCTATACGGCGTTTCAGATTGCCTACCGTCTGTGGAAATCAAAACTGAAACAACGCATTCTCTTCCTTGCCGACCGCACCGCTTTGATTGACCAAACAAGGCGTGGCGATTTTCGCCATTTCAAAGACGCCATGACTGTCATCAAAAAGAAAGTGGTGGAAATTGATGGCAAAGAGCAACTTGTCTCCAATAAAAAACGTGGCATTGACAGCACCGACAAAGCTTTCTCCGTTTTTTTAGGTCTCTATCAAGGTCTGAGCAATTCCGATCCCGAAGTTCCTGACGCCTTCAAGGACTTTTCTCCCGACTTTTTCGATTTGGTAATTGTGGATGAGTGCCACCGAGGTAGTGCCAAAGAGGACAGCAAATGGCGTGAAATCCTCAACTACTTCCACTCCGCAACGCACATCGGCATGACGGCAACGCCCAAGGAAACGGAAGATGTCTCTAATATCGACTATTTTGGCGAGCCTATCTATACTTATTCTCTCAAACAAGGTATTGCCGACGGTTTTCTTGCTCCATACAAAGTGGTAAAGGTGACGTTGGATATTGATGCCGAAGGCTGGCGCCCACCCAAAGGTTTTATCGACAAATCCGGCAATCCCGTGGAAGACCGAATCTATAACCAAGTTGATTTCGACAAGACCATTGTCGTTGAGGAACGCAGACAGATTGTCGCCCAAAAGATAACCGACTTCTTGTGCAAGAACGGCAGGTTGGACACCAAAACAATTGTTTTCTGTACCGATATCGAACATGCCGAAGGTATGCGTCAGGCATTGTGCAACGCCAATGCCGATTTGGTTGCAGAAAACAGCAAATACATCATGCGTATCACTGGCGACAACCAGGAGGGGAAAGATGAACTTGACAACTTCATCAACCCGGAAGAGACCTATCCCGTCATTGCCACCACTTCCAAATTGATGACTACCGGCGTGGATGCCCAAACCTGCAAACTGATTGTGTTGGACAGCCGCATTGAGTCGATGACGGAATTCAAACAAATCATCGGACGTGGTACGCGTATCAACGAAGAATTTGACAAAACCTTCTTCACTATTATGGATTTCCGCAACGTAACGCACCACTTCGCAGACCCTGATTTCGATGGTGAGCCCGTCAAGGTGATGACCAACAGCGAACACGAAGATTTCCATGACGCTGAGGACGAGGATGTCGACATGGTAATGGAAGATGATGAAGAGATTGTTTTCCAGCAAGATCAGATCGTTGACCACGACGAGGACACTCATCAAGAAAAGATAGTTGTCAATGGTGTCGAAGTGTCAATCATCCACGAGCGTGTCCAGTATTTGGACAATGACGGCAAAATCATTACCGAAAGTCTCACGGACTACACGCGACGCAACATCCTCAATCTCTTCCCAAACGAAGAAGACTTCATCACCGTTTGGCGTAATGCCGAAACCAAACGTTCCATCGTTGAAGAACTTGAAAACAACGGAATATTCATCGATGCTTTGAAAGAGGAAATAGGTCTGGAATATGACCCCTTCGACCTTATTTGTCATATCGCCTTCGATGCCAAGCCTCTTACTCGAAAGGAACGTGCCGAGAATGTGAAGAAACGCAACTACTTTACCAAGTACGGCGAACTGGCGCAAAAGGTAATCAGTGCGCTGCTCGACAAATATGCTTCCGACGGCCTGCTCACGATTGAGGACACCAAAGTGCTTAAACTGGATCCCATCAACAAGATAGCGCTCCCTGTGGAAATCATTGAGGCTTTCGGCGGAAAAGAATCCTACAAATCCGCATTGACAGAACTTGAAAATGCTTTGTACAAAACCGCTTAACACAACTTACAGAAAACTATGGCTAACGTAAGCGCAATCATCAACAACATACGAAACATTATGCGTCAGGACAGAGGTATTTCTGGCGACGCTCAACGATTGGAGCAACTCGGTTGGATGCTCTTTCTTAAAATCATCGACGACAAGGACAAAGAACTCGAACTCATCGACGACGATTATGTTTCCGCCATTCCCGAAAAGTTCCAATGGCGCAACTGGGCCGAAAATCCCGAAGGCATCACTGGCGACGAACTGTTGAACTTTATCGACAATTACAGCGAAAAGGAAGATGAACGAGGCTTGTTTCCCACACTGCGCAGCCTTACCGAAATCAGCTACAACCGCCGTGCAGCACTCATTCAGGAGGTTTTCGAAGGCAGCAACAACTACATGAAATCCGGCTACGAGATGCGCAAGGTCATCAACAAGTTGAACGAGATTGACTTCAACAACAGTGACGACAAGCACATTTTCGGAACCATTTACGAAAG
>JAGHVO010000047.1 GCA_018064245.1 Candidatus Colimorpha pelethequi
GGTCCGGCCTTAGGAAATTTGCGTATGGAAATTTTGACCTTCAAAACGTTAAGAAGCGCGCACTGTTTGAGCGAAGCGAGTTTGCACGCTTTAGTTTTGAAGGTTGAAATTTTAGCAAATTTTCTACAGCCGGTATATTTTCTCTTTGCTTCGTTTCTCTTTTGTACAAGCAAAAGAGAAATGAAGAACCCTATTGGAGTCTCCGCCTCCATACCACCGCAATGCTTCTTTAACATTAAAAGCGGGATTAAAAAGTCTCGTTGAAAACGATTCTTACTTCACGCGCGGATTGTAAAACTGTCCGTGCTTGTGCGTTTTGGTTCCATAGCTGATTGCAAAATGCGGACACCGATGCAAGCACGAAAGGCAGAACAAGCAATGCTCTTTAACCCACACAGGTTTTCCATCCTCAATTGAAATGGCTTGCACCGGACATTGTTTCTCGCAAAGTCCGCATCCCGTACATGCATCCGAAGCCTTGAACTTGCTTGTTGACTGACGTTTGTAGAACGGATAGACCAACGCAGTAGCCACTTTCCCCATTCCTCGCAAATGGTCGAAATTACCACATTCACGGGCACGGATCTTTTCAATCATCTCGTCAATCACTGGTTCGGCAGCATCCAATAAAGCGTTGTTCGCCTCATTGTCGGAAACGTCGAACATCGGCGTCCAAGTGTCGGGCATCTTTACCGAAAAGCGGGCGTCGAGTTTTCGTCCCAACAGTTTTTCCAACATTCCTGATGCGTCGCCTGTAGAACCACCACAAGTCAGCGCCACATAGCAATAATGGTTGCCCGAGAGATGCAACTCACTTACGAAATCGGCAAGCAGCCACGGCAAACCCCAGAAATAGGTAGGAGACACAAAACCGACAGGCTCTCCGTCGGGGATTTCGCGGGTCGGATTGTCGGAAACGGAGACAGCACTATCGTCCAACGCCTCCGCCAAACGCTGTGCAACATATTTGCTGTTGCCTGTACCTGAAAAGTAGTAGATCATATTTATTGTGATTTGTGACTAGGGGTTTAACCTTACTCTTAAACCTTTATTTAACGCAGCAACGAGGCAAAAAGTATGTCAACGACAGTGTTTTGCACACTAATTCAGCGAAAAAGACGTTATTTTAACGAACAGTGATCTGCAAACGTACACTTCATGTCCAAGGTACAACAATCAATGTCTATGAAAATACGATATGCCGAAAGAAAGGATGTGCCTCTCATCCTGAAATTCATCAAAGAGCTGGCCTGCTATGAGAAAATGTCAGACGAGGTTGTCGCCACCGAAGCCATTCTCGAAGACTGGCTTTTCGACCGCAAACGCGCCGAAGTCATCTTCGCCCTCGAGGGTGACTCCGAAGTGGGTTTCGCACTTTTCTTCCACAATTTCTCCACCTTTCTCGGTCGGTCGGGACTCTATCTCGAAGACCTATTTGTGAAGCCTGAATATCGTGGCAAAGGCTACGGCAAAGGACTTTTGAAAGCCCTCGCCAAGATTGCCGTTGAGCGCGAATGCGGCCGTCTGGAATGGGTATGCCTTGACTGGAACCATCCCAGCATAGAGTTCTACAAATCCATGGGAGCCATCCCGATGGACGACTGGACCATTTACCGCGTAA
The DNA here is from genome assembly GCA_018064245.1 of Candidatus Colimorpha pelethequi. Lineage (GTDB taxonomy): Bacteria > Bacteroidota > Bacteroidia > Bacteroidales > P3 > Colimorpha > Colimorpha pelethequi. The sequence continues at coordinate 1,622 of JAGHVO010000047.1, forward strand.
CCGGCGAAAGGCTCAAAGCAATGGCAAAGGAGTAGTTTCAGAAGTCACCATACATCCAATTATCCCACCTCATGAAACAACTGATAGACCCGAAAGAAACCTCTCGAGCACGGGCGTTTGAACTTTGGATGACGTCGCCCATGCCTATGGTTACCATTACCAAGACTTTCGACATCAGCCGATTGGTACGTTACGGGAGACGTCATAACCTGAAGCTCAACATGCTGTTGTGCCACTGCATAGGCTTGGCGGCAAAGATGCAAAAAGAATTCTACTTGCTGCCTTCGTCGGAAGGATTTTACAAATACGACCAACTCGCCATCAATGTCATCGTGGAAGGATTGGACGGACAGATACACTCCTGCGACATTCCGATGTCGGACGACCTACAACAGTTCAACGAAGCATATCAGAAACTCACGAAACAGGTAACCGAAAGCAGCAAAAGTTACTTCTTGGACGACTATATGATTATCGGGACCTCCACATTGGTAGAGAGCGAGATAGACAGCATTACCAACCAATACTCCGAACAGTTTCAGAACCCGTTCCTTGCATGGGGAAGATACCGCAAACGTTGCTTCCGATACACATTGCCCATCTCGTTCCAGTTCCACCACGTGCAGATGGACGGACTACACGCAGCAAAGTTTCTGGAGCAGCTGCAAGAGCGTATCAAACATCATGCATGACGGCCACCGCGACCAATGGCATGCGAAGACAACAAATAGGTGGGTTGTTGCAACAATCCACCTATTTTATTCAGGCCTTCACCATCAAATAACTATCTTCAGAAGATATCTATTCGCTATTGTGGTGCAGTAAAAGGAACCGTAGAACCGTTGTAGGTAACCGTGGAGCTACAATTTGTAGCAGTGACTTTCCCTTTCAACAAACCTCCTAAATTCTGTGCATAAAAAGCTGCAAACGCACCAGCATAGTTTGTTGAGAAATTGCCCGTCAAGTTTAGGTTATATATCTTGATAGTAGATCTTAATTGTGAGTAAATCGGCTTATTAAGCGTAAGCGTATGTCCTTGACCATCAATCTTGATGCTTTCAAAATAGCCAAAGCCACCAAATTGCTGATAAATGGCGCCATAACCCGAAAAATCAATATCATTCGTCAGCCTAATATACATGCTTTCACCGCTATTCAATTGCGCATACAGTTCCGCAGCCGTACTCACCAACACGCAATCAGAAATTTCATTGTAATCCACATTAATTAGTTTACCGGCTTGAATTGGGGTCGTTTTTGTGCTTGAATACGCGTCATTCCAATTAGTAATGGTAATTGTATATTCTTGTGACGCATTGGCAGGTATCACCATCCACGCTTCGGTTGCACCAGCAACAGGCGTAAACGTTCTTGTCTTACCACTTCCCGAACCCGTTCCACCTGTAACCGTGGGAGTGCTTGACGAAAAGTTGACCGTGAAATCACCTGAAATATGATTTGTAACATCCCAATTATGCATTCCACTTTTATATGCCTCCACCTTAATCGTATTCGTTCCCGTTGTAGGAATATTGTAGAAATGCATGACGGAAAACAAATTACGGAATTCAACAGGACCAAAATCTTCGGTGGTAGCATACATAGGCATATCCTGTCCAGAATAACTTTGAGGCAAAGAAAAAGTTATAGTGTTCCCACTCCAAGTAAAAGATTGTCCACCATAGGTAAACATCTTATACGATGCAGCCCGCTCCGCGGGTTTGAAAATGGCTTTACCCTTCGTAGCATCCAAGCGGAATTCCTTGGCAGACTGACCATTTACATAGATGCGGTCTGTCGCCTCCCAACAATTATGTTTGTTGGCAATATAGGATTTGCCATCACTTCCTTCCATGGTTGCGACAAACTCGCCGCCTTCCACGTTCTCTTTTTGGCAGCCACATAGCAATGTCGAAAACAAGCTGCCAAACAACAATATTTTACCAAGTTTCTTCACCTAACGGTCCTCCCATATAATAATCACCATCGGGGCCTTGAAAAGAAAGAGGGTCGTTGGGATCCCCTCCATCATACGTTTCAAATTCCGACAAGGCATATCCCTTCTCCGTCAAATATTGAAAAACTTCAATTTCCGGAGAGCAATAATCCTTCTTGTTAGTTAATGAATTAATAATTTTATACATCTTAAACGGAATATTTTACAAATCAAAAGCACAGAACAAACACCAAATTGCAGCACAAAGCACCTATTTATGCGCACTCCGCATTATTTTCAAAAGCAAAAAAAACAATAAATCTTGGTGCAAAAGTATGAAGAATAATTCAATTGGCAAAATCACATTCCCCAAAATACCAACCATTTATTAACAAAAATTGTAAAGATCGACCGGTCTTTCAACAAAACATAGTATTTTTGCAAAACAAAAGGCACGCGCAATGATTTCTTTCAACAGTATCCGAGGCATCTATTTCAGTCCTACCGGCACTACCTGTGCCGTCACCAAGTTTGTTGTACAACAGTTGGCGTTGCGGTGGAGTCTGCCCTACTCGCTCACATCCTACACACTCCCCGTAGAGCGTGAGCAATGGAAACCAATCTCGGAAAACGAATTAGTGGTATGGGGGACTCCTGTTTATGCAGGACGCATTCCCAACAAGACATTGGAATTTGTGAAAGAGCACTTGAAATGCAACGGAGCGAAATTCATCGCCATTGCGGTATATGGCGGACGCAACTACGACGACACCCTTGCCGAACTGTGTCAGATTGCGACAGAAGGAGGTTTGGCTCCCATCGGAGCCACGGCAGTAGTGGCTCGGCACACCTTTTCCTCCACACTCAACGCAGGAAGGCCCAACGAGGAAGATTTCAGTGCGTTGGAGCGTTTTTGCAAAGAGATTGATTCCGAGTCAGCAACAATCTTCTCTGCTCCAGGAAACCCTCATCCAGAGAAATATTATACACCCCTGAAAGAAGACGGTACGCCAGCCTTGTTTCTCAAAGCCAAGCCAGCGCTCGACAAACAACGATGCAACAACTGTGGTATCTGCGTAGAAATCTGTCCAATGGGCAGCATTACACTTGAAACGGAAGGCGTCGCAACGACAGGAGTATGCATCAAATGTCAGGCCTGCATACAAAAATGTCCCCAGCAAGCACTTTCGTTCACCGACGAAGCATTTCTCTCACATGTAAGAATGCTTGAGAAAACGTTTGGTCGGAAACAGAAATAGTCACCCACAACCTTTTACCATTCGCTCTATTTTGCCTGTGAAAACCATAGAAATCACCGACCTCAACGACCCAAGAGTGGAGATGTTCACACACCTCACCGAGGCACAGTTGCGCAACAAACTCGACCCTGAGCAAGGCATCTTCATCGCCGAAAGTCCGAAAGTAATCAACGTGGCGTTGGACGCAGGAATGGAGCCCGTAGCGCTGCTCACTTCACACAAGAACCTCGACGGACAGGCGCAACCCATCGTCGCACGTTGCGGTGACATTCCCATCTACACAGGCGACGACGCCTTGCTTACCGGCATTACAGGCTTTGAGCTCACCCGTGGCATACTCTGCGCCATGCGTCGGGCAAAGCCCCTGAGCGTACCGGAAGTCTGCGAAGGCAAACACCGCATCGTGATTATCGACAGCGTGGTGAACGCCACCAATACCGGCGCCATTTTCCGCGCGGCAGCGGCATTGGGAATGGACGGCATTTTGCTTACCCGCACCTGCTGTGATCCGCTAAACCGTCGTTCGGTACGCGTAAGTATGGGCACCGTTTTCCAAATTCCATGGACCTATCTTGGCGAGACCTGCCACGACTGGCCACAACCCAGCATGGAGCAACTGCACCAACTCGGCTACAAGACCGCAGCCATGGCGCTGAGCGACAATTCCATCTGCATCGACGACCCAAGATTGCGTTCCACAGACCGACTCGCCATCATCATGGGCAACGAAGGCGACGGACTTTCGAATGAGGCACTTGAAGCTTGCGACTACATTGTGAAAATTCCAATGCAAAACGGAGTGGATTCCCTCAACGTAGCGGGAGCCGCGGCTGTAGCGTTCTGGGAGATGAGATCGAGAGAATAGCGCAGAAACATCGCACAACAATCCTACAACGGCTTGATGGTAACCATGTTTTGATTGAAACGGTAATCGTATTTGATATCGAGGTTGATGCCTTGTACAATTCTCAATCCAATGCCTTCATTCTGTAGCGACGTCGCACGCAACGATTCCATATCCAACGGATTAAACGGTTTTCCGTCATCGTGGATAGAGATGCAGTTTTCGGTAGCGCGTACATCCACATACTTGGCTTGGCCGTGGTTGACGATATTGTTCAGTAGTTCTTCGGCACAAAGCATCATTCGGTCGATCTGCGGCTGCGATTGGCTGCACAAAAACTGATACAGGTCTGTCAGGCAGTCTTTCAACGCCCCCGTAGAGGTTTCCATAGTGACATCAAAAATTTTTTTAGCATCGCTCCGAGGAACGAGGGTCAAAGGAGTCAGATTCTTGTCCTTGGAGCGAACAACTGAAGTAAAAACCAGAAGAACAATCGCCACTATCGTCTGACCGAGGAAAAATCCTATCCAGCCGCCTCTAAGGATCCAAAAACCTATCATGGGAAAGATTGTTTGTGCGATAGAAAGGAAGAGCGCGAGACGATTGTGACCATAAAACTGATAGATAGGCAAAAGGTTGTAAAGCAACACCTGCATAACAATGTTCAAGGAGAAGAGCGGCAAAGCTTCGAGGACAAAGGGCATCGAAGACTCGTTGGCGGCGCCCAAAATCTGAGCGATAGGAGCAGGAAACGCAACAATTACCGCAGCATAGAGTGCAAGACAGATTCCCAGAAAAGTGTAGGTTCTCTTGAGGAGCAAAGACATTCCCCTATCGTCTCCCAAACCTTTGAGAATGGCGCCAATAGGCTGGATGGTTCTCAGCGAACCCGAAAGGATGATCATAGAGAACGATACCAACTGAACACAAACCGCCAAGGCCACGAGGCCACCTTCGCCCAAATAGGTAGAAGCAACATAGTTGCTACCAATCAGTTGAACAGACAGCAGCACCGTACTGAAAAACACAGGGATACCTATCGTGAGCAGGTTCCGATAGTTGATGTCGCCCCGTTTGACCCTGCAAAGGTGTAGCGAATCCTTTTGGCGGAAATGAGGAATCACCATAACGATGCAGACCAGATACATGACAAAAGTCGCCCATGCCGCCCCCGAAATACCCCAGCCAAACACCTTGATAAAGACAATGTCGAAAAGAATATTGATCACATTGCCCACAAAGACGTTACGAGTAACCAGTTTCGGAGCGCCATCGACTGCAAGGAACTGATTGAGTGCAAGCATCAGCAACTGAGGTGCCGCCGAAAGAATAGAGACCAAGAGAAAGTCGTTGGTCATCTGACGCAAGGACTCTGATTTGCAAAGCAGCTGCGATAGTGGGTTAAATGCAGCAATACCCAAAACCATCAAGACTATGCCCAACAATAGCGATGTCACAACCGCAAAAGAGAAGAACTTGTCCGCCTTGCGCTTATCTCCCTGACCAATGGCCACACCCGCCATCATTGTAGCACTGGCAACGTAGAGACAGGAAAAGGAAAAGAAAGCCTGAAGGACGGGTTTGCAAAGATTGACGGACGCCAAAGCTTCAGGACCGATTAAGTTGCCTACAATGGCGGCATCAACGATATTGGCAACCTGAGTTGAAGCCACGGTAAGCACAGAAGCAACAATATAGCTTTTGAAAGCCTTGCCAATAAGATAAGAGTTTCTGCGTTGCATTATATTGTTTATTCTTGTTTTTTAATATTTAAGCCACTTCTAAAAACCCAAGCGACCGCAATCATTCCAACCTTTTTGCAGCCTGCCGTCGTGGGTGTCTTGGATGAACTTTTGAAGCGTTCTGACGGCTTCGTCGTGACGTTTCGTGTCCTCGTAATGCTGAATGCGCCAAATCTTGATACGCTTGTAGGCATCGGGAAACTCTTGATAATGCTTCCAAGCCAGCGCATCCGCCTTGATGGCATCAATCACCCAATCGCAGAAAACAAAATGGTCGGGATTCATGTCGGGCAAAACCGCCAAACCCGCAGGTGTCATCTCGCCCAAACGAATCAATCGGCGACAACGTTCCACATTCTGTTCGCACCAAATGCAACCCTTACGACGTGGCGTAAAACGCTGAATAGGTTTGCCGTCGTCAATGCGTTTCTGTGTGCTGTCGATCCAACCAAAGCAGAGCGCCACCTCCACGGCATCCACATACCAAATGGTGTTGGGAAAAGGCTTCTCGCTGCGATTCGAACGCACCCAGCACTCCTGTTCCTTGTCGTGGTTTTGCTGCATCCACGCATAGAACTCCGCACGAGAATGCACGTCAATCAAATGCGGCAATATTGTGTTGAGGGTGAATTTCATGAATACAAACAACCAACTGAACTGAAAACCAAAGAATGAGAGCTTGAAAACTATTCTTCGCCTCCTCTCGCTTCATCAAACTTCGCCTTCATTGTAGGATTTTTGTAGGTCAGTTTGCGGATGGTGAGGTCTTCGGTATCTTGGCTTGCCAAACGCAGATTGTTTTCCGAACCCAGAAGATTTTCCTTGATTTTCAGCAACTTTGCGATGGTATCGTCAATTTGTTTGACGGCATCGTCGAACTTTTTGGAAGCCATCTCATAATGACGGCCAAAACGAGTCTTGAAGTCGATCAACTTATTCTCAAAATTTGTCACATCCACATCCTTGCTCTGCGCCAGGAGAAGTTGTTTCTTGTATTCCAGGCTTTTTTTAGAAGTCTGTACCAGCAACGTAATAATTGGGATAAAAAACTGAGGACGAATGACGTACATTTTTTCATAGCGATAGGAGACGTCGACAATGCCGCCATTGTAAAGTTCGCTATCGGGTTCCAACATACTGACGAGTACGGCGAACTCACACCCTTTCTTTTTGCGGTCCTCGTCCAATTTCTTAAAAAAGTCCTCGTTCTTGTGCTTAGTGGCCGTAGTGTCCATCTCGTTCTTCATCTCAAACATGATGGAGACATATTCCGTATCATCCTCCGAGTCACGGAAAATGAAATCGCCCTTGGTGCCGTCACTCGCATCGTTGTCCTTCTCAAAATAAGCGTTCGGCATGATGGGACGAAGCAACTGATTAAACAATGTAGAACAATGTATTTCAAGAGTTTCTCCAACCATTTTCGTACTCATACGAGTCTTCAAATCCTTGTAGTAGTCCACCAACTCCTGCTTTGTGCGAAGTTCTTCCTCGTGACGCTTGACAAGTTCCGCCTCATGAACCTGGGCATTGCTCTTTTCCAACTTGGCGTCAGACTGCAAGCGGGCAATCTCTATGTCCTTCTCCTTCATACTTTGCTGCGCCTTTGCACGTTCTTCCATAATGGCCATTTGCAAATTGGCCTGGTTCTGCGCAATGGTCGAATTCAACGTCGTAATGGTCTGTTCTTTTGCCGCCAAAGCAACAGCCATCTCAGAATTTTTCTGATTTTCAATATTTTTCAATTGAGCCAGAAGACGAGAAATTTCAGCATCCTTGGCGTTCAATTGCTGACTCTTTTGGTTCAAGGAGGATTCATAATTCCTTGTCACCTTGGCAAACTCAAGCTCCTGTTCCGCCTTTTGACGCAAAGCGATTTCAGAAAGACGTCTTTGAATTTCCACCTCAAATTCGGCATTCTTGACTTGACTTAAAATAGAGGCATAATCCGCCTCATCGACAGAAAAAACACTTCCGCATTTGGGACACTTAATTTCTTTCATAAAAGTTAATTATTTTACAATTCAACATCTTACCAACATCACTTTCCGATGCAGAAGCGGCTGAAAATAGAGCCGAGGATTTCGTCGGAGGTGACTTGACCAGTGATGGCGCCAAGATGATAGAGCGCTTCACGGAGGTCGATAATGACAAGATCGGCTGGCACTCCTTGCGACATGCTTTCACGCACTTGCCGACAAGCAGAAAGGACTTGCTTCAAAGCCTCGTAATGACGCACATTGGTAACCAGCTGGGAATTGGCGTCAACGGCATCATTCTTGACCAAAGAGACCAGTTGTTCTTTCAGTTCAAGAAGGCCTTCGCCTGATTTGGCGCAAATCTGAGTTAATTGAGAATTTTTTGAATTGGCAGATTTTAAGAGATCCGACTTGTTGGCGAGCAAAAGCATGGTCTTGCCTTCAAGGGAAACTTGTTTCTTGAACGCGGCAATTTGATCTTCAATATCTTGTTCCCTGGCATCTACCAGATAGAGAACGATTCGGGCTTTTTGGGCAGCCTGATAGCTGCGCTCAATGCCCACCGACTCGATGACGTCTTCGCTATGTCGGATACCTGCAGTGTCGATGAAACGGAACATAATACCATCCAACGTGAGCGTGTCCTCGATAGTATCGCGCGTGGTGCCAGGAATATCGCTCACAATGGCACGATTATCCTCCAACAATGCATTGAGCAGCGTAGATTTACCCACATTGGGTTTGCCCACAATAGCGACAGGAACACCGTTTTTGATGGCATTGCCCATCTGGAAAGAATCCACTAGGCGGGAGCAGACTTGAATGACCTCTTCGAGCAAAGTATGCAGCTTGCTCCGATCGGCAAACTCAACATCCTCATCGCTGAAATCAAGTTCCAGTTCCAAGAGCGAGGTAAGTTCGACAAACTGGTCCCGCAAAGAAGCCAAAGTCGCAGCATAGCCTCCACGCAACTGGCTCACAGCCAATTGATGCATTGAGGCATTGGTCGAAGCGATAAGGTCAGCGACGGCCTCCGACTGCGAAAGGTCCATCTTACCATTGAGGAAAGCGCGTTTTGTAAATTCGCCCGGCTCCGCCAACCGTGCGCCAGCGTCTATCAACAATTGCAATATGGTTTGCTGGACATACTGCGAGCCATGGCAAGCGATTTCAACCACATCTTCGCCCGTATAGGAATGAGGTGCAGCGAAATAGGTCAGCACAACCTCATCAAGCAACGTGCCATCAGGATTGTTAAAAGCGGAAAAAGTGGCATGGCGAGGTTTGAGCGAATTGCAAGCAGTAAATCGCGTAACCGCAGAAACCGCATCAGGTCCCGAGACGCGAATCAACGCAACACCGCCCACACCGGCAGGAGAGGATATAACAACGATGGTATCGCTCATTCGTCTTGTTTTTCAGTCTTATACAAATCAGGGAAAAGTTCCGACATCTGTTCATCAGAGAGGCCCAAGTCGGTCTTGACTTTCAGATGGTTGGGGTAGAGCATAAAAAGCGTAAGCACCAGCAGCATAAAAAGAATAAAAAGAATACTATTGTGCGAAAGTGTGATAAGCACGCACTCCACCACCACAATGCCCAAGGTGGTAAGGTAGATGTTGGACACCTGATCGGAATATTTTCCAAGTTTCTCGTTCAAATCGTCCATCTGGCGCAATTTAGGCGTAGATTTGCGGACCGTAAACAGAATGGTGCAAATGGCAAGAATCGCTAAAATGCATCCAGCCACCAACATAAAGCGGAAACCTTGTTCGTTGATATAAAAACGCTTATTCCAAAGATAATACAGCGCCAAAGTAGCGATAGAAATCGCCAACGAACCATAAAGTCCGACGTTTGCCGTGCGAGAGATTTTTTTCAAGTAGATATTATGCATTGAACAATAAATTAAAGTTACAAATTAAACATTGAAACGAAACATATTGCGCAAACTTTTCATTCATGCTTCGCCGTCAGAATTTCGCGCAAGAACTTGCCAGTATAAGACTCGTCACATTTAACCAATTTTTCGGGAGTGCCGGCAAAAACAACATTACCACCCTCATTGCCACCTTCAGGCCCCATATCAATTACCCAGTCCGCCACCTTGATAATATCGTGATGGTGCTCGATGACGACAATGCTATGACCTCTCTCAATCAAGCTGTTGAACGCCTTGATAAGTTTCTGGATGTCGTGGAAATGCAAGCCCGTGGAAGGTTCATCAAAGATGAAAAGCTGCGGCTGAGCCGCTTCGCCCTTTACCAAGAAGGAAGCCAACTTTACACGCTGCGCCTCTCCCCCACTCAACGAGCTGCTGCTTTGGCCCAGTTTCAAATAGCCAAGTCCCACATCCTGTAGCGGTTGCAATCGAGAAAGAATATGCGACAAGGTGGAACTACTTTCGGAACGTTTGCCTTCGTTCTGCAAATCTATGGCAGCCTGTGCCTCAGAAAAGAAAGCAATAGCCTGATCGACAGTCATCTCCAATATATCGCTTACGTTCTTGCCTTGGAACTGTACCTCAAGCGTTTCCTCCTTGAAGCGCGTGCCATGGCACTCTTCGCACACCAAATGGACATCAGCCATAAACTGCATCCCGATAGTCACATAGCCCTCGCCTTCGCAATTTTCGCAACGGCCGCCTTCGGTATTGAAGGAGAAATAGCCGGCCTTGTAGCCGCGAGCCTTGGCGAGCGGCTGCTGAGCATAAAGACTGCGAATCTCATCGTAAGCCTTCATATAAGTGGCGGGATTGCTACGCGACGAGCGGCCAATAGGATTCTGATCCACAAGCTCCACACCTCCGATGCGCGCAAGATCGCCATCCAAACTGGCACACTTGCCCACATATTCTACATTGCCGTCGAACCGTTTTTCCAGCACATCGTAAAGAACCTGCTTGATCAACGAAGTCTTGCCGCTGCCACTCACTCCCGTCACCACGGTAAGCACACCCAAGGGAATGTCCACCGTTACATGCTTGAGATTGTTGCAGAAAGCGTCGTGAATGGTAATTTTGTCTCTCCATAGACGTCGATGGTCGGGCACAGCAATGAAACGTTTTCCCGAGAGATAGTCGAGGGTAAGAGAGTTACTGAATTGTTGATTTGTTGATTTGTTGATTTGTTGATTTGAAAATTGAGAATTAGGGGATCGTAAATTAGTTTTCGTTTTCGTCTCTTCAGGGATGGGACCCTCAAAAACCACAGTACCACCCAAACGACCTGCGCCAGGACCAATGTCGATAACGTAGTCGGCGGCATTGATAATATCAGCGTCGTGTTCCACCACGATGACCGTATTCCCAAGGTCGCGCAACTGTTTGAGCACCTTGATGAGGCGGAAAGTGTCGCGCGAATGCAAGCCAATGGACGGCTCGTCGAGGATATACATGGAGCCGACCAACGAACTTCCCAACGATGTGGCGAGGTTGATACGCTGCGACTCACCTCCAGAAAGCGTGCTGGACATACGGCAGAGGGTCAAATAGCCCAAACCCACATCCATCAAATAGCCCACACGATTGTTAAGTTCGATAAGCAGACGCTTTGTCGCCTCTCGCTCGTTGTCAGTCAGCGAAATATTTTGTAGCCACTCGTAGAACTCCGAGATAGGCATCTGCGAAAGCTCGGTAATGCTCTTGCCCGACACCTTCACATAGGAAGCGTCCTTGCGCAGTCGCGAACCTTTGCAGTCGGGACAGGTAGTCTTGCCCCGATAACGCGCCAACATTACACGGTATTGTATCTTATAGTTTTGGGATTCAATCCATTTGAAGAATCCATTGATACCTTCCCAATTGCCGCAACCATTCCAAAGAACGTCTCGCTGACGGTCGGTAAGGTCGCAATAGGGCGTATGTATCGGAAAATCCAACTTGGGCGAGAGACGTATGAAATGCGTCTTCCACTCCTGCATCTTCTCACCTTTCCAGCATGCCACAGCGCCTTCATAGACCGAAAGCGTCTTGTTGGGCACCACAATATCCTCGTCAATGCCAATAACATGGCCGTTGCCTTGGCAAGTTTCACAAGCGCCGTAAGGATTGTTGAAACTGAAAAAGTTTGGATTTGGCTTTTCGAACGTGATTCCATCAGCTTCGAATCGGTTAGAAAAGTTGTGAAGCGTGATGGAATCCGACACTTCCACACCGACTACGCAACTGCCACGACCCTCGAAAAAGGCCGTTTGCACATCCTCGCTCACGCGAGACAAAAGGTCATCGTCGCCAGCACGCACCGAAACACGGTCCACCAACAGCAACACTTCTTTGTGTCCATCAATGGCGTTCGTTTCCAAGCAATCGTCGATTTTGAGGATCGTACCCGCCACCGAGACCCGCACAAAGCCCTCCTGACGTAGCATCTGCAGCTGGCCTCGCAAATTCCTGTCCTCGCAGGCTTCGAGCGGAGCATAAATATAAACACGCGTATCCTCCGGCAGCGCCATGACAAAATCCACCACATCGCTCACGCTGTGACGCTTGACCTCCACGCCCGAGATGGGAGAAAAGGTACGACCAATGCGACCAAACAAAAGTTTCAGGTACTCGTAAATCTCGGTCGAAGTGCCCACCGTGGAGCGAGGGTTGCTGGTATTCACCTTTTGCTCTATCGCCACGGCGGGAGAAATGCCACGAATCCAATCAACTTCGGGTTTGCTCATTCGGCCCAGGAACTGACGCGCATAAGAAGAAAGACTCTCCACATAACGCCGCTGACCTTCCGCATAAAGCGTATCGAAGGCCAGACTCGACTTACCGCTTCCACTTACGCCAGTGATAACCACCAACTTATTGCATGGAATGGATACATCGATGTTCTTGAGGTTGTTCACCCTGGCACCCTTAATTTCTATCACCGATTTAGAACCTTGTTCCATCATTTAACGTTAACGCACAAAAGTCGGAAAAATTGCACGAAGCACCCGTATGCCATCAAGAAAAAGCAAAAAACAGATTCAACTATGCGGTTAAACCTGTTTTTGTTTGATTTTCAAATCTGTCGGGGCGAAAAGACTCGAACTTTCGACCCCTTGCACCCCATGCAAGTGCGCTAGCCAACTGCGCCACGCCCCGAGTGATTTGCAGAACTTCCGTCCCTTGAAATCGAGTGCAAAAGTACTACATTTTTTTCTATTGGCAAAATCTTTTTGACAAAAAATCAATACTCAACAGACAACAATCTGAAAAACTTTTTATTACAACAGCAAAAAGATTATTCTTGAGAGTTGTCTTCCGAAAGCCAAAACGCTTAATCACCAAAGGGAAATCCCAAATCCGTTCAAAAATCAGCCTTAATTGTTGTGAAGTTTTACAACGACCTCACTTTCCCTTGCATCTTTTTGGCGCGAACGCGAATAAGTTGTATTGGTGCAGTTGATGCGCGACTCCGGCACATTGAGTGCCTCTTGCAAGGATTCGATTCTAGAATCCGAAAGCATCTTGTCGAGCAGCATGTCGCCATAGGCAGCACTACTCAAGGAAACGGAAATGGTAACATTGGGATTCATCGACAAGAACTCCGACAAACGCCCCATTTCAAACAAGCCTTTGGAAGTGAAATCCGCGCTCGACGCAGCAAAGACATCCGTATAATTGATGGCGACCTCCATAGGCATATCTTCAAGGACAACGTCATGCGTAATATCGGCGAAAAATCCGTCCGACTGCTCCACGGGAATGACATCTTGCCGATCGAAACAAGCCTCCGCAGAGAAACCGATCAGATAGCTACGACCAGTCTTCAGCAGCAGCTGGTAGTCGCCAGATGCGTCTGTTTCTGTGGACATTCCGTTGCCATTATCATCGTTCCACCTTACAGTCGTATGAGGCAAGGGCTTTCCATATTGAGTGGATACATGTCCATGCAACAAGGCGCAACGAAGTGCATCGACACACAAATACAGCGCATCGGATCCTTTTCGGCGCGAGAGCAAGTAAAGCGAATGATTTTCAGGGTCTGCGGCAAGTTCATAATCATCTGCGGAAGAATTAAGTGGAGATGGAAGTTTCTGTACTTGAGCAAGTCCGATAGTGTTAATTCTTGCCGTATCGTCGGAAACAACATCCGACTTAAATCGCGTAGCATAAAGCGACCAAGCGGAATCGCCGGGCTGACGGTTTCGGGAAGCGAATAGCAAAAAACCGTCCACCAACACTGGCGAACACTCATCCCCCTCAGTATTGACTCGCACACCCATATTACGAGGCCTTCCCCATATATTATTTATGGTATCGAACTCGCTGTACCAAAGATCCTTGCCGCCCATTCCCACCAAGTCGGATGTTGCAAAGACCATTATCGACCCATCTTCGGAGAAAACAGGATGTTCTACAGAAAGCGACTGGGCGTCACGCATTTTGACCTTAGAAATCTTAGGCGACTTGTCCTCATTTTCAATTCGTTCGTAAAGCGCAGAGCCTTTCTTCGAAGCCGACGTAAAAAACAGGTTTCCCGTTCGTGGATTCCGCACCACATAATCAAGGCGATTGTCCAAATTCGACCATACGGTATCGCCCACAACACCAGTCACAGCACCCGAAATGCGAGGCAGGCAAAGATGCAAACCACCGGAATAGGCATATAACTGGCCATCGACAATGGAAAGGTTGGACACGTTGGCAGGAAAAACCGCCAAGTGCTGAAACGTGACGGACAAAGGCTGCGCCACTAATTGCGTACAAGCAAAAAGAACAACCAAGAAGAGAGAAATGCGATGTAGCATGGAAAATGAATTACAAGTTTAGCAAAAATCTAATATTGAAAAAAGTCAGAGACAAACCAGTTATTTTTCAAGCAATACAAATGGCAACGCCTCGTGCATTTCATTGATATAGTGAAACGTGAGACCTTTGAGATATTCCGGATTGATGTCTTCGACATCGCGACGATTGTCTTCGCACATCAAAATATCGGTAATACCCGCGCGCTTGGCGGCGAGGATTTTCTCCTTGATGCCGCCCACAGGCGTAACGGCACCGCGGAGCGTGATTTCGCCCGTCATGGCAAAGTCGGCGCGGACCTTGCGATGGGTGAAAGCGGAAACCATAGCGACAAACATCGTGATGCCAGCCGAAGGACCGTCTTTCGGCGTTGCCCCTTCAGGGACATGGATATGGATGTTGCTTTCCTCTATGGTCTTGAAATCAATGCCGAACGCGTCGCAATTAGACTTAAGGTACTCAAATGCCAAAGTGGCAGATTCCTTCATCACATCGCCCAGATTTCCCGTCATGGTAAGCGTGCCTTTGCCTTTGCTGATAGACGACTCGATGAAAAGGATTTCGCCTCCCACCTGAGTCCAGGCAAGACCCGTAACCACGCCCACCTTGGCGTCCTTGCCACGGTGTTCGCTGTTGTGGATGGGAAGACCCAGCATGGATTTCAGCGACTCTGGAGCGACTTTTTTCTCGAAAGTCTCACCGGAGGCTTTCTTGACGGCGGCGCAGCGCACGATTTTGGCGATGTTCTTTTCAAGTTGGCGCACACCACTTTCACGGGTATAGTCGTTGATCAAACGCACCAGCAGTTCGTTGGAGAAAGAAAGGTCGGTACGCTTGAAGCCATGTTCCTTAAGCTGGCGCGGAATGAGATGGCGCTTGGCAATCTCGAGTTTTTCCTCCAAGATATAACCACTCACGTCAATCACCTCCATACGGTCGAGCAAAGCCGGCTGGATGGTAGAAAGGCTGTTGGCAGTAGCCACAAAAAGCACCTTGGAAAGGTCATAGTCCAAATCAAGATAATTGTCGTGGAAAGCGCTGTTCTGCTCAGGGTCGAGTACCTCAAGCAACGCCGAGGTAGGGTCGCCATTGAGACTGTTAGACTGCACCTTGTCGATTTCGTCAAGGATGAAAACAGGATTGGAAGTTCCCGCTTTCTTGACACTCTGGATGATACGGCCAGGCATAGCGCCGACATAAGTGCGACGATGTCCACGGATTTCCGCCTCATCGTGCAATCCACCCAAAGCCACACGCACGTATTTACGTTTCATTGCGGCAGCGATACTCTTGCCCAAAGAAGTCTTGCCAGTGCCCGGAGGACCCACAAGGCAGAGTATGGGAGATTTCATGTCGTCTTTCAGTGAAAGTACAGCAATATGTTCCAAAATACGTTCCTTTACCTTTTCGATGCCATAATGGTCCTTGTCGAGGGTTTTCTTGGCATGGTCGATATTGAGATTGTCTTTGGAATACTCGTTCCAAGGCAACGAAAGCATCAAATCGAGATAGTTAAGCTGCACAGTATAATCGGGCGACTGTGGCTGCGTACGTTGGAGTTTCTTGACCTCCTTCTCGAAGCAGTCTTGCACTGCGTCACTCCAATGTTTCTTAGCAGCGCGCTCCATCAATTCCTCTACATCCTGTTCGGCAGGAGAACCTCCCAATTCATCTTGGATGACACGCATCTGCTGGTTAAGGAAATACTCTCGCTGCTGCTTATCCATCTCGCTACGCGTCTTGTCCTGAATCTCGTCTCGCACCTTGGCAAACTGCATTTCCTCGTTGAGGAAACCCAGCAGCAAAGTCAGACGGTCTTCATATCCAGGAGATTCCAGAAGCATCTGTTTCTCAGCCGATGAGATATCAAGATGAGAAGCTATGAAATTGATGAGAATCTTGTCGCTCCCAATATTCTTGATACTGGAAGATGGATCCGCATTGGAGCCGTGCGACTTGAGCAAAGCCACATATTGCTTGCGCAAGAGCGACAGGTTCGACTTATATTGCTTTGGATGCTGAATGTCGGCATTTTCTTCAATTGGAGAAACCTTGCCCACATAATAGGGCTCGTCGGAAGTGATGGCGTCAAGGCGGAACTTGCGGGTTCCCTGCACCACGCCCATCGTAACGCCGTTGGGCAAATCGAACACTTTAAGTATGCGCGCCACTACACCAATATTGAACATATCGTCGATGGTAGGGTTGTCGGTATCCGATATCTGCGTCACAACACCAATACGAAGCGATTTCTTGTTGGCATAATTGAGCAAATGCACCGATTTCTTTCGGCTCGCCGCGATAGGCAAAATCACACCGGGGAAAAGCACATTGTCGCGCAAAGGCAGAATGGGGAGTTCTTCGGGCACCTCGTCATCAGTGAGCAAGAATTCCTCCTCGTCTTTAGAAATGAGGGGAATAAACTCAGCATGAGCCATGATGCCGTCGGTCAGATCCTTTTCAAATTGAGTAAAAGGCTTGATCATTGATTCAGTATTGTTGTTCGGTTGTTTAGATTCTTCAGAATTACAAGAAGGATTCAAATCTTGGAAATACATAATTTTTACGAAAAGTTGAGCGAAAATGTTACATCAAAAAGCGTGCCAAACAGCGAGTCTCGAGCAAAAAAGTACAACAGGCTCCAATCGTGTCTTCGACGCACGGGAAACTGACAACAAGCAATCAGCAAGAGCAGTGGGAAAACACCAAACTGACACTGAAAAGTTTTATCATTTCCGCCAATCAGTATTTTTTTTGTATCTTTGCAAAGTTAAATCATTTTTCATTCCACATTTAACCTAAATATGCTTCTATCCAAAGAAATTGCCGTATATCTGAATCTTGCCGGGTGCAAGCTCAAGCAATACACCGCTTCGATGCTTCGCCAAGGCAACATCCAGCTCACGCCGGAGCAGTTTCTTTTGATAGACCTTCTTTGGAATCAGGGAGCGATGTCGCAACAGCAACTGGCCGACATACTTCACAAAGACAAGAACAGCGTCACTAAACTCGTGGACGCATTGGAACGCAAGGAGTTGGTTTCGCGAGAGCGCAGTACTTCCGACCGAAGGTCGAATATCATCACGCTCACCGAAAAAGCCGAACAACTGAAGGAGAAAGCGAAAGAACAAGGCATCTCGGCGTTGGACAAAATGCTTGACGGCATCAGCGAAGAGGAGCTGCGGCAATTTCTCAACACGCTCAACAAGATGTCCAAGAACATGGAAAACGCAAACAAAAGCCAAGAGTGAAACTCCTGGCTTTTATTCAATAAAATCTAAAACAAAGCGCTCACGCGTTGCACCACCTCCTCGTCGGGAGTATCAGGCGAAAGCACCAAATCTGGTTTTTTCATCACTACGCCTTGCCGCTGGGCCTCGATGAGACCGCCACCCGTACAATTCAGCATGATATACTCGTCGCGCTTCACTGCGCCTGACTTTACGGCCTGAGCCAAAGCCGAGACGGCCACACAAGCGGCGGGCAGCAAGTCGTAGCCTTCCAAATTGCGGAACTGCATCATCCAATATATGATGTCGTTATTGTCGCTCAAGAAGAAGTCGCCGTGACTCTGCCGCAAAGTATCAAACAATCCTCCAGCGAGACCATAGGGCGGTTTTCGGTTAGAAAGCACCTTTGCCAAAATCACTTCCACCTTGCGGTGCGCATCTTCGAGTTCGAGCAGCTGCCGCGACCCCGCTTTCCAGGAATCATACATTATGGTAAAAGGATCATTCTGAGCCACAAAGACCTTCATGTTGTTTTTGCCCCAGTTGCCATCTTGTTCAAGACGACAAGCGTTCTCCCAAGCCGCAATGGCACCCGTACCAGAGCCCACAGCCTGGAAATAGGCGTCGGGAATCCGTCCCATCTGCTCGGCGCAGCTCAAGACTGTCGTACCCATTCCATCACGACGCGCAACATTTTTAGCGCCTCCTTCCAAAAAGAATCGGGGATCCTTCGCAAGCTTCTCACCCAAAGCAATTGCGTCGTAATAATCACAACCATGAGGCACTGCGACCAACTTGACGCAAGAATCCAACGGTTGTGCAAACCACAAATCACGCAGGCAATCTTGCGGCACACATATCACAATAGGAATTTTGTTGTCGGAGCACACCTGAGCAAATGCTCTTGCCGTATTGCCGGCAGACTGGACAACAAGTATGCGCTTTTCGGAATCGTCCATTCGTGCCAACACAGCATACGCTTCAGTTTCCTTAAACGAGCAAGTGCGCATCTTGGCGCCAATCCGAGGATTCCATCCCGAAAAAGTGATGTACAGATTTTGCAAACCCAACAATCGTGCCAGACCTTCGGACTTGTAAGTGACGGGTGCGCAAGAGCCTTTCAGCAACCGTTTGATAGGCAACCAACAAGCATAGCGGTAAAGTCCATCAAGGTCTTCTCGTGGCTGGAACTTTCCATATTGCGCTCGAATCAAAGAAGGTTTACTGCTTTGAGGATCAGCGAGCGACCAGCCATTGTCTTCAAACACATGGCCATCACTCACATTCATAAGATTGTATTTCGTTGGGGTAAACATATTGTTGAGTTTTAAGTTTCAGATATTCGGATTTTTAGATATTCAGACTTTCAGACATTCAGACTTTCAGATTAGTGAATAGAGGAAACATTATCAATTATCAATTATCAATTATCAATTCGTCAACAATCTCGGCCAAATCGCGCACCGGACGGTCGGAATAGCGAGAAAAAGTGGTCTTGCACAAAGGGCAAGCCGTAGCAATGGCATCAGCACCACTTCCACACAAGTTATCCAAAGATGCACGCGTAATCTTTTCTCTCTGCGCAAAATCCAACGACAACGAGCCAAGCGAGCCACCGCAACATACACTCATTTCCCGATTCTTCTCGGCCTCACGAATTTGCGCCACACGCTTCAACAATTGTCGAGGTTCGTCGTACATTCCACATCCCCTACCCAATTCACAAGGATCATGAAAGACATAACTAACCTCACTTTGAATGAGTTGAATTTTCCCTGACGCAATAAAATCCAGCATAAAGGGAACATAATGCACAACACGAATGTCGTTCAAATCGTAATGTTCGAGGAACATCTTATAACAGATCGGGCAACTTACAAGCAGAACTTTCGCCCCACTGTTTTTGATGATTTCTTGGTTTTTCTGAACCAGTTGCTCGGCTTCGCGCGTTCTT
Organism: Candidatus Colimorpha pelethequi; assembly: GCA_018064245.1. Lineage (GTDB taxonomy): Bacteria > Bacteroidota > Bacteroidia > Bacteroidales > P3 > Colimorpha > Colimorpha pelethequi. The sequence goes on from JAGHVO010000047.1 coordinate 21,293, forward strand.
CCCGCCGTATAGAGCGGACGACCGCAACAGATTCCACCTTCGCGATCCATCCACTCATAATCAACTCCCGACTTGCGCAAAATAGATTCAACACTCTTGCCTATTGCAGGTGTCAGCTGCGTCATACAGCCTCCAAAATAGAGGACTTTTTCGTTCTTTTGACTTGAGGAACTGATGATTTGCGATTGCGGGAGGTTGGAAAAGTCGGGCGAGAACCCATACTGTCTCCGAGCCCGCTGCATCAAGCGCAACTGAGCGCCATCCACACCCACCTGACACACCTCCTTGCATTTTCCGCACATAAGACATTTGTCGCTAATCTGCTCAATGCGACGTTCGTTTCCCCTACGGACCTGTCTTGTAAGATAGACCGTACAATCCTTGAGATTCGCCCTGTTGGCGCTCATGGGACAAGCATCAACACAGACACCGCAATTGGGGCAGCTCAGCACCTGCACCCGGGTAAAGCCTTTGCGAGCATCCACCATTTTCAGGCCCGCATTGCGCATGGGAATCAACAACATCTCTGCGGGAATATGCATATATCGCGTAAACGGCAGCACACACATAAAGACGCCCAACGCGATGGAATACGCCCACCAAGTAGGCAGCATGTTCAACTCATTGCCCAAAAACTGACGGAATACCCAATTGGCAGGAATTGTCAGAAACGACCCGCCGCTGATGTGAGCCGTAAAACTTTCGGCCAACAAGCGCAATGGGAAAATAGCCCACAAAGCATAAAGTCCAACCAAATTCAGGAAAGATGGTCGCGCCGTACGTCGCATTCCGAAAAGTCGAGAACTCACCCTTTTAATCATTGCCAACACGATGCCACTCAACACCACCAGCAAAAAGAAATCCATCAAAAAGAACAAGAGAGAGCCTCGTAATGTAATTTCGTCTTCGGCCACGAAATAGTTGAAAAAGATAGGATAATAGAACAGATTGATACGTTTGGGGACGAACAATATGACTTCCAGATGGCCCAACACGATTAGCATAAACCAGCCAAAGGCAATGCTCGAGTGCATGTAGCCCAACAACTTGTTGCGTTTCCACAATTTCACATGGAACAAACAGTCACAAAAGATGTCGCGGATGTTCTTCACCACTGTTTCGGGAGTAATCAAGCTCACAGCCAACTTACGCCGTTCTTTCCACGACAGTTGTTTTATTATCCTAAACAATCCAAATGCGCAATATCCAAGTACAAAAGCCATTCCCAAAAGAAATGGAATAACAAACGGATGGAAGCCTGATGGAATGCGATCGATCATGAATAACGTGAATAGAGATTAGAAGAGCAATAATTACAAGTTACGGCAGACTGTAAGAATAAGATTGCGCGTGTTGACGCCCCGAGGACAAGCCATAGAGCATTTTCCGCACAACATGCAATTGGACAACATCGTACGGACATCCTTACCGCGTTGCAAAGCAAGAATCACCTTACGGACGCTCATACCACTATACGGCGCCGCCACGCAACTCGCGCTACAAGATCCACAACTCATACAAATGCGAGCGCTGGGGACTTGACGGCAAACCCGTTCGTAAAGTTCCATGTCAACGGCATCCATGTCGATTGTAGCACTTTTGCTGATAGAAAACCCAAAGTCCGTCATAAATTATTGAAATAAGAATGAATACGCAATGCCACGGCACGAGCTTCCGCCAAAGTTTCCGGGATGGTTTTTGCACCCGTGCACGCACCCGCATAGAAGACACCGTCTTGATTGGATTCCTGGATATTTGCCAAGTTGTCGCGGCTCTTGAAAAAGCCGTCGTTGCCGACGTCCAGCCTTAACATTTCCGCAACCTTCGAGGTTTGCGGATGGCACACCATGCCTGCCATCAACACAAGCAAGTCGAGATGTATCTTGAGCGGTTTCCCCAGAAGCGTATCCTCCGCCTTCACGCAGAGCCGACCATCAATGTCCTCGCCGACCTCAGATACCCTTCCACGAACAAAATGCACGCCAAAATCGCGCTGAGCATTGATATAGAAATCCTCGTATTTTTTTCCGAAAAGGCGGAGATCCATATAAAAGCAATAGAGTTCGGAATCAGGAAACAGTTCTTTCATCTCGATGGCCTGCTTGACGGCCGTCATACAACAAACTTTTGAGCATTGATTGTTTCCCGCCTTCAAATCACGAGAACCCACACAATGCACAAAGCCTAAGCTTCGTGGCGATTCGGGAATACGCGAATCAGCGCAACCATTCATCCATTGCTCCAAATCGCCATTGGTTATCACACGGTCGTAAACGCCATAGCCGTATTCCTCTTTTTTTCTGGCGTCGAAAAGGCCAAAACCCGTCGCAATCAACACAACTCGAGTAGTTACATCAACGCCATTGCTGAGCGAAAGCGTATAGTGCGACCTGCTGGACTTCACAGAAACGACGCGGGTGTCCAAGAAAACATTCGTAGAGGCAATAGATTTTGACATCCTGCCAACGACATCACGCGCCACCGACATGTCGGGGAACAACTTGTGCCATTGAGCCACATGTCCACCAAGAGCGCTTTCCTGCTCCACGATTATTGGATTGTAGCCAAGCAGCTGCAACTGATTGGCCGCTTCCATTCCGGCGATACCGCCACCTATTATGACAACGTTTTGTTTCATATCTTTCAATAACAACGAATGGACTTTGGCAATTCTGGACGCATGATATCCTCACGATTCACGCCAAGATATTTCGCGTCGGGATCATAGTCCACACCCATTTTATCCAACAGAGGCTCAACAGCAACCTGATGCAACTGCAATCCCAAATTCCAAGGATCGTATCCCAACACCAAACCCGCCAACTCTTCATAGGTAAGCACAGGAATTCCGAATCCATTTTCGCCGTAGGTCTTGCCCGTCTGCTCGGCGATGACATACTGCCACCGATCGAGAAAATAGGGACATCCTGGGCAATTGGTAATGATAGCGTCAGGGTGATAAGGCTCCATGGATTCGAATTTCTTATAGGTGTTAGAAATGCTATAGCCCCTGTTGGCCTTTACATGATACTGGCGGAAACCATATCCGCAGCAATGCCGACGCTCGGGATAATCAACCACCTCGCCGCCCCAACTCTCAATCATACCGGCCAAGACATAAGGATACTCGGCGCCGCCTTCGCCTTTAGACGGGAACATCTTGGCATAATGGCAGCCAATATGCTCGACGATGCGCAACGGCGCACCCGTATGTGGATTTACCAAAAGGTGCTTCGCCTTGGCGGCAATGGCATCACGCCAATGGAAAATCAAGTCGCTCGAATGGGCGAGGTATTTGGGCTTTTGGAATTCCCGCCGACAAGCCTTCCACAAATTCTCCCGAATCTTGGCCTCCAGCTCGGGAAACTCCTCCCAAGTCTCCAAAATCTCGGCATAGTTGCCGAACGAGGTAATGCAACTTGGCACATAATTCTCATAACCAGCCTCTGTCATCAAGGCAAACTGACGCGCAACGATGGTCATCGCGGTTTCTTGAGGCAGGGTATCACAATGATAGGCAATACCTCCGCAAGTGGTATGGTGCGGTGTTTCGTAAAGGTCTTTCCCGAGTACATTACGAGTAATCTCGGTAAACATTCTTTCGCTGGCAGGAAAGAAATTCTGACGGATGCAGCTCCGCACATAATACCAATGATCGTCTGGTATATCTTTCTGATACTCACTCCAGATTCTCTTTTTTCCCTCGTAAATCATATTGGGTTTTATGTTTTAAGGTGACTTGAAAGTTGTCAATAAGTCACAATTTCTTCAATTCAACGAACATCCATCTCACTCATTGAAATGTTTGTCGGAGCTATACTCAAATGCCTTACGCTCGTATTCATCCATGTCGAGACCCATCTCGGCGGCTTTCTTTGCGGAACACTCCTCCACATGGCGGATACGTTCCGAACCACCCGTAACGTCAAAAATGGCTTTCAGTTCATCCAACGACGACTGTGGAATTTGACGCAAAACCCCAGGACCTTCACCTTTGTAGTTCGCCCCTTGTCGGCGCAAACTCTCTTCCAAATGCTCGGTATGCCATTTCCATACAGGACCCGACTCTTTGTGATCCTCCCAACGGAAAGTCTCGGGATGAATGCAATAGCCATATTTGAGGATATTTCCAGTCATGATATGCGTGAGCGGGAGCATCTGCCTGCCTTTTTCCGACTCGGTGAAATAGCCCAACCGCACGCTCAAATCCCGCAACGCGATAATGACCAAACCCGGACCGTTTTTTCGAGGACAGCGAGTCACGCAGCTCATACACTCGCCACAATACCAAATTGTATCCGATTTCAACAATGCCTCTATCTGCTCGTTGTCTCTCGTCTGAACGATGGAGACAATCTTGCGCGGATCATATTTATAGAATTCCGCCGCAGGACATATCGCAGTGCATGTGCCACAATTTATGCAAGTATGGAAGCCCTCCTTGAATCGATAGTCCTTTGACAGTTCTTCAAACAAATTCATGTCGGTTCTTAGTTTTTAGTTTCAAGCGGGTTTGAGTTAGGATCACGGCAGTTTCAAACAATTCACAGATTTTCATTTGCCACTACACAGCATCTACGCGCCTTGCAAACCATGCGCACATTCCGGGGAAGAATCGCTTGATCTTTACCATCCACAATTCCGAACCACCAACAAAGACCTCACGACGACCTTTTCGGATGGCTTTCACAATCTTTCGGGCAGCCTTGTCGGCCGAGATGCCACCCGCCTGACCTGGATCCATCACGCCATGGCGGGTGCATCCTTTGTCCAATGCATTAATGGAAATATTTGTCTGAACCCTGCCCGGACACACCATCGTCACGCGAATATCATTGTTGTAATACTCCGCTTGCAAGGTTTCAAAGAAACCGTACAAAGCATGTTTCGACGAGCTGTATGCGCAACGCAGCGGAAAGCCAAAATAACCTGCGATTGAAGTCGTTACAGCAATGCGACCGCCACCTGCAGCTATCATCATGGGAAGGATAGCCTGCGCCAAAGACACCGGGGCGAAGTAATTCACCTCCATAATCTTCCTCACCATGGAAGAAGAAGTATCTTCAACAGAAGTGCGCTGACTTATTCCTGCATTACAAAACAGGATGTCAATTCCATTAAAGAGATCCCACGCCTGACGCACCAACATTCGCAGACCTTCCGGATTGCCGAAATCATACGGCAATACCGCAACGCCAGGCGCTCCCAGGCTACGGCATTTTTCCGCCACGGGAAGGAGACGCTCCTCGGACGAAGAAGTGAGCACCAACCGTTCACCTTTGCTGGCGTAGTTGTAGGCGCACGCCTCTCCTATTCCCGAAGAAGCTCCAGTAATCCAAATTGTATTCATATTAATCAGACCTCAGATTACAGTTCACCCGTCACCAATTAGCACTTGCGGTCGGGCATTTCCTTGTCATATTCACCATTCGCCAAACGCTGCTTGATGTCGCGGAAAGCCTCCAGTGTACGGTCAACATCCTCGATAGTGTGGGCGGCGGTGGGGATGATACGGAAAATGAGCATTCCCGGAGGAATGACAGGGTAAGTGACAATAGAGCAGAAAATATGATAGTTTTCGCGCAAATCCACGGCGATATTGGTAGCCTGATTGATGCCGCAGGCAAGATGAACTGGAGTCACGCACGCTTCGGCGGGGCCGATTTCATAACCCAATTCGCGGAAACCGTTCTGCAATCGGCGAGTAACTTCCCACAGCTGTTTTCTGCGAGCGTCGCCTTCGGGTCCACGGATGATTTCAAGGCGTTTCAAGCAGCCTTCAACAATAGGCATCGGCAACGATTTGGCATACATCTGCGAACGCATATTGTAGCGCAAGTAGGTGATGATTTCCTTCTCGGAAGCCACAAAACCACCGATGGTAGCCATCGACTTGGCATAGGCACCAATGTACAAGTCCACACCATCCATAACGCCAAAATGCTCCGAAGTGCCACGTCCGTTGGGACCCATCACGCCAAAGCCATGAGCATCGTCAATCAAGAAACGGAAATTGTATTTCTGCTTCAACGCCACAATCTGGTCCAAAATGCCCAAAGCGCCAGTCATTCCAAACACACCTTCGGTAATCACCAAAACGCCGCCACCGTTTTTGTCGGCTTCGGCGCAGGCACGAGCAACCATCTTCTCACAATCCACGATGTCGTTATGGCGGAATTTGTATTTGCTGCCAATATGCAGACGGATACCGTCCAACAGACAGGCGTGACTTTCGGCATCATAAACGATAACATCATGGCGACCCACCAATGCGTCGATAGTGGAGATAATACCCTGATATCCAAAGTTGAATTCAAAAGCAGCCTCTTTGCATTCAAAGTCGGCCAACTGACGCTCCAATTCTTCGTGCAACGCAGTCTGACCAGTCATCATACGGCTTCCCATAGGATACGCCATACCCCAGCGAGCGGCGGCTTCGGCATCCACTTTTCTAATTTCGGGATGATTGGCAAGTCCCAGATAATTGTTCAAACTCCAGCAAAGTACGTCTTGTCCGTTGAAACGCATGTTGGGGCCCAGCTCACCTTCCAACTTCGGGAAAGCGAAATAACCATCGGCCTTTTCACGGAACTGTCCAATAGGACCACCCGTCGATTGCTTGATTTTATCAAAGATATCTTTCTGCATATTATTGAAATTTTAAGTTTACAAATTAAGTTCAAATCATCGTTCACCTATCTCACTTGCTCTTTCGAAACCCATCCCATCATTCGGAAAAGCATTTTGGGCAAAGGTTTGTACTTGTCTCTTTGGGTCATGTCGATAAACCAACCCAATTTCTTGACGATAGGAATTTTGTGCGTTTCCACAAACTCTATCAACGTGCCGTCAGGATCCTCGATGTAGGTGAAGTGCCCCGAAGCGTCTCCCATGTCGAATTGCTCGTTTCCAGGACAGCTGTCCACCGTGAACGGATGGCCTTTTGAGGCGCAGAATGCGCCCAACTCGCGCATACCAGTCACATCAAAACAAATCTGTATGAAACCAGGGTCGCCCCAAAAACGGCCCTCGTAGATTTTACGAGGCGCGCGATCCATTGCCTGGACCAACTCTATGGCACTGTCGCCAAACATCTCGGCGAACGCGCCTTTTCGTGGTTGCGAAGTGGTCAGGAGCACCCTACGATAACGTTGACTTCCTCCCAACAAATCGGACCAATCCTCAAATTGATCGGTTACATCATATACAACCTTGTCGTAGCCAAGCACTTCTCCATAAAACTTTACGGATTCTTCCATGTCGCTGACGCCAACCATGGCACCCGCGATTCCGCCCGTAAGGCATTTGCGACGGATATAGCTACGCGGCTGCGACACCATCTGGAAAAGATTCCCATATAAATCCTTCACATAAAAGGTCTTTGTTCCATCGGGCATCTGGGAAGGTTTCGTACAGTCTTTCCTCTTGGCGGACAACTCTTCATAGAAGGCATCCACGTCGCGACAGTTCACCTTGGCGCAGAAAATACCCAAATCGCCAACCGACACTTCAAAATCAATCGGTTTCGGCTTACGTTCAGAATACTGCCATATTTCAAAACCGCCTCCACCTTGCAAGTTTACGGCGATACAAGCATGACGCTTTTGAGGAGCGTTGCCCGTATAAGGCAACATCCGTTCAGCAACGGTATCGTCCTCTAAAATTTTCGTATCTACGGAAAACATCTCAATAAACCAATTCCATGATTTACGGAAATCCTCCGTTCCAACGCCCACCTGCTGAATACCTGAAATATTAAAACCTGACATACTTTATTATTTATTGTTGATTACCTATTGAAAACCGAGAAACTACAACTTGCAGAACCGGCAATTGTACGGTGCATTATGTATCTCGTTTTTTTTATTTCCCCTTGCCAACTCCTCAAAACCCATCCTAAACAATTGTATCAAGTTATAT
>JAGHVO010000053.1 GCA_018064245.1 Candidatus Colimorpha pelethequi
GTTACAAATTCAAGTCCGTTGACTTCTAAAATTACTCGTAAAAGACTATATTCCAGTTATTTCAAAGAACGGTTAGCACACTTTAATGGGACAGTAGTGACTGCATACAAAAGTACTGATTGAACGGTAGGTCATTGTCTTGTTTGTCGAAAGACACAAATATCAAAGAATTTGAGGACAAATACTTACATTTTGTTTTCGACGTAACTCCAACTCTGCAACGGTACGAAAAAAATACGTACTTGATCAACAAAGCGTGGACATTTGCGGATTCTCAAATTCTTATCTCTTCTATTCCATGGAATTTTTGTAAATTTGCAAATTGGAAACACCTGAACAGTGATCCGTGAGATAGTGAAGCGTTTATGATTTCCATTTATGATTAACAAGTTAATAATAACATTTTACTATGAAATACAATAGAGTTCTTCTGAAACTGAGCGGTGAGTCGCTTATGGGAAAACAAAGTTACGGCATCTCGCCCGAGATGTTGGAACAATATGCCAAGGACATCAAAGACGCTGTGGATCACGGCGTAGAGGTTGCCATCGTGATTGGCGGCGGCAATATCTTCCGTGGCTTGAGCGGTGCCGCCAAGGGCATGGACCGCGTGCAGGGCGACTATATGGGCATGCTTGCCACGCTCATCAACAGCATGGCTTTGCAAGCCGAACTGGAAAAGCAAGGAATGAAGACCGAACTGCTTTCGGGCCTCGCCATCGAGCCTATCTGCAAGGAGATGAGCCGTCGCCGCGCCATCGAAGCCATGCAAGAGGGCAAGGTTGTGGTGATTGGCGGTGGCAGCGGAAACCCATTCTTTACCACCGATACCGCATCGGCGCTAAGAGCCGTTGAAATCAAAGCCGACGCAATCCTGAAGGGCACCCGCGTAGATGGTGTCTATACCGCCGACCCCGAAAAGGATCCCACCGCAACGAAATTCCAGACACTGAGTTTCCAGGAAGCGCTCTCCAAAAAACTCAAAATCATGGATCTCACGGCTTTCGCCCTCTGCGAGGAAAATAACCTGCCCATCTATGTATTCGACATGAACAAGCCCGGCAACCTGCTGCGCGTGGTAAGTGGCGAAGAGATTGGAACGGAAGTGTTGAGTTGAAGATTTGAAGATTGGGAGATTTGAAGGATTCTATCCCGAGTCACTAATCACTGATTACTATTCACCGAATAACAAATTAACACATAATATTATGAACGATTTATCTAAGGCATGTTTGGACGAAGCGAAAACCAGCATGCAGACCGCCATTAATTTCCTAAACAAGGAACTGACCAAAATCCGCGCTGGCAAAGCAAACCCCGGCATGTTGGACGGTGTGAAAGTTGATTACTACGGCACTCCTACCGAGATCAGCCAAGTAGCCAACATCAACACTCCCGACCCCCGCAGCATCGTCATCCAACCTTGGGAGAAGACCATCCTCGGCGCCATCAACAAGGCCATCATCGACTCCAACTTAGGCTTCACGCCCCGTCACGAAGGCGAAATTCTGCGTATCGTAATTCCTCCGCTGACCGAGGAACGCCGCAAGGAACTCTCCAAAGCCGCAAAGGTAGAGGTTGAGAACAGCAAGGTGAACATCCGCAACGCCCGCCGCAACGTGATGGACAAAGTTAAGAAACTGAAAGACAAATCCGTTCCCGAGGACGAAGTGAAGCAGGTGGAAAAGGACTTGCAGGATATTACCGACAAGTTCATCGCCGAATGCGACAAGATCTATACCGCCAAGGAGAAGGAAATCATGACGGTGTAATAGTGTGAACGGTGATCAGTGAACAGTGACCTGTCGTTCTTGCCCTGACGGCTTCGTACATCCAACGTTCATTGATCAAATCACAAACTTTCATTCTGATGGAGATTCGCACTTTTGATGCTTTAGGTTCCACCAACCAATACTGCAAACTCCTCGATCTCAAGCAGACCGAGGAGTTTACCATTATTTGGGCATTGTCGCAACCCGAAGGCATTGGCCAGCGAGGCAACCGTTGGGAGAGCGAGGCTGGGAAAAACCTTACTTTCAGCATAATCCTCCACCCTACATTTTTGCCACCACAGCATCAATACCTACTGACCAAAGTGCTTGCCCTCGGCATCAGCGACTACCTCATTGATCTGTTGTCCAACGAAGCCATTCACATCAAATGGCCCAACGACATCTATGTGGACAAACGAAAAATCTGTGGCATATTGGTGGAAAACCACATCGGCCAAAAGTTCGAAAGCGCCGTATGCGGCATCGGCTTCAACGTCAACCAGAGCAGTTTTTCCGACTGGATACCCAATCCCATCTCGCTTTCGCAGATTACAGGAATGGAATACGACCTGCAAACAATTTTGGAAGCCCTTGTAACTGCCATCAGCGAGCGGTACAACCAACTACGAGAAGGATTGATAGACAGACTCGACAAAGAATATCTGTCGCGGTTGCTTTACCTGAATGAACGGCACACCTACCGCTATCTCGGAGAGGAAATCTGCGCCACAATCACAGGCGTAAATGCCTTCGGTCATCTACTGCTACAAACCGACGATGGGAAAACAATTGTAGCGCAAATGAAAGAAATAGAATTACTATTAACTGGTGAATAGTGACTGGTGAATAGAGCGAACTTTGCGCATTCGCACATCAACCCTTCAGTTTTTCCCAAGTCGGGAAAGCAGGACAAGGCGTGAGTTTTTGCTGGGCGAAATCCACTTCCAAAATCAGGTTTTGTCTTCCGTTTGTGAGATATAGGTAAGGCACTTGCAACACCAAGTTGTAGCGGCAAGCTTGATCGACAACTTTCTGATTCAATGAAATTTCAGGCTTCTTACATTCAACAATCATCACAGGCTTCGCCTGAAGGTTGTTAACCACGATATCACACCGTTTGGTCAAGCCGTTCAGCGTGATGGCACACTCCACCTGCATCAGCTCCAAGGGATAGCCTAACTTTTCGTGGAGATGACGAATCACGCACTGA
>JAGHVO010000056.1 GCA_018064245.1 Candidatus Colimorpha pelethequi
TCCGACAAAGGCCTAATATTAAACTCTTCCTTTATCCATTCCCAGCCGGCGGAGTCTTTGGCTCGTATGAGGATGACATCCATTTTGTTGAGGCTGTCGATCCTGTAGCCGTGCACATAGACAATGTCGATGTCGTCGCGCCCAACGTAGCGGTCATACACCTCTTGTTGGCTCCATACATTGTTGGCAACGAGCAGCAAGGCGATAGTGGTTAATAGTTGTAGCGTTTTCATACTTTAGAATAGGATGTTTCTATAATATAGTTCACTTCTGCCAATATCTCTTGGTTGTTGCACCAGTCTTGACAATCTATTTTGTCGCATTGGGATGAAACTGTTGGTTGTTGCAGATTGGATTCGGAGGTTGTTGCGGGAACTTCCGAGGTGGTATTTGTCCCTGCGGTGCTTTTGATGTAGGCGTTTGTGGGTGTCTGCGTTTGGATGAGAGGTTCAACTTCGGCTACTGATTGTGCGGGGTGCGGGGTGGGAACTGTTGGTTGGGAGGGCGATTTGTAGGCCATTAGCTGTGGCTTTGGGGTTGGCTGTCGGAGGAAGAGCCACATTCCGCCTACTATCAGCGCGAGGCAGGTGGTGGCAGTGGCGAGGCGCCGCCGTTCGCTGCGCCGCGCCAGGAACAGTTGGAGTACTTAGCGCCTCCGTGATGACAGTGAGAGGACGAAACGGTAGTAGCTGCTACGGCGTGCAACGATGCTGTCGAGCCGCATCGAATAGCGTTCCGCCTTGGCGGGCTGGAATCTCAGCTGGTGGATGCGGTGTATGACATAGAGCGCCCATGTTGCCCGTAGGGCTGCCCAAAGCAACGACAAGCCCAGCAATAGGAGTATGGCAATTTTCCAGAGTCTTCCGCCATTCAGGAGGAGAGAACGCACTGCCCATCCACATGCCACCAATGGAGGCAGGCAGAGTGCGAGACACCATCGGTCGGCGAGACGCCTGCGTTGCAGTTGTGTGCGACGTTTGCAAGTGGTGATGTCGAGAATCTCTTCTTCGGAGAAGAGCTTGACCTCTTTCATCGCTCCATTGTCCCAAGCGTGTTGTGTTTTCTCCAAATGAGTACTTTTGTCATCCATTGTTGTTCTTTTTTCTGATTTTGTTGAGGATACGAAACATCTTCACCCTTGCCGCACCCACGGAGATGTGTTCGGTTTGGGCTATTTTCTTGTAGTTGAGTCCTTTGAGGTGGTAGTCCAACCAGCGACGTTCTTCGTCGGTGATGGCATCCATCAAGAGGTTGAAGTCGCAGCGGTCTTGTGGGTTGTCGGTGTTGGCGAGGGTATCCGTTAGTTCTTGACTATAGGCGACATGGTTGGAGTGAGGGCTGTTCTTGAGGTAATAGTGTCGGGCGGTGTTGTAGGCAATTTGGTAGATCCAGGTAGATTCGGAACATTCTTGGCGGAAACGGTTGAGTCCATGGGTGCTGAATTCCTGCCAGAGAGCGATGCCAATCTCTTGTTTGAGCTCGTCGAAATAGAATGCGTCACCTTTGGAGAACATCCAGATGATTTTGTAGATGACATCCTGGTGCTTCTCCAAGAGATTTTGGAATGCTATTTGTTTCTGCGACAGCATGAAACTAGGGAACTATATATATTAGAGTCAAAAAAAACGAAAATGTTACACCTCTGTAGCAAAAAAAAGTGTTTTCTTATTGCTTATATTTGATAACGAGTATTTTATGAAAATATTTTTTTGAAGTTTGAAAGTTAGTACGCAGAAAAAAAGAAATAAGTTGGGACAATAACCTTGACGTTGACGTTATTTTTTGATCGTTTCTAAAAATAAGAATAAAAAATAGAATGCAATGCAGGAAAATAATATTTGTTCGGGTGAAATCTATATATTTTATGTAAATTTGCAATCTTGATTTAAACAGCATCAATATGAACAAAGACTTTACTTTCCAGAATCCTACGCGCATCCATTTTGGACGCTCTGCCATGTCGCACCTTTCCGAGGAATTGCGTTTGTATGGCGACAATGTGTTGTTGGTTTATGGCAGGAATGCCATCAAGCAAAACGGCATCTACGATCAGGTAATGCAAGCCTTGACCGTCGCAGGCAAGAGGGTCGTGGAACTCTCGGGCGTGAAGTCGAACCCTACCTATGCCAAAGTGCTGGAGGGTTGCAAATTGGTGCGTGAGCACGACATAGACCTGATTCTTGCCGTGGGTGGTGGCTCGGTGATTGACTGCTGCAAGAGTATTTCGGCTGGCGCTTATTGTCCCATAGACCCATGGAAATACTATTGGGAGCAGCATCAGCCACTGGTGGCGCGTGTAGTGCCTCTTGGTGTGGTGCTGACGATGAGCGGAACGGCTTCGGAGATGAATTCCGGCTCGGTGATTACCAACGAGGAGAAGAAAATCAAGGCGGGATACCATTATCCGATGGACAAACTTTGTCCTAAATTTTCGATACTTAATCCCGAATTCACTTACTCTGTGTCGCGTTATCAGATGGTGAGTGGCATCTTTGACGTCTTCTCGCACTTGATGGAGCAGTATTTCGGCGGTGATGACGACTGTGTGAGCGATTATCTGTTGGAAGGCGACATGCTGGCGTTGATTTCGGCTGCTCGCGCCGCGTTGAAGGATCCTTACGACTATGAGGCGCGCAGCAACATCATGTGGGCGGCTACGATGGGATTGAACAAGATTCTTGCTGTTTCGAAGCAGGAGGATTGGGAGGTGCACCAGATTGAGCATCAGCTGGGTGCCTATACCGACTGCGCCCATGGTGTGGGCTTGGCCATTGTTTCTATTCCCTATTATAAGCACATCTATCCCTACGGGTTGCATCGTTTTGTGCGTTTCGCCAAACATATTTGGCAAGTCAATCCCGAGGGCAAAAGCGACGAGCAGGTGGCGTTGGAAGGCATCGAGGCTTTGAGTGGATTTATCCGTGAATTGGGCATTCCACAGCGTTTGCGCGAGGTGGGTGCTACAGAGGAAATGCTGCCCTTGATAGCTGAGAGTGCCAACAAGATTGGCGGCTATCATGTGCCGGATACCGCCGAGGTGTTGGAGATTTTGCGGGAGTGCTACTAAAAGGGGAGAAAGCGGAATTATATTACAGAAAGGTATAGAATAAGTACGGGCGGGGGGGGGGGGTGTGGGCCCCCCCGGACTTATTATACATAATATAAAAAAAATATTTTTATTTGGGGGGTTTTTTTTGGTTTAATAGAGTG
>JAGHVO010000006.1 GCA_018064245.1 Candidatus Colimorpha pelethequi
ACAACAATTTTGAAAATTTCACAAGTTGTTGATTTGCAATATTTTAAATCGAGTTCATCGAAGGATCACCGAAGGATCACCGAGAGATCACCGAAGGATCGATGGAAGAAAGTTGTAAAGTGTTGAATTGCAATAATTTAAAATGTTAAAATATAATTCATTGAGTTGTAGTTACTTATATAAAATACCAGAGAGCGAAAAATGATCGTGTTTCCTTAAATTATCTTAATGTTTGTGCGGCGAGAAAACGCAATTTTCCATAAACTAAACGCAAATATTCTCCGCGTTGGAAGGGAGTTGTTCTAAAACTATAGGTATTCCACCTTTATGTTGTTGCCCACGAAGAGCAGGCAACCTTTAACGTTGGGATGCCCCATTTCGGCGAGCGCGGCGCAGTAGTCGGCAATCTGTTGTCGGTAAGCCTCGTGGAAACCGCCCGTCTTGAAATCCACCACCCAAGTCTCGTTGTCGAAGAAAACGATGCGGTCGGGGCGAAGCACTTTGCCGTGGTAATAGAGACTCTGCTCGTTCAACACTTTGTTGCAAGGCTCGAAGAAACGTTTGCATTGACTGTCGTTGACCAGTGCTGCAAGGTCGCTTTTAAGCTTGTCGGATTCGTTTGGCTCAAGCGGATGCCTTGCGCTGAATTGTTCGATGGCATTGTCGATGTCCTCCGGGGTGATAATCGAAGCCAGGATTTCGTGCATACGCAATCCGTGCAGGATATGCTCTTGCAGCTCCTTGTCGAGCGCTTGGGAGCCTTGGTTGGCGATGCGTATTTTGTCGGCCCAATCGGGGAAGGAAACCCTTTCCAGAGATTGGCAGGCGAATTTTTCGGCTTTGGGATCGCTTGCTTTTTTGTTGGAGTTCTCTCCTGCATAGAACAGGCCCGTGGTGCCGTCGATGGGAGACAGGTGCTGCTGTGCGTAGTCGTTTAGTAGCGAAATATAGTCAATTCCCGCTTTTTTTGGTGCGTTTTCGCAGAAGATGAGCAACTTTTCTTTTGGACGCGTGAGTGCCACATAAAGTACGTTCAGGTCGTCCATTTCGGTTTTTTTGCGTTCCTCGTTGTAGGTCTCGTCAAACAAGGTCTGGGTCTTGTCGTTCAGTTTTACCATGCTGACAGGTACTTCGAGGCTTTGGTCCTCGATGTCCACCCACAGGCTTACGGTGTTTTTGGCGCGTGCGTCCAAAACTGGATAGAGCACGATGGGCGCTTCCAGACCTTTGGCCTTGTGGATGGTCATCAGTTGGACGGCGTCTTGGTCGGAAGCCGTGGCGGTGGAAAGCTTATCCTGTTTGTCGAACCATTCCAGAAACTCGTTGCTGTCGTTGCGGTGAGTCTTGGTGTAGTTGGCCACCACGCCGAGGAATGTGGCGGTGTAGGCTTTTTCGATGTCGCCGAGTTTGAGCTCCCTCACAATTTGTTCGCAGCGGTCGTAGAGGCTCAGCGAGCGCAGCTGGTCGCAATGGATTTCGAACCCATAGCTTTTGAGGTATTCCTCCAGCGATACGTCACCCTTGTCCAAAAACAGCTTTTCGGCGTTGAGATCCATTCCTGTGATTGATTGCAGGTGCTTTATTGCCAATAGATTGTAAAGTCGTTCGTGCGGGTTTTCGAGATGGCGCAACATGGCGCAAATCAGTTGGACTGTTTTGCTTTTGGCTATCAAGAACGATTCGGAGGAAATGACTGGTATGTTGTTCTTTACAAGATAATCGGAAATGGTGGAGAGCGTCTTGTTGGCGCGAGCGAGAATGGCGATGTCGCGATACTGGTAGCCTTTCTCGTCCACCTGTTGGCGGATGGCTTGCAGCAGTTGTTCCCAAAGGAGGTCTTTGCTCTCTTTGTCGTCGTAGAATCCCACTTGCACGTAGCCGCCCGCTTTCACGCTGTCTTGCACCAGGTCGGGCCTGTCGGAATTTTCGCCGATGTAGGTTTGTATGACTCCTTTGTTTTGTGCAAAACGTTCCTGTACAGCCCATTTGAAAAATTCGTTGTTGAAATCCACGATGGTCTTTGCCGAGCGGCGGTTGCATTCCAGGCTGTCTTTTTGGAAGATTTCCTTGTTCTCAAAAATCTTGCCGTGATGTTGGGAATCGACATGAGGCAAGGCATTGAACTGCTCCACGTCGCCTTTGCGGAATCGGTAGATGGCTTGCTTGCCGTCGCCTACAATGAGCGAAAGATTGTGGTTCGAAACTCCGTTTTCCACCAAAGGTACAAGGTTCTGCCACTGCAATTTGGAGGTGTCCTGAAACTCGTCGATCAGATAACTTTGGTATTTGTTGCCGATGCGTTCGTAGATGAACGGAGCGGGATCTTCTTGTACGATTTCGGCAATCATCTTGTTGAATTCAGAGATGTGCAGCAGTCCGTTCTCTTTGTAGTATTCGGAGATGATAGCGTTGATCTTGTTGAGCATCGCCAAGGTGTAGAGGTTGTCCAGTACGACTTTTCGGGAGTTGTAAAGTTTTATTCCACCTTGACGCATCTGCTCGATGTTTTGGTAAAGTCTTTCTATTTCGGGGCGCAGCCCGTTGATGACGCTTTGCTTTGAAGCGCTGCATTTTGTGCTGGTGCTCTTTCCGTCTTCGATAAAACTTAGAGCGTTTTTCCCTGGTTCGGCGAAGTCGCCGTTGGCGATTTTTTTGAAGAAGCCGTAGATGCCGGATTTCCCTTGGTAAAGGTCGTTGGCGTCGATATCGTTGTCGCTCAGCAGTTTCAATGCATCAATTCCCAATTGGCTCAGCTGATTTTCGAATTTTATGTTTTCCTCTTTCAGCCTTTTGTATTTGTTTCGGAATTCCTCAATGGGGATTGATTGCAACTTGTTGAGAAACTGAGGAGTGTCTTCCTTGAATACCTCTTCGGCAAGTTGACGGATGGCACCTTCGATGTTGTATTTCCCCTTTTCCTCCATCATTGTTTCCGAAAAGTCGCACATCAGGTCGGTGAGACCGTTGTCGTTGTCGCTGCCCACGAGGCTCATCAGTCCATCTACCGACTCTTGTATGAGTTCTTTAGGGTCGATCATGACTTCGAAATTCGGCGCCACGCCGAGGTCGTGAGCGAAGGTGCGCACGATGTGGTGCGTGAAACTGTCGATGGTGCAGATTGCCAAGTCGGAATAGTTGTGGAGAATGGAAGTGGAGACGATTTCGGCGTAACGCTGTAACGTGTTGATGTCAACAGAAAGTTCCTTGCAAAGGTCTTGCGCCATGGAACTCTTGGTGCCTTGGTCGATGATTTCGTCGAGATAGAGCAACACCCTGTCCTTCATTTCGTTGGCTGCTTTGTTGGTGAAGGTGATGGCCAGAATGCTTTTGAACTGGTTGGCGAGCTCCTTTTCGGAACCCGAGAAGGCGAGTTTCAGATATTGCTTTACCAGGCGGTAAGTCTTTCCCGAACCTGCTGAAGCTCTGCAAATGATAAAGTTGGCACCTGTTGACATAACGGTTAAATCTTGATGGGCTGTTTTTGTGATTCTCCACTGCAAAAGTACTAAAAAAAAGTGACTAGTAATTGGTGATTAGTGACTGGGGGAGGTGGAGGAACTACATAAGGTAACTTCTAAAAATTCCACGTTAACAATAATACCATAAACAATAATTATTAAGAAGCTTTCGAGGACTTTCCTTTGCCTCGGCATAGTGAAAGCAAGCTTTCCCTCTGCACTCGGCTTGTGGAAAGTTCAGCGCTTTTGGTCTTTTGTCGGCATCTTGCTGTTTTTCAATATTGTTCACCGCTCGATTTCGCTACCGCTCATCGTCCTACGGAACGCTATCGAAAGCCACTGGCTTTCTTCTCATAGCCCGCTATGCTCCCTCGTTCAGCGCAGCAATCTGCTCGACGAAATATCCAAAATCGCAAGAAAGCAATTTTTAGAAGTCACCATAAATAAAACGTGAAAGGTTGTAAATGTTTCTGGATGGTTGGTAATTGTAAGATTTACAGCTATTTCTTATTTTGTTTTTATGTTTTATTGAACTTTATATATAAAAAGTTTTGATAATTGAAAAATTTTTCGTAATTTAGAGGCAATGAAAAACCAGGGTGAAAGTCACCCAAAAATAAAATAAACCTTTAAAACCCAATATTATGGAAACTAAAAAAACATCTCGAGCAGACCTCGAAAACAAAAAAGGCTTGTGCCTTGAAGTTGGTTTCATCGTCATTTTGGTCGCTTCGTTGCTGGCCTTCAACCTCAAATCGTACAATCGGTCGGAGATCGAAATCGTTCCATGGGATCCAGAATCGGAGATTGACTATATTCCCGATGTCACGACACCCACTCCGCCGCCTCCTGCCAAGTTGCCCGATATCGTTGTTACCGACATCAACCGTGTGGACAACTCCGCAGTGGTAGAGGACGTCTTCGTAAATGTTGACGACAACGCGAACATGGCTCAGGACGAATACATTCCTCCGGCACTTCCTGAAGAAGAAGAGGTGGTTGTTGACGATTATGTGCTTGTAGCGGAAAAAGAGCCTGAATTTCCGGGAGGCGTAGATGCTTTGTACGCCTATTTGCGTGATCACATCAAATACCCCACCGTCGCTAAGGAAACAGGCATAACGGGAAAAGTGTATGTCTCCTTCATCGTGGAAAAGGACGGGTCTATCACCGACCTCAAACTGATGCGCGACATTGGCGGCGGATGCGGACAGGAAGCCTTGCGCGTAGTTAGGTCCATGCCCAAGTGGACGCCTGGCAAACAGCAGGGCAGAGCGGTGCGAGTGAAATTCAACTTGCCGATCTCGTTCAACCTCCAGTAACTAAAGGGTTCTTCGATAAGATGAAAGGCTGTCAAACGACAGCCTTTCGTTATGAAAGAGAAAGATAAGAGTGTGCTTCGTTGGTGGATACGAGTCCGACGATGATTCCCGTATCAGACTCGTCGCATTGGTTCTTAACTCGGTGTTGAAAATTTTTTTTACATCCTTTTGTTGATAATTGGATTTTTTTTCATAATTTAGCGGTTTGAAAATATAGGGTGTAAATCACCTATTTGAGCAAGTAAATAATTAAAATCTAATATTATGGAAGCAAAAAAATCACCACGGGCAGACCTTGAAAACAAGAAAGGTATGTACCTTGAGATTGGCCTCATCGTTATTTTGGTCGCTTCTTTGGTTGCATTCAATCTGAAGTCCTACGACATTCAGCAGACCGAAGTCGTCCAGAGAGAGGCAGTCGATGAGTTGGAGGATCTCCTTATCCAGACAAAGGAAGACACTCCTCCTCCTCCTCCGGAGCAGCAGCCCGAAGTTGTTGTTACCGATATCAATGTTGTGGAAAATACCGCTGAGGTAGAAGACATCCACGTTGATGCAAGTGATGACGCAAACAAGGCTCAGGAAGAGTTTGTTCCTGTTGAGGTTCCTCAGGAAGAAACCGTTGTTGAAGAGGAAATCTTCACCGTTGTTGAAAACGAACCTGAATTTCCTGGCGGAATGGAAGCCCTGTACAAATACTTGGGTGAATCCATCAAGTATCCGCAGGTTGCAAAGGAAAACAACATCACCGGTAAGGTGTATGTAACCTTCGTTGTTGAGAAAGACGGTTCTATCGCTAACCCCAGAGTGCTCCGTGATATCGGAGGCGGCTGTGGACAGGAAGCTATCCGCGTTGTCAAGGCTATGCCCAAGTGGAAGCCCGGAAAACAGCGTGGCAAAGCCGTACGTGTACAGTTCAATTTGCCGGTTTCCTTCAACCTCCAATAATTGAATTGGCATTCAGTAAAATAAAAGGCTGTCTTATGGGCAGCCTTTTTAGTTGATATAGGGCGATGGGAGTCGTGTATTGGTTTGCGGCTCACATCATTCAGACCTCTTTTACAATTCGCAGAAATGATTTCAGTCAACAATCTTTCCGTTCAGTTTACAGGGCAGAACCTCTTCGACAAGGTGACGTTCAACATTGCCGACCGCGACCGTGTGGGACTTGTGGGCAAGAATGGCGCAGGAAAGTCCACTTTGCTAAAGATTCTTTGCGGTTGGCAGGAACCCGAGTCGGGAACCATAGTGATAGCTTCCGGACAGACCGTAGGGTATCTTCCACAAGAAATGGTGCCCGACAGCAGTCGTACCATCCTGGATGAGGCACTAACCGCTTTTGAACAAATCGACGCTCTGGAGGCGCAGTTGCAACGGCTCACCGAAGAGATTGCCGACCGTACCGACTATGAGTCGGCCGACTACGAGCGCTTGCTCAACCGACATAATGATGTAATGGAACAGATCTCCATGCTGGGCGGCAACAATCGTAGGGAAGAGGCGGAGAAGATTTTGCTGGGATTGGGATTTAGGCATGAGGATTTTGGCCGTTCCGTGGCAGAATTCAGCGGCGGTTGGCAGATGCGTGTGGAATTGGCGAAGCTGTTGCTCAAACGCCCCGACTTCTTGTTGCTTGACGAGCCCACCAACCATTTGGATATCGAGTCGATTCAGTGGCTGGAAGATTTTTTGCAAGGCTATCTGGGCGCAGTTGTCCTTGTGTCGCACGATCGCGCATTTTTGGATAACATCACCAAACGCACTATTGAGATCACGGCGGGGAGAATCTACGACTATCGCTGTCCCTATTCGGAATATGTGGTGCAGATGCAAGAACGTCATGCAAGTCAAATGGCGCAGCTTACCAACCAGCAGCGTCAGGTGGCGCAGATCGAGGCTTTCATCGAGCGATTCCGTTACAAAGCCACCAAATCCAAGCAGGTGCAGTCGCGCATCAAGATGCTGGAGCGAATGGAAAAGATTCAGGTGGATGAGGTCTCGACCGAAAGCATCCATTTCCAGTTTCTCCCCGCTCCGCATAGCGGCAAGATTGCCGTCGAGGCAAAACGAGTAGGCAAGGCGTACGATGACAATCAGGTGTTTGACGATGTCGATTTGCTGATTCCAAGTGGCAGCAAGGTGGCTTTTGTGGGACGAAACGGCGAAGGCAAATCCACCATGGCGAAAATCATCATCGGCGAAATCAAGGATTATACTGGAGAGTTCCGTCTGGGACATCAAATACAGGTTGGCTATTACGCCCAAAACCAAGCCGCCATGCTTGACGGAGAAAAAACCGTGTTTCAAACCATTGATGATATCGCTGTCGGCGACATTCGTCCGAAGATTCGCAACATTCTGGGAAGTTTCCTGTTTGACAATGATGACATAGAGAAGAAGGTCAAGGTGCTTTCGGGTGGCGAGAAGGCGCGGTTGGCGTTGGCGAAATTGTTGTTGACGCCCTCCAATTTGTTGGTTTTGGACGAACCTACAAACCATTTGGACATGGACTCCAAGGATATTTTGAAAAATGCGCTGCTGCAATATACGGGAACGTTGGTGCTGGTGTCGCACGATAGAGACTTTTTGCAAGGACTAACCGACTCTTTGTATGAGTTCCGAGAGGGTCGGGTGCATGAATTCAAGGGAGATATTTTCGAGTTTTTGGAATCCAAGAAAACGGTTCCCGCGCCAGTCGTGCAGGCGGTCCAATCCAAACCAGCGGAGAAAGTGTCGTCGTCGAAGCAATCCTATCAGCAGTCGAAAGAAAAGGAACGAGAGTTGCGTAAACTGCGTTCCAACGTGGAACGTATAGAAACGGAAATAAGCAGCCTCGAGGCGGAAATAGCGAAAAAAGACACTTTGTTGGCTGTGGGATCTCCTGAAACTGTTTCCGACCCCCATTTTTATGACGAATATCAAAGTCTGAAAGATCAACTCGCCGCCAAGATGCAAGAATGGGAAGATGCGGCCTTTAAGTTGATGGACCATTGATGTTTCCGAGCGAAATTGCAGCAATGGCTATTTGAAAACAACGATACTATGGCGCAACATAACGATTTTGGAAAATTGGGCGAGCAACTCGCACAAAAGCATTTGATGGAGCAAGGTTTTTCCATTCTGGAAGTCAATTACCGAATGGGGAAACTTGAGGCCGATATTGTTGCGTACAAAAAAGGTTTGGTGGTTTTTGCCGAGGTGAAAACCAGACGATCTGTTGATTTTGGCGAACCAGAGGATTTTGTCACTCCTCAGAAACAACGTGCCTATATTCGGCTGGCCGACAATTATATGATTGAGCACGACAGAGACGAAGAGGTGCGATTTGACATCCTTTCCGTGGTGATGAATGCCACGGGATTTCAGATAAACCACATAGAGAATGCCTTTTCGGCCTACAATTTAGGCGAGTGAGCCTTGTTGCATCTCTGCGCTTCCGGCCGCAAATCCCGTGGAAAAAGCAATCTGAAGGTTGTATCCACCTGTGTCGGCGTCAAGGTCGAGAACCTCTCCTGCAAAATGCAACCCTTTGATTAATTTGGATTCCATCGTCTTGGGATTTATCTCTTTCAGTTTCACGCCTCCTTGTGTGACGATGGCCTCGTTGTAGTCGTGCGTGCCCACAAGGGTTAAGTTTACGCCTTTCAAAAAGGCGAGCAATCGCTTGCGTTCGGCTCCGTTGATTTGATTGAGGCGTTTGTAGTATTCGATATGCATACTTTTGAGTGCCAGCGGTATAAGTTCAGCTGGGAGCCATAGCCGCAAAGCATCGTTGAAGATGCGGGTGCCGTTGCTGTTGAGGTCGTTGATGAGACGTTTGTCCAAAACCTCGTTGTCCAAGGCTGGCTTGAGGTCGATTTTGGCGAAGAGTTTTTCGCCATTGTGCAACCGTCGGCTCGCAATACGGCTGGCCGACAGTACGATAGGACCGTCGATGCCGTCTTCGACGAAAGTCATCTCGCCGAATTGCTTGAAAATCGGTTTGCCGTTTTCTTGGCAGATGGTAAGTTCGACATTTTTCAACGCGAATCCTACAAGTTCCTCAGGAATAGATTCTTCGCATCGGAGCGCCACCAACGAAGGCACCTGTTCGATGACGGTGTGTCCGGCTTCTTCGGCCATACGGTAGCCCGCGCCGGTGGAGCCCGTGGTGGGGTAGGAGAGTCCGCCCGTGGCGACGATGACTTTGTTGCCGGCGATATGCTCACCGTCTTGCAGTTTTACACCTCTGACTTCTCCGTTTTCGATGTTGATGGATTTGACAGCGGCGTTTTTACGGAATGTGATGTTGGGATGCTTTTCAATAACGTTGATGAGCGCCAGAAAGATGTCCAAGGATTTGCCGCTGGCGGGAAATACGCGGCTGCCACGTTCGATGGTAAGTGGGACGTTGTGGTTTTCGAAAAACTGCATCAATTCCTGGTTGAAAAACCGAGCGAAGGCGTTTCGCATAAAATTGCTTTCCGACCCGATGTGCTGTAGGAAATCTTTCAGCGCTGCCGTGTTGGTGAGGTTGCATCTCCCTTTTCCAGTGATGCGTAATTTTCGACCGGCCTGGTCCATTTTTTCCAACAATAATACTTCTTGTCCGCTTTCCGCGGCGGCAATGGCAGCCATCATGCCGGCAGCTCCGGCTCCAACGACGATAACACGCATATTTATGGTTTTATGTTTTAAGTATTCAGGTTCAAAGGTTCATATCTCCACGTCTCCAATCCATTCGCATTTGCGAATCATGGTTTTGAGTTTTGTGTCAAATTGATGATTCAACATTTCACTATTCTATAAACGAGAAATCAATATTTTTTGTATCTTTGCAAAAACGTTTTTTGATTAAAATTTACATTTCACACTGTCATGAATGACAATTTGGATCCCACTGGACGTAGTCAATCCGCCCAAGAGCGTGAGGTGGAAAGGGCATTGCGCCCCAAAGGCTTTGACAGCTTTTCGGGACAACGACAGGTTGTGGATAATCTTAGAATCTTTGTGAGTGCGGCCAAGGAACGTGGAGAACCATTGGACCACGTTCTGTTGCATGGACCTCCTGGATTGGGCAAGACTACTTTGTCGCATATTATTGCCAACGAGTTGGGCGTGAATATGAAAATGACTTCAGGACCGGTGCTGGACAAGCCTGGCGATTTGGCTGGCTTGTTGACGAGCCTGGGCCCGAATGACGTGCTTTTCATTGACGAGATCCATCGACTTTCCCCTGTGGTGGAAGAGTATCTCTATTCCGCCATGGAGGATTACAAGATAGATATCATGATAGAATCGGGTCCTGCGGCAAGGAGCGTGCAGTTGACCTTGAAACCGTTTACGCTTATCGGGGCAACCACAAGGTCGGGTATGTTGACGGCGCCGTTGCGCGCGCGTTTCGGCATTACTTCGCGTTTGCAATACTATGACGCCGATACGCTTGCGAAAATCGTCAACCGTTCGGCCGGACTTTTGGATGTGCGAATCACCAGTGATTCAACAATGGAGATAGCGCGGCGTAGCCGCGGAACTCCTCGTATCGCCAACCTTTTGCTGCGACGTGTGAGAGATTTTGCCCAGGTAAAGGGCGACGGCACCATCACCCTTGACATAGCCCGTTATGCCTTGCAAGCGCTCAATGTGGACCGTAACGGTTTGGACGAAATGGATATCAGAATTTTGTCCACCATTATCGACAAATTCAAGGGCGGTCCTGTGGGGTTGACTACCATCGCCACAGCTGTGGGCGAGGATTCGGGCACCATTGAAGAGGTGTATGAGCCCTATCTTATTCAGGAAGGGTATCTAATGCGCACGCCACGAGGACGTGAGGTTACGCCATTGGCTTATCAGCATCTTGGCAAATACAAGGTCTGTGGTGACCAACCCGAGCTGTTCTAATTGAGGACGATGATGTCTTTCGTTTAATGTGTAACGTCAATTTTGAAAACAAATAAATCCATGAGAATATTAGTCAAAAATATCAAGGAATTGGTTCAAGTTGAGCGCAATCCACGTTTGCGTGTCTGCGGAAAGGATATGGCACATCTTGACACCATCAAAAATGCTTATCTGATTGTAGAAAACGATAAAATCGCTGAATTTGGCGAGATGGCCCAGCTTAAGGAACAGACTTTCGACCAGGAAGTTGACGCTACTGACCGAATGGTATTTCCTACTTTTTGCGACTCACATACGCACCTTGTCTATGCGGGCAGCCGTGAGATTGAGTATATCGACAAGATTCGCGGTCTTTCCTACGATGAGATTGCAAAGCGCGGAGGCGGAATCCTCAACTCTGCCAAACGTGTACAAGAAGCAAGTGAAGACCAACTTTTCGAGGATGCCTTGCGTCGTCTTGAACAAATGGCCGCCTACGGAACGGGTGCTGTGGAGATCAAGAGTGGTTACGGAATGACGACCGAGGCCGAAATGAAGATGCTGCGAGTGATTCGCCGTCTGAAAGAGGCCTCTCCGTTGACTGTCAAGTCCACGCTGCTGGGCGCACACGGCATTCCAATGGAATATAGGGGTCGGCAGGACAAATTTGTAGATAAGGTGATAGAAGAAATGATTCCCCAGGCAGCCGCTGAAGGTCTGGCTGATTACATTGATGTTTTCTGCGATGCGGGATTCTTTACCTGCGAAGATACCGAGCGTATGCTTGAGGCGGGTGCAAAATATGGTATGCGTCCCAAAATCCACGCCAATGAGATGGCTTGTTCTGGAGGCATTCAGGTGGCTGTGAAATACAACGCTTTGTCGTGCGATCACCTTGAATTTACGGGTGATGCGGAAATTGAATGTTTGCTCCATTCGGAAACCATGCCTACCGTACTTCCCGGCGCTGCATTCTTCCTGAATATGCAGCATGCTCCAGTCCGCAAGATGATGGATGCAGGTCTTCCTGTAGCCATGGCGAGCGATTTCAACCCGGGCTCTTCACCCAGCGGCAACATGCAGTTGATTGTCTCTTTCGCGTGCGTCAACTATCGTATGCTCCCCGAAGAGGCAATAAACGCCACCACCATCAACAGCGGTTACGCCATGGGCGTAAGCGACCGTTTGGGCAGTATTGCCGTTGGCAAGCAGGCAAGCTTTTTCATCACGAAACCAATTCCCACGTTTGAATATATGCCCTATAGCTATGGCGAAAACAAAGTGGACGTGACTTTCATCGACGGAAAGGTCGTGTGATTTTCATCAATTGACTAGAAAATAACTTCTAAATTGATTTCCATTATGATAGAGGTCTCTCATGTGTGCAAGTCCTATGGTTCTCTTCAGGTTCTAAAGGATATCAGTCTTTCCCTTTCTCAAGGAGAAGTCGTCTCCATTGTGGGAGCCTCTGGGGCGGGGAAAACCACGTTGCTTCAGATTATGGGCACTTTGGATACTCCCGACAAGGGGACTGTCCGCTACCAGGTCCCGAATGCAAATGGAAGCAGAGAGTGGGTTGATGTTACCCAATTGGGAGAAAAGCCTTTGGCGAAGTTTAGAAACGAACATATAGGCTTTGTTTTCCAGTCACATAATCTGTTGCCCGAGTTTACCGCTTTGGAAAATGTCTGTATGCCTGCGTTGATAAAAGGTTTGTCGATGAAGGAAATACAAGATGATGCGATGCAATTGCTTGATTTCTTGAAGATAAAAGAACGTGCGCATCACAAGCCTTCTGCGCTGTCGGGGGGTGAACAACAACGCGTGGCGGTGGCTAGGGCGTTGATCAACAAACCATCGGTGATTTTGGCGGACGAGCCTTCGGGCAATCTTGATTCGGCGCGGGCCAAAGAGTTGCATAGGCTGTTTTTCGACTTGAGAGACCGTTATAATCAGACCATTGTGGTTGTTACCCATAATCTGGAATTGGCTTCAATGGCCGATAGGGTGGTTTCCATTGTAGATGGCGGGTTGGCTTAAATCCTATTCTGATTTTTCCATTATTAAACTTATAAAATACTCATTTTACAATGATATACAAAGGACCTTCAACAAACAAGACGGCGACAAGGCAGACCTCGGACAGACCTGCTAAAAAAAATGGACAGATTATCTATGGAATGCGTCCTGTGATGGAGGCGCTTGAGTCGGGCGTGCAGATTGACAAAGTGATGCTGCAGACGGGTTTGTCGGGCGTCTTGTTCTCCGATTTGAAGCGAAAGTTGCAAGAAACCAATGTCCCCTTCCAGTTTGTGCCGGTGGAAAAACTTAATCACATCACCCCCAACAACCATCAAGGCGTGGTGGCGACGATATCTCCCATTAAATATCAGTCTTTTGAGTCGGTTGTGACTCGGTTGCAGGAGGAACAGAAAATACCCTTGATTGTGCTGCTGGATCACGTTACCGACGTGCGTAACATGGGAGCCATTGCCCGTACAGTTGAGTGCGTTGGTGCCGATGCAATTGTTGTGCCTGCCCACGGTAGTGCGCAGGTTAATGAAGATGCCATCAAGACCTCCTCGGGCGCATTGTTGCGTATTCCCGTCTGCAGAGAGGAAAATCTGAAGACGGTGATACTTTTGGCGAAACAGATGGGAATCCAAGTATGTGCCGCTACCGAAAAGGCATCAGAATCGTATGTGAATGTGGATTTCAAATTGCCGACATTGCTCATCATGGGAGCGGAGGATACAGGCATTTCAAACGAATTGCTGAAACTCGCTACGGTGCGAGCCAAACTTCCTATTGCCGGTGAGGTTCAGTCGCTTAATGTATCCGTCGCGGCGGGTGTGTTCTTGTACGAGGCGCTCCGCCAAAGAACGGTTTGATTCGTGAATTTCTTATTGTCGAGAGGTCCGCAGTTGCGGACCTCTTTTTGTTTTCTTCGACAGTGTTTTGTCTGTATAAGTTCCACTGCAAAACCGTTTTTTTTGCAGTGTTTCTCTTTGTTTCCACTGAAAGTTGCATTTGTTGATTGAATCTCAAAAATGGTTAAATAAAGTTAAATTTTCGATAGTTGTGATTTTTTTGAAATTATTTTTGTCTAATAGGAAAAAATCAAAAAAAATTGGTTCGGATTATTGTCTATTTGCCTTAAAAAAAACGGAGAAAAAGTGTGATTGAGGCCTGGCGGATTTTATTAAATATATATAATTATAAAAATATAACCCCAAAGTCTGTGTTATTTGCGAAAAAAAACGTATTTTTGTAATTCGGTTTAATGTGTAATAGGTTGAATTGCCTAAACTTTAAATCTATTATA
>JAGHVO010000062.1 GCA_018064245.1 Candidatus Colimorpha pelethequi
CCACACCAAACACCCCACCCGCAACAAAGACGACCCTGGCCACCCCCACGACCGCAACCCAACCCCCGCCCCCCAACCCCGGGGCCGCCACAACCCCCCCCCCCCGCTTCTTTTTTACAACAAATCAAAGAAAACTTGATTGAACCTGTGGAAGTTGGAATTTTCAACTTTTTTATCTTTCCACCCCAATATTTTCCATTTTTAGGTCCATTCGTTTCCCAATTTTTATCAACACGGCCCATTTGCTGCCAAAAAATTCCGGACCATTTTCAAGCCATTTTTAACAGCACAAAACACATTAATTCATAACACTTTACAACAAACGAAAAAGCTTTTGAAACCTTTTTCATTGTCGTTCGTTTAAAGATATTGAATGTTAATAATTGGAAGTTTTCAACAATTAATGGTATAAATTGGTTTTTTTTGGAAAATAATTCATACTTTTGAATTTGGAAAAAAGCAGGACAAAATGTCGTTAATACTTGGAAAAGAATACTGTAAGATTGATTCGAACGGTCGATTCAAGTTCCCAATTGCGCTCAAGCGTCAGTTGGAGGACGGCGACAACCGTTTTGTCATTCGACAGAGTCTCTACGCCAAGTGTTTAGAACTTTGGACCTACAGTAGTTTCCAGGCAGAAGTAGAACATCTCCAGAAAAAACTCAATCCCTACAAGATTGAAGACCGAAAGATTCTGCGCAAACTGACGGACGGCAACATCATCGAACTCGACACAAACGACCGTTTGCTGATTCCGGCAGAGCAGAAAGACCGCATCAAATCCACAAAGGATATCGTTTTACAATCTACTGGCAACTACATCGAAATTTGGGCATACGACACCTACAACGAGATGAATGCCGAAACCCCCGATCCCGATTTCGCGACCAAGATCGACGAAAGGCTGGGCGGAGAGGCAAGCTGTCCCGCTGAGGAATAGCAACGATTGAAAACGGAACGATGACGGAATACCACTTACCAGTTATGCTCCACGAGAGCATTGAAGGATTGAACATCCAACCCGAAGGCACCTATGTTGACGTGACTTTCGGCGGTGGCGGTCATTCCCGTGCCATCATGGAACACCTCGGCGACAGCGGACGTCTTCTGGCCTTTGACCAAGATGCCGACGCAATACAAAACAGCATCGCCGACGAACGTTTTACGCTCATCCATGAAAACTTCAAGCATTTGAAAGCTTTTCTCCGTCTCAACGGCGTACGCCAGATCGACGGACTCATTGCCGACCTTGGTGTTTCCTCCCACCAGTTTGACGAAGCTTCCAGAGGATTTTCCACCCGCTTCGACGCCACGCTGGACCTACGCATGGACCAGCGCCAAGCACTCTCTGCACAAGAACTTGTGAACGACTACGAAGAGGCAGACCTCGCACGAGTGCTCACCCTCTACGGAGAACTTCCCAATGCACGAGCCATGGCGAAAAGCATCTGCACACAACGACGCACCGCACCCATCACAACCACTTTCGAGCTACGCGACGCCGTAAAACGACATCTTCCACACGGACAGGAGAACAAATTTCTCGCAATGCTGTTCCAGGCGCTGCGCATAGAGGTAAACGGCGAGTTGGAAGCCTTGCAGCTCATGCTGGAACAATCGGCGCAAGTGCTGCGTCCAGGAGGAAGGCTAGTCGTGATAGCCTATCACTCGCTGGAAGACCGACTGGTAAAGAACTTCATCAAAACCGGCAATTTTGAAGGAAAACTTGAAAAGGACTTTTTCGGAAACCCGTTGACTCCGTTTGCACAAATATCACGCAAGGCCATCACCCCCAGCGAGGAGGAATTGCAGCGCAACAACCGCTCTCGCAGCGCAAAACTTAGAATAGCAGAAAAAAAGCAATAGCACCATGGCAAAACGACCCACATTGGTAGAGATACTCGGAGGCGATTTCCTGAAAAAGAAAAGCGTCATGAAGCAGATACCCCTGCTGCTGCTCATCTTGGTCTATGCCTTGGTGGTGGTTTCGAACAGGTACCGTGTGGAGAAATTGGTCAAAGACAAGGAAGCGACCAAAGAACGTGTCGAATTCCTGCGAGAACACAAAATCATGATGCAGAAGAAATATCAAGAGACGATAAAAATCTCAAAGATAGCCGAAGACCTGGACACAATCGGCATTGGACTCACGGCAGGACCTCCATTTGAATTGACGCCCATCCAACCCGACAAAAAGAAACGCAAAAGATAATAATATAGAATATAAACTACACCTATCAGCTCCTTAGACTATGAGTATAGAAGTATTAGCTAAACAAGGACACGAGAAAGTATTCACGGGACTTGCAGGAATAGAGACTGCAAAACTACGCAAAATGCGCAACGAAGGACTGCGCAACTGCTTTCGCCATCTTGACGAGACCCACTACCGAATGGAATATGTAGCAACCATACAAGGTCGCACCTTTATCAACGACGCTGCATCCCACAACACTAACGCTACTTGGTACGCCTTGGAGAATACAAAAGGAAGCATCATCTGGATTACCGAAGGCAGCAAGGTTCCGAACGACTACAGCAAGATTGCAGCCCCCGCACTGCGCAAAGTACGCATGATGATCTGCGTAGGCGGAAACAGCGAACAGTTGCACGAAAACTTCTCGGGAATTGTTCCCAAGATTAATGATGTCAACACTTTAGGCGAAGCCGTACACCAAGCGTTCTACAGCAATATCGACGACGCAACCATCATCTACTCCCCCGCCACCGAAAACGGCACCTCCTGCGATTACCAAGGAGAAGCATTCCGCCACGAAGTCAACGAACTGTAAATTCTCAAACTCCTCAAGCCATTCTCAACCCATCAAATCTCCATTTTGATTCATGCCACAAGAATATTCCAATAAGGAACGCCTCACAAAGATGGTCATCGTCTACCTGCTGCTCGTGTTAGTAGTAGGCGGTAGCATCATTTACGGCATCATCAAGGTGCAGTGGATCGACGGCAACGAATGGCGCAAACGCGGCGAAGTAAGAGAAGAAGGCTACCGTCCCGACCCTGCGGCACGAGGCGACATCTACTCCTCCGACGGCAAGATTCTTGCTACGACAATTCCCGTATGCGACCTCTATCTCGATTTAGGACACCAACCCCAGCGAGACCTCAACAACCGATATGTACGCGACAGCAACGGCAACCAAGTCATGATGTCGCCAATACACGACACCAGCTACAACAACGGCCTGAGCCAAGTGTGCAAACTCTTGCATCAAGCAGTGCCTTCCAAGTCAATCGAATATTTCAGGACCAAGATCGACACCGAGCGCAAAAAAGCCAATCCCCATCGTTGCTTCCCCGTACAAAAAGGCATTCCCTACTCCACTTGGCGGGAGATTTGCCAGATACAAGGGTGGAACAAAGGCGTTGTGAAGCAAGTCACCGAACTCGACAAAAACGGGAAGCCCTATACTCGCGACGTGATACGCAAGGTACGCGCCCACATCTACGGCAACCTCGGCGAGAACACCATTGGCTTCTACAACGGAGCCATAGAGAATACATACACTGGACTAGAAGGCTATTACGACTCTATCCTGCGTGGACACGATGGTAAATATTTCTGCCGCCGCCTCACCCGCGGAGCCTGGATTCCCCAAAACGACGGCAGCAAGAGCGTAAGCGCGGCAGACCCCGACGCAGTTACGCTCGATTCCACATCGCTGCAAAGCAAGATTGACGGCAAGGCCATCGTATCTACGCTCGACACCCGATACCAAGACATCGCCGAAAACGCCTTGAGAGAGATGTTGCTGAAATGCGGCGGTGAAGGCGGCTGCGCCGTATTGATGGAGATGCAGAGCGGACACGTGCTTGCCTGCGCCAACCTTACCCGCGACACCAACGGCACTTATTGGGAAATGCCCAACTCAAACCTCGCCTACACGCGCATATATGAACCCGGCTCCACTTTCAAGACCGTCATCATGACCGCCATGCTCAACGACAAGACCGCCAACATCGACACTGCAGAGCAAGTGCATATCGGTGGACGGAAAGCCTTCAGCGGAGCAAGCGGAGTCATTGCCGACGACTTTGGAAACAACCACGACACCTCTACGCTCCGCGGCATCTTGGCACGTTCATCCAACGTAGGCATGTGCGAACTGGGATGGAAATATTTCCGCAACCGCCGTCAAGACCTCAAAAACGGCGTAATGCGCATCTACCCGTACGAAAGCGTGATTACAGACCTCCGCCAAGGCAAAGCCATCAAAGGCAGAGTGAACAATCTGGACCACGACCGAGACTTCCTGAACTTCTGCTACGGCTACTCATGCAACACCACAGCCATGCAGCTGCTCACGTTCTACAACGCCCTGGGCAATGGCGGACGCATGGTCAAACCCATTTTCTGCAAAGGATACATCGAGAACGGCGAATTGGTTCCTTTTGGGACTGAAGTGCTCAACGAATCGATTTGCAGTCCCGAAACGGCGCAAAAGATGAAAGATCTTTTGGTCAACGTGGTGGAACATGGGACCGGCAACAACATCAAGAACAACACCTACGGCATAGCCGGAAAGACAGGTACCGCCTTCTATTACGAAAAAGGCGGATACCACAGCGACATATTCAACGCCTCTTTTGCGGGATTCTTCCCCTCGGAGACACCCAAATACTCTTGCATCGTGGTCATCTTCCGCGTGCCTTACCGTCACGGTCGCGAAGCGGCAGCCCCTGTATTCAAGAAAATCGCCGACTGCGTCGTGGCAATGGACAAGAAAATGGATTGCGTAAAGGTCAAGCCCAGCGAGGACTGTGTAAAAACTCCCATTTTCGCGAAAGGCAACCAACAACAAGTCCTGAAAATACACCAGCTGCTTGGATACAATTATCCCTCAGCCGACAGCAACGCCTACTGGGTAATGCAAGACAGCACCGGACACCACCCCTACAAACCCGTCAAAGGTGTTGTACCCGACTGCAAAGGAATGACCATCAAAGACGCAATAGAGCTACTGCAACGCAACGGATTGCGCGCAGAGTTCAAAGGCTACGGAAAGGTATCCCGACAAACGCCAAGCGCTGGAACCGCATGCAAGAAAGGCGCAACCATAACCCTCACACTTAGCAACTAATCATAATAAATAACTTTAACGTGAATTTACGAGACATCATATACGGATTAGACTGCAACGTCACCCACACCTCAGATGTTGAGATCAACAACATCACTTTCGATTCCAGAAAAGTATCGAAAGGATCGCTTTTTGTGGCACAAGTTGGAGTTCACGTTGACGGACACAAATACATCGACACCGCCATTCAACAAGGAGCAACCGCCATTCTCTGCCAGACGCTACCCGAAAAGATTTTGC
This sequence comes from Candidatus Colimorpha pelethequi, assembly GCA_018064245.1. GTDB lineage: Bacteria > Bacteroidota > Bacteroidia > Bacteroidales > P3 > Colimorpha > Colimorpha pelethequi. The sequence goes on from JAGHVO010000062.1 coordinate 5,341, forward strand.
CAAACGTAAGCTACATACGTGTCGAAAACAGCGACAACGCTCTGGGAATCATCGCCGACAACTACTTCGGCCATCCCTCGCGCAAACTGAAACTCATCGGCATTACCGGCACCAATGGCAAGACCACCACCGTGACATTGCTCCACAGAATGTTTCGTATGAAGGGCTATCACACCGGCCTGCTTTCCACCATCGTAAACAAGATTGACGAGGAAGAGATTCCCGCCACCCACACCACTCCCGACGCATTGGAATTAAACGAATTGCTGAGCAAGATGGTAGCGGCAGGATGTCAATACTGTTTTATGGAAGTGAGCAGTCACTCCGTTGTGCAACAACGCATTGCAGGACTGACCTTCGCCGGTGGAATTTTCAGCAACATCACCCACGACCACCTGGACTTTCACAAGACCATGGCAAACTACGTGGCGGCAAAAAAAGGATTCTTCGACCAACTTCCGAAAGAGGCTTTTGCTCTCACAAACTGCGACGACCGCAACGGAATGGTGATGGTGCAAAACACCGCCGCCAAAACCTACACATATAGTCTTCAACGCATGGCCGACTTCAAATGCAAAGTGCTCGAAGACTCTTTCCAAGGACTGCAATTGGAACTGAACGGCAAGGAGGTATATACGCAACTCGTAGGACGCTTCAACGCCTACAACCTCACCGCCATCTATGGCGCCGCAGTACTAAGCGGAATTGATCCCGACGAGGCGCTGAGACTGCTCAGCCAACTGCATGCCGCCGAAGGCAGATTCGAATATGTAAACGGGAAAGGCATCACAGCCATAGTGGATTACGCGCACACACCCGACGCATTGGACAATGTCATCGACACCATCAACGAGATTCGCAAACCCTCTCAGATGCTCATCACCGTGGTGGGATGCGGCGGCGACCGTGACAAAACAAAGCGTCCCGAAATGGCGCAGATTGCCGCACGCAAAAGCGACAGGCTCATTCTCACCTCCGACAACCCTCGCACCGAAGACCCCAATGACATTCTCAACGATATGGAATCAGGTCTGTCCAACGAAGAGAAATGCAACACCGTGAGAATCACCGACCGTCGCCAAGCCATCCGCACAGCAGTAATGATGGCCAAGGAAAACGACATCATTCTCATCGCTGGAAAAGGACATGAGAAATATCAAGAAATAAACGGCGTAAGACACCACTTCGACGACCGTGAAGAAGTCGAGAAATTGATAATCAACAATTGACAATCAAAACCAACCCTTTAACCCCATATACATTAATAAATCATGCTTTACTATCTTTTTGATTGGCTGGATAAAACTTTCGACTTCCCTGGAGCAGGCGTATTCCAATACATCTCGTTCCGAGCGGGAATGTCCATCATAACATCCCTTTTGATGTTACTTTTGCTCGGCAAGCCGTTCATCAAATGGCTCCGCAAAAAACAAATCGGAGAGACCGTTCGCGACTTGAATCTTGACGGGCAGAAGCAAAAGGCAGGCACGCCAACCATGGGCGGTCTCATCATTCTCGCATCCATCATTGTGCCGACACTTCTTTTCGCAAAACTCGACAACATCTATGTGCTCATTATGTTGTTCACCACCATCTGGTTGGGCATGATTGGTTTCATCGACGACTACATCAAGGTTTTCAAGAAAAACAAACAAGGCCTTTCTGGAAAATACAAAGTGATCGGACAAGTACTGTTGGGTCTCGTAGTGGGATTGCTCATCATGTTCCATCCCGACATTACCGGTTCTACGGAAACGACGATTCCATTCTTCAAAAACAACGAGCTGGATTACGCCAAGATAATCACTTGGATGGGTGATTGGGCGCAAAACTGGGTTTGGTTGCTCTATGTCGTCATCGTCATATTCATCATCACCGCAGTGTCCAACGCCGCCAACCTCACCGACGGCATCGACGGCCTCGCCACTGGCGTAGCCGCCGTAAACGGTGGCGCCCTCGCCATCTTGGCTTGGGTGTCGGGCAACATCATCTTCTCCCACTACCTCAACATCATGTTTCTCCCCAACATTGGCGAACTGACCATCTTCGTGGCCGCCTACATGGGCGCCACGCTGGGTTTCTTGTGGTACAACACCCACCCTGCTGAAATATTCATGGGCGACACCGGTTCGTTGGCCTTGGGCGGCATCATCGCAGTCTTCGCCATCCTCATACGCAAAGAGTTGCTGCTTCCTATTCTCTGCGGCATCTATTTGGTCGAAGATCTTTCGGTAATCATTCAAACCACGGGATGCAAACTTTACCGCAAAAAACACAAGATTCCGCTGGGCACGCCCATCCCCATCGAGAAACGCCCCTTCTTGATGACCCCCCTGCACCACCACTACCAGAAAAAAGGAATTCCCGAACAAAAAATCGTACAACGCTTCATAATTATTGCCATTTTGCTTGCAGTAGTAAGCATCGTAACCTTGAAACTGAGATAAACCTTGAAAAAGCTTATCAACATATTCAAAGGCGACAGAGTCGTATGGATGGTATTTCTCCTGTTGAGTATCATCTCGCTGGTAGCCGTATATAGCGCTATCGGACGCTTTGCCATCACCAAGTTGGGAACCTCCCCGACAGGGGGCTTCTTCAAGCACCTTTGCGTCGTATTAGCGACGTATGTGGTCGTCATCATCTTGTCGAATTTCAACTACCGAATATTCTCGCGCTTGGCGCAATGGGGCTACTGGGCTTCTGTAGTGCTGCTAACCGTAATGGCTGCCATCGGGTCGCGCTGGCTCAGAATCCCAGGACTCGGACAGTTCCAGCCTTCCGAAATAGCCAAGGTGCTTGCCATAATGTACACTGCCCGTCTGCTCTCGCAATCGCCAGAAGAGATTGAAGAAAAGGACGGATTCATACGCATCCTCATCGCATTGAGGGTCATCAAAAACGGCGTAACGCAGAAAGTAATGTTTTGGCGCGTAGTAGCCGCCATCGGCTTGGTTTCCGCGCTGATCCTTCCGGAAAACTTCTCAACGGCAGCATTGGTATTCCTCTCCTGCTACATACTGATGTTTTTTGCCGACATCGACAAACGCTCGTGGTTTCGACTTTTGCTCATAGCGCTCGTACTGGTCGGACTAGGTCTTTTTGTCTCCGTAAAATTGGGCGACAAGGTGACAGTATTCCGCAGCGAGACATGGGGAAACCGTATCGAGCACTGGCTTCATCCCGACTATGATGATTTGGCTCAAGAGAACATCGCAAAGATGGCCATTGCGCGAGGCAAGATTACTGGCGTCGGTATCGGAAACACCATTCACGCCCGCTTAATGACGCAAGGCGAAAACGACTTCATCTATGCCATTATTCTTGAAGAAGGAGGCATGTTCATGGGCATAATCATTCTAGCCATTTACTCCCTCTTTTTCTTTAGATGCATCCGCATTTCCTGGCGATGCAAAGGCAATTTCGGATCGCTGACAGTGGCAGGATTGGGCACCGTGATATACCTGCAAGCACTGGTAAACATGTGCGTTGCCGTGGGCGTTCTTCCCGTAACCGGCCAAACGCTACCTTTCATCAGCTATGGTGGCACGGCATACTTGTTCCTCGGTTCTTCAATAGGCGTCATACAAGCCGTAGCCTACGACAACGGACTGAAATCCAAAGAGAACAAGAAAAAGCAAGAAGCAGCAAGAAAGGAATCTACAGCAACCACAAAACAACAATCCAAAGAAGAAACTCCCATACCAGAAAAGACGGGAAAGTCAAAACCCAACAACAACACCTACGAAGACATCTTCGCAGACATGGATAACATTTGATTTGCGAAAGCTTCTTTTCAACGAATTACTAAACTAGCATAAAATACATCAATAATATGAAAGCAATTATCAGTGGAGGCGGTAGCGGTGGACACATATTCCCCGCAATAGCGATTGCCAATGCACTAAAGGCACGTTATGCCGATGCAGAAATACTCTTTGTTGGAGCCGAAGGACGCATGGAGATGGAAAAAGTCCCTGCTGCAGGATACAAGATTGTAGGCTTGCCCATTGACGGATTGCACCGACAAATCAACTGGGAGAACATCAAACGCAACGTCCAGTTGCCGTTCAAGGTAGTAAAAAGTCGCCTTAAAGTGCGCAAAGTCATCAAAGAATTCAACCCCGACATCGTGATTGGCGTTGGCGGTTTTGCCAGCGAACCCACGCTGAAGATGGCTTCCAAGATGGGCTACAAAACCCTCATCCAAGAGCAGAATTCCTACGCCGGCCTTACCAACAAGACCCTTGCCCACAAAGCCAAGACCATCTGTGTCGCTTACGAAGGCATGGAGCGGTTCTTCCCAGCCGAAAAAATTGTCTTTACTGGAAATCCCGTACGCGCAGACATCGAACAGATGAATATCAGCCACGAAGAAGGCTGCAAACACTTTGAGGTAAACCCCGAAGGGAAGGTCGTTCTTTCTGTTGGAGGCAGTTTGGGTGCTAGAAGCATCAACTTAATGATTATCAACCATCTTGATTTCTTCAAGGAAAATAACATTCAAATCATTTGGCAGACAGGCAAATGGATGTACCAGCAAGCTTGCGATGCCGTAAAGAAAGCCGGCGTTGAAGAGTGGGTGAAAGTCCATCAGTTTATCAGCCGAATGGACATGGCCTACGTCGCCGCAAACGCCATCATCTCCCGAGCCGGCGCCATTGCCATCTCCGAGTTGTGTCTGGTAGGCAAGCCCATCGTGCTGATTCCCTCTCCCAACGTTGCCGAAGACCACCAGACAAAGAACGCCATGGCATTGGTCAACAAAGGCGCCGCCAAGATGGTACGCGACAACGAATGCGGCGAGAAAGGCCTTGATGTGGTCAAGGAATTGCTGGATTCCCCTTCAGAAGCAATGAGCGAGGCTTGCAAAGCCATGGGCGTAAAAGGCGCCGCCGACAAGATTGTTGACGAAATCGTAAAATTAATCCAAACCCCAAGTTCCAATCTCTAAACATCTGTAAATCTGAATATCTGTAAATATAAATAAATGAACTACTACTTTTTAGGCATCGGAGGAATAGGAATGAGCGCATTGGCACGTTATTTCAAACAACGTGGCGATGTGGTGAACGGCTATGATTTGACAGAAAGCGAACTCACTCGACAACTCGTTGCCGAAGGCATTGGCGTACACTACGACGACAACCCCAACTTGATTCCGCAAGGAATCGATATGGTTATCTATACCCCCGCCGTTCCCAAAGAGAACAACGAATTCCAGCACTTGGCACAAAGCGGCATTCCCATGTTGAAACGTTCCCAAATGCTAGGCGAACTCACCAAAGGCAAGAAATGCATCGCCGTAGCGGGAACCCATGGCAAAACCACCACCAGCAGCATGATTGCCTACCTGCTCAGCAAGAGCGACTTGGGCTGCAGCGCATTTTTGGGCGGCATCAGCAAGAACTTCAACAGCAACATCCACGTTGACAACAAGAGCGAATATGTTGTTGTGGAAGCCGACGAATACGACCGTTCGTTTCTGCAATTGCACCCGTACTGCGCCGTTATCACCGCTACCGACCCCGACCACCTTGACATCTACGGAACACACGAAAATCTCATCGACGCATTCTACCAGTTCGCCAACCAAACCGTTGAAAACGGCAAGTTGATTGTCAAAAACGGGTTGTTGGGAACAGGTGAGCACCACCATGAGGATGGATGTTGCCATCACGAAGAGCACGAACATCACCACGAAGAGAAAGAGCTCAACATCAAGCCTTTCACATATACCGCTCGCGGCATCGACGCCGATTACTATGCCATCAACGTACGCAACTACAATGGCGACATCTTTTTCGATCTGAGAACCCCACAAGGCGTTTTCTACGACATGCAACTGACAAATTCCTGTCTCTACAACGTTGAAAACGCCGTGGCGGCATCGGCTGTGGCACTTTCTTGCGGACTCAACGAGCAACAGCTTCGCTTTGGACTGAAGACTTTTTCAGGCGTACGCCGCCGCTTCGACTATCGCGTCAAAACAAAAGACATCGTTTTCATTGACGACTACGCCCACCACCCAAAAGAGATTTCAGCAACCTTGGAATCAATACGATATCTCTTCCCTGGCAAACGTGTGGTAGGCATCTTCCAGCCTCATCTCTACAGTCGCACCGCCGATTTCGCACCCGAATTTGCCGAAGCGCTGTCAACCCTTGACGAAATCATCCTGTTACCCATCTATCCTGCCAGAGAAAAACCCATTCCTGGCGTAAGTTCCCACACAATACTCCACAAAATCGACAAGATGTCGAAATACCTCTGTTCCAAAGAACAACTCATGGAACTCGTGCCGGCACTCTATCCCGAAGTTTTGGTGACTTTAGGCGCAGGAGACATCGACAGGCTGGTGCCACAACTTGAGAAACTACTGACTGACAATTGATAATAGTTCCGTTTTGAGTCCGAAATAACATTTAACACCACAAGCACTTGACCCGAACAAAAAAAATAGTACTCTATGTTGTCGCCGCCATTGCGCTGGCCGCATTAGTGATTACCGCCAACACCATCCGCAACAAATCACAAGTGAGCGGTTTGCGCGTAGTCGTAAACTACAACAATGCCGACACCTTGATCACCTCCACATGCATCAAACAAATCCTTTCCGAGGAGATGAGTTGGATACTGCGCCAGACGGTCAAGGAAATCGACGAGGAAAGCATCACAAAATGCGTGCTACAATCGCCATACATCGAAGACTGCCGTACATCCGTGAGCGTGAACGGCATTGTTATGGTCAAGGCAAAGCAACGGCGCCCCATTGTGAGAATGTTATTGAACGGACAGGAATTCTACCTTGACAGACAATGCCATCGGATGCCCACGAGCGAAGAAGGGAGCGGCAATGTGATTGTCGCAAACGCCGCATCCGACAAATGCACCAACGACGACGCTTTGAGGTTATACCATGTGGCAAAATATCTTGACGAAAACCAAGATTACGGAATACTTTTCGACCAAATATATCTCGACGAACACAAAGACATTTGCCTGATTCCCAAATTAGGCGATCATGTTGTCGTCATCGGCGACCTGGACAATATGGACAAAAAGATGCAGAATCTGTGCAGTTTCTACAAAAGTTCGATGTCGCAGATGGGATGGGAGACCTATAGTTCCATCAACCTCAAATACAACAACCAAGTAATCTGCACACGCAGGAAAATGCAAGAATAATCGAGCGGGAGAAACCTTCGTCAAAATTTACAAACCATTCCTAAAAAGAAAGTAATAATTTAAAACAAAATACATCATGAAAAACATCATTGTAGGATTAGACATTGGAACCACCAAAATTGCATGTTTCATCGGTCGTCCCGGAAGCAAACCAGGCAAAGCGCAAATCATCGGTTTCGGCAAAACAGATTCAGTCGGTGTCGAGCACGGCATCGTCATCAATATCATGCAAACCGCCGATTCCATTCGCAAGGCAGTACGACAAGCCTCCGAACAAGCTGGATACGAAGTCAAAGAGGTTTATGTAGGAATCGCAGGACAACACATCAAGAGCATGCAGTCGCAAGGAACCACCGTGATTCCTTCCGACCATACGCTCATCACGCAAGAAGACGTTGACAGAATACGTGAGGAACAGAACAGAATCATGATGGGACCGGGTGAAGAAATCATACACATCATCCCTCAATCTTACATTGTTGACAACGAAGTACTTTCAAGCGAAATCTCTCCAGTTGGCGTAGCAGGAAAATGTCTCAAGGCCAACTTCCACATCATCACCGGCAACACCATCAACATCAACAACATCCGACTCAGTATCGAAGAGGCAGGATTGAAGGTAAAGGGCGTGGTTCTCGAGCCCATCGCCTCGGCACTCGCCACCTTGGATTCCCGCGACAAGAACGCCGGTGTTGCATTGGTTGACATCGGAGGTGGCACCACCGACATCGCCGTGTTCAGCGACTCCAACATCCGCCACACATCGGTTCTTCCCATGGCAGGAAACTCCATCACCGAAGACATCCGCAAGGGCTGCAACATCCTGAAAGGACAAGCGGAAAGCTTGAAGACCAAATTCGGTTCATGTCTTCCCTCCAACACCAACGAAGACGAGGTCATCTCCATCCCCGGCATCCGCAACCAACCTCCACGCGAAATCAGCCGAAAGACCCTTGCCGGTATCATCCATGGTCGCGTACAACTCATCCTCGAACAGATTGAGTACGAACTGCAACTTTCTGGCTGCAAAGACGAATTGCACGCTCCCATCACGCTGACTGGCGGCGGCAGCAAGATGCAACATCTTACCGAACTCTGCTCCTTCATCACAGGTATGGACTGCCGCATTGGCACTCCCGACGAGCACCTTGAAGAGGTTACTCCCGACCCCAACTCCAACCTTCGCTCACCAAAACTTTCAGAGATTTCAGACCCAATGTACTCAACTTGTATCGGCCTGTTGCTCTACGGTTTGGAACACAGCAACATTGAAGAAGATGGCGCCATTGAGATCAAGACCAAGGAAGAAGAAAATGTTACGGACACCAAGAATACCGCCCCAAACATAGATTCCAACGACATCTTTAGCGATCTCACAAATATGGAGCAAACCAACCCGAGACCCAAGGAAGAACCCATCGCTCCCACAACCCCCGCACCTACCAAAGAGCCACACAAAGAAAAGGGAAAAGGTTCAAAAGACGGCAACAAGGGCGGCTTTGGCGATGCTGTTTCAAAATACTTCGCAAAACTTTTCATGGAAAACACCGACTCCGACGACTAAAATGTGGATAAATTGTTGAAAATGAAATTTGGGAAAAGGATTACATCTTAATATAAATTAGTAATTTTGCACTTTAAGAAATAAGTAAGCACTTATGGAAGAAAACAACAATATCACCCTTTCCTTTGACTCCAACGTAGCCAACGATATGCACGTAGAAGATGTAAATCAAGGCACTATGGAAGAAGCAACCCACGAAACCTTGCTTGAGTTCGACTCTCCCAAAGACCAGTCGTCTTACATCAAAGTCATTGGCGTTGGTGGCGGCGGAAGCAATGCCGTCAACCATATGTATCGCCAAGGCATCAAAGGCGTCGATTTCATCGTCTGCAATACCGACCGCAAGGCCTTGAACTCAAGTCCCGTTCCCAACAAGCTCATTTTAGGAGAACTTGGTGCCGGCGGACGTCCGGAAGTAGGTTGCAAGGCTGCCTGGGCTCACAAAGAGGAAATCAAGGAGATTCTCTCCCACAACACCCAGATGCTTTTCATCACCGCTGGCATGGGTGGTGGTACGGGCACGGGTGCAGCTCCTGTAATTGCGGAAATCGCCAAGGAAGTCGAGATAGCAAACGACGACATCCAGCACATCCTTGTGGTGGCTATTGTAACAATGCCTTTTCGCTTCGAGCAACGCAAAAAGACCCAACTTGCCATCGACGGCATAGAGGAACTGAAAAAACACGTCGATTCTATCATCATCATCAACAACGACAAATTGCGTGACCTGGGTGGCAACATGCCTTTGCACGATGCATTCAAACACGCTGACGATGTCTTGCTGACCGCAGCCAAGGGTATTGCCGAAATCATCACCGTAAGCGCATACGTAAACATCGACTTCCACGATGTAAACACCATTATGTCGAATAGCGGAACAGCATTGATGGGCTCTGGCGTCGGCGCAGGCGAAAACCGTGCGCAACTTGCCATCAAAGAGGCCACCGAGTCTCCCCTTCTCAACGACAATTCCATCGCAGGCGCCACGGGCGTACTGCTTTACATCGCATATTCTTCGGAACACCCAGCCACGATGGATGAGTTCACGGAGATTACCGAATATGTGGAAGAGATCACCGATGCCGACAACGCGACTGTTATTTGGGGCGACGGCATAGATGAAACTTTGGGCGAAAAAATCAGCGTAACCCTTATTGCAACCGGTTTTGAGGGTGCCAACAAAAAGAAAGTATCCAATACCAGAACCGTCACTCCCTTGGAGCCCGTTCACCCTATAGCACCCACTCCAGTAGTTGACACTCCTGTTGTGGCTGAGGTACCCAATCCAGGCACAAAGGTAGTCATTCCTCTCGATGATGAATACTCCAAAGTGCTTGAAGAAATGGTCAATCCCACCGACAAGTTCCATAACGCAAACACATCTACTGTCGAACAAACAAACGAGGTCGAGACAATGGTGCTGGATCCAGAAATGGAACCCAGGTTAATTTCTCCAAAGGAACAACCCGAAGATTTCCATCACGAAGAGCCTGAGATGCATCACACTGCAGAAATGCATTTGGATGCGGCACCCATCTTTGCTCCGCAACCAGCTCCTATTGAAACTCCAATGGATTTCAACCCTGCTCCGATGCCCGAAACAAAGCACGACAACCAGATCAACAATCTGAATAATTTGTCGCGCATCGACCGTATCAAAGCACTTCACGCTATGTTAAGGAACAATCCTAACGGAGCACAGATGGCGGAAAGCCTAAACCCATCGGAACTAACCGGATGCACTATTACGGAAACCATTCCTTCAAACGCGAAGACTGCAACGCAGACAAAGATGGACGACGCCGGCAACATTTTAGGAGTCAACAACTTCCTTTACAACAACCCCGATTAAGAGAGTGCGGTGAATGATATACATTCCTTGCCAAGCGCAAAAGTCTGAAATAGACTAAACAATCCTTCAATAGTACTCAAAAGCAGCCTCCTTGTGAGGTTGCTTTTTTTACGAGAATAATGCACTTCGGCAATGAGCTGTATCAATGATTCTGCGAATATACATCCCCTCGACAATGACGTTGTATTTATTTCTTAATTTTTGATATAATATTTGTATCTTTGCAACTGTATGAAGAACCGGAAACTTTTTGGAACTCTTTGTGGAATAGCTGCTGCCGTATGCTACGGCACAAATCCTTTGGGCGCTTTGAAACTCTATGGGGAAGGCATGGATACTGCATCGGTGCTTTTCTACCGTTTCGGATTGGCTTGGTGCATCATCACCGCAATACTTTTGTTTCGAAAAGAAAGCACGAAGGTCACTTGGCGAGAATTCGGAGTGCTCACCTTGCTGGGACTGCTTTTCAGCGCCTCATCGCTCACGCTATACCTGAGTTTTCACAAAATGGCGGCAGGAGTAGCCTCGACGATACTGTTTACCTATCCCGTCATGACAGCGGTAATAATGACATTTTTCTTCAAGGAAAAAAACAACTGGGCGACATGGGGCTCCATCGTTTTGGCAATGGTTGGCGTAGCACTGCTCTGTTGGGACGGCAACGGCAATGCGCTCAACACTTTAGGAGTTATCCTTGTGCTCATTTCAGCTCTTTCCTATGCCCTTTACATCATTGTGGTTGATCGGGGAAAATTGCAGATGTCCTCGTTCAAGATCAACTTTTATGTACTGTTCTACTGCACTTTGACAATGTACGTATTCTCTCTCGTCTCCCGCACTCCAATCCAACTTCCTCCAACACCGACAAGCTGGTTTTATGTGGGCTGGCTGGCTTTCGTACCCGCCATCTTCGCCTTGGTGCTGATGGTCTATGCCGCCAAGAACGTAGGTTCCACAACTACCGCCATCCTCGGTGCCCTGGAGCCACTCACCGCCGTGCTCATTGGCATCTTGATTTTTGGAGAAGCGTTTTCTGTGCGACTGGCATTCGGCATTGCGCTCATCCTTAGCGCCGTGGTCGTCATCAGTTTGAAAAAGACCGACAAACCCAGCAATACCTGACTATTATCATACTTCAACAAGAACTCCATCACTATATGACAATCAAATACATACACCATAGTTGCTTCGTTGTTGAAAACGACGATGCCGTTTTGGTGTTCGACTATTGGAAAGACACTCCCGACGAGCTGTTGGGACGCACCCTTTTCCAGACTGACAAGCAAATCTACTTCATCGTTTCGCATTTCCACGAAGACCACTTCAATGCCGATATTTTGAACTGGTGCCACACCAATGGCAAAGACCCCATCTATTTGATTTCCTACGACACGGTGAAACGCCGCCACATCAACAAGAATCTTCCCGCCGCCATTCTGCACCCCGGAGAAAACTACCAAGACGAAATTCTCAAGTTGCACGCATACCGCTCAACCGATGTGGGAATCTCCATATTGGTGACCCTTTCCGACGGCACCACAATCTTCCACACTGGCGACCTCAACAACTGGTATTTTCCCGAAGACGATGGCGAACATCTCAAAATCACCGCCGACGAGATGGAAGGAATGTATCTCTCCATCATCAAGAACATCTACACCGACATCAAGGAAATCGACCATGTGATGTTCCCCGTTGACCCTCGTTTAGGCAAAGAAGCAATGCGAGGACCCATACAATGGCTCTCCAAAATCGACACCAAACACTTCTACCCCATGCACTTCTGGGAAGACAAAGACTTCGTTGCCTCAAATATTATAGCCATAAAAGAAATCTTTCCAAAGGTTGACTTCGTATTCTAACTCACTGCACTTTTTATTCTTAATTTTTAATTTCACTCAAATAAAAAGCATATGACCATCGCAGCACTTGTATCAGGAGGCGTTGACAGTTCGGTAGTCGTCCACATGCTCAAAGAACAGGGCTACGACCCCAACATTTTCTACATCCGCATCGGAATGGAAGACGAAGAGGGTTATATTGACTGTCCTGCGGAGGAAGATATCGAAATAACATCCTATATCGCAAAGAAATACGGATGTCATTTCGAAGAAGTCAACCTCCACAAGGAATATTGGGAAAACGTGGTAAGCTACACCATCGAAAGCGTTCGCCGCGGACTCACTCCCAACCCCGACATCATGTGCAACAAGATGATCAAGTTCGGCGCTTTTGAGCAACGTTGGGGCAAGGATTTCGACCGCATCGCCACAGGACACTACGCTACAACCGACATTGTGGATGGCTGCCAGTTTCTCGCCACGGCGAAAGATCCCATCAAAGACCAGACAGACTTCTTGGCACAGCTGAACTTCGCACAAATCAGCAAGCTTATGTTTCCCATCGGACACCTGATGAAGAGCGAAGTACGCGCCATCGCTCACGAAGCACATCTACCCAGCGCCGACCGCAAAGACAGCCAAGGAATTTGCTTCCTCGGGAAAATAAACTACAATGATTTCATCCGCCGCTATCTCGGCGAGAAGGAGGGCAAGATTGTAGAATTGGAAACCGGCAAGATTCTCGGCACCCACAAAGGCTATTGGTTCCACACCATCGGACAACGCAAAGGACTTTTTCTTGGAGGCGGTCCTTGGTTTGTGGTCAAGAAGGACATCGAAGAAAACGTGCTCTACGTCTCGCAAGGCTACGATCCCGCCACGCAATACAGCAACGTCATCAACCTGCGCGATTTCTACTATCTCAGCAAGGACATTTGGGGAGATTTCGACCGCAAAGACGTAAAATTCAAGATTCGCCACACTCCCGAATTCGCGCAAGGACATCTGGAGCGCACGGAAACGGGCTACCGCATCATCTCCGACCAACGCATACAAGGAGTCGCTTCGGGACAGTTTGCCACCATCTACGACAACGACGCCCATCTCGTGGTAGCCAGCGGCGTAATCGTCAATGGCGAACAGACAATTTGATTCAACCTTCCAACAACTCAAAACATTGAACACCACCGATCTTCATATCCCGTCCAACAAAGTGCGCGACATTGAACGCTACTGTCTTGACACGCTGCATGGATTATATCCCAATGAAGAAATTCGGAGTTTCATCAACATTCTTTTTGAGGCCTACTTGGGATGGGACACTGCACATCTATTGCTTCACCGCGACAGCACCATCAACCAGTCCGACCTGCTCAAATTCCATTGGGCTGTGGAAGATCTCAAACGTTACCGTCCCATACAGCACATCATCGGCTACACCGATTTCTGCGACTGTCGCATAGGCGTAGGTCCCGAAGTGCTGATTCCTCGTCCCGAAACCGAGCAGCTCATCAACCTACTGCTACAGAAACAACATCCCTACCCTTGCCGCATCTTGGACCTTTGTACCGGAAGCGGCTGCATCGCCATCGCTTTGGCCAAACATCTCCCTAAAGCACAGATTCAAGCCATCGACCTGTCAGAAAAGGCTTTGACTCGTGCCAAAGAAAACGCTTCCGCCAACAACGTCACCATTGATTTTCGAAAAGTCGACCTACTGCATTGGAACGCCACAGAATGGCAAGACTACGACCTCATTGTATCCAATCCTCCCTATGTGCTGCAATCCGAGCAGCTCGACCACAACGTGATGGACTACGAGCCGCACCAGGCGCTTTTCGTGCCCGAAAACGACCCACTGCTGTTCTATCGCGCCATCGCCGAACTTGCGCAGCAACATCTCCACGGACTTCTGGCGCTTGAGATAAACGAAAACTTGGGAGCGGAAACTTGCAACCTATTGAAAACCTTCGGTTTCAAACCCACACTCCTCAAAGATTTTAGAGACAAAGACCGATTTATCATAGCAATGAAACACTAACATACCATGAAAGCACACAAAATCACAATTTTCGTTCTTGCGGCACTGACATTGTTTGCCGCTTGCAAAGACAGCAAAAACGGACTTTCCGGCATCACCTATACAGAAGAGATCTCTTTCGACGGACTTATCGACGAGCTGCACATCAGCAACGGCATCGGCGTGGTCATCAGCGACAGCATTGTAACGCCTTATTTCGAAACCGATTCTTCTCTCAAGGACCTCATCATTGCCAAGAACAAAAAAGGAACACTCACCTTACGCCACAGCAGAGATCTCAAAGATGTAGAATCATACAAGACAACCATTTACCTACCAGCTTCTGTTCTCAACGATGTTGATGAAATCACTGTTACCGAAGGTTCCTGGCTAGATTGCAACACCCCCATCGATTGCAAAGAAATGGACTTGAGTCTGCGAGCCGGATCCAAGGCAAATTGTCTTTTCGACATGCCCCAAGGCGAATTGGACATAGAACTCTGTGGAGCCTCGACGCTCTACGCCAAAGGCATCGCCAACGAGGTGGAACTTGACGCAAAAAACGCATCTTCACTGCTGAGCGAAGGCGACAAAAGATTTACATTTGAAGTAGTGAAAATGAAATGCTATCTCGAAGGCGGAAGCAAGGCTGAAGTGCATAGCAACGGCGTTATCAAAGGAAAGGCAAAAGAGAGTTCTTCTCTGGATTACAGCGGTCGCGCCGACACCAAGATGACGACGGAAGACAATTCCAAAATCAACAAAAGAATGTAACCTATTCGCGGGCTTGCGAGTCGATGAAAATGGTCACGGGACCATCGTTCACAAGCTCCACCTGCATATCGGCACCGAACGTGCCTGTCTGTACATCGCCAGGGAACAATAATTGAACCTTGGCGATGAATTTTTCATACATCGGAACAGCAAATTCAGGTCGCGACGCACGGATATAGCTCGGGCGATTGCCTTTCTTGGTACTTGCCATCAAGGTAAATTGGCTGACAATCAAAATGCCTGGATGCATCGTGGCGTCACAATCCAAAATCGAACGATTCATCACACCATCCTCATCATTGAAAATGCGCAAGTTGACCAATTTGTTGCCCAACCACTCAATGTCGCTGTCGGTGTCCCTGTCTTCAATGCCTACAAGCACCAACATTCCCTGTCCAATTCTGGACTTCAAATTTCCATCAATCGTTACCGAAGCGTTCTTCACGCGCTGAATCAATAGTCGCATTTGCT
>JAGHVO010000075.1 GCA_018064245.1 Candidatus Colimorpha pelethequi
CTCAAGCGACTGCTACAAAACGGCTACATCATCAAAACTGACGCATACTCCGTTGAAGACCCTTTCTTCAACCGTTGGATAAAAGCTAACGTATAATAATAAAATTCAACAATTTATATGCTATAGTACTACCTGTCCACTTTTCACATTTCAGGGCAATACCGTTACAACTTATTTTTTTATCATTACAAAAAAAAAGAACAAGAAATTCTTGTTCTTTTTTTTCGTGACTCCTGCAGGATTCAAACCTGCAACCTTCTGATCCGTAGTCAGATGCTCTATTCAGTTGAGCTAAGGAGCCATTGCTTTCTTCCTCAAAAGCGAGTGCAAAGATACGACTATTTTAGATACTGACCAAATTATTTTGTAAATATTTTGGAAGTATATTTGTAAACGTTTGAGTACAACACGTTTCTGATGTCCTTAAATTCGTCGTCATCGAGCTCCATTTTGGATAAAATGAGCATTGGAATCTCCAATTTTTCGGGAATTTCGTAGGATGGCTGCCAATATTCTTGGGGATTTTGACAGAGTCCCATGCTGGTATAGAACTCCAACCGGTGCTCTGATGTCTCGTCGTGGGGCAATTCCACCTCGAGAATGACCTGCTCGGTATGGCGGGAAAGGAAATTTAGGAAGACTGCTTTGCCAAAACCTTGGTCGCGGAGGTCTTCATCGATGGCGAAATGCTCGATATATACAAATTCCTCGAATGTCCAGTAGGTGAGGATTCCTATGGGTTCTTTGTCGTTGAAAGCGACGAGGAAGCGGAAGTTCTTGCTGCGTTCTTTCAGACTGTCGAACGACGGTCGTTCCGCTTCGGGGAATGCCGATTCGTAGAGTTCTTCGGCGAAATGGGTGTGCCCTGATTCAGAGAGCGTGGCGAATTTTATCATGATAATAGTACTGCTTTTCTATTGTTTGTTTTTTTTTAGTCCCAAAATGAAAAATTATAGATGTCGGCCCTGAGAAATACGCTATGTTGCATCAAATAAGGGTCTGTATCGTTGTAGCCTTTGTAATGTGTTTGGTTGTAGTAGCAGTGGTAGCCCAGGTTGATGCTGCCAATTGCGCCAAATGTGTAACCGATGGAACAGGAGGCGTATCCGCCAATGCCAATGGCTCCTTGGTTGATGTAGTCGTAGGTTCCTACGCCGGCATAGAGCTCGCTGTTGCCCCAAATGTCGAGGATGTTGTATGTCTTTCCTCCCACTTCAATGTCATTGGCGAGCACTTTGGTGTTGTTGAGGTTGAATCCGCATGCTAGTTCAAGGTAAAGGGATTTCCCGAGCTTGAATTGCTTGAAAAGTCCAAGGTCGAGGTTGATGCGACTTTCCTCTCCGATGATACCGCAGGTGATGTAGCGGTTTTGGTTGGTGAGAATGCTGGTTGCAAGTGCGTTGTCGATGTTGAAGGCGCCTATGGCTGTGAGTCTGGCGTAGCCCACGCGGAACATCCAGCCCCAACTGTGTGGGTAGGCGTAGCGAATGCCCAGTCCAATCTGATAGGTAGGGCGGAAGTCCATAACGGGGTATTCGTCGTCCGATACGGTCATTCCTGTGTAGTTGTCTATCTCGTAAAGGTAGCCTTGGTTGCGCAGGTCTTGCCATATCTCAAGTCCGTAGGCTTGGCTGTGCAACACGCGTAGGATGTTGTTCTCGTTTTCGGGTTGGCCGTTGTAGAAATTGGCGTGCTTGTCGCTTGAGAACAAGGCGCCGCCGTCAACAAATACCGAAAGGCCTTCGTATGATTCTTGTGCCTGGGTGTTGAAAGAAAGTAAGCAAAACAAAATACCGCATACGAACAGGCGTATGGTGTCATTGCAAAGGAAAAGCGAAGGAAGGATTTTGTTCAGGCCGCGAGGGCGAGGGGGAGGCTTTTTCATGGCGTGGATTCCGTTTCGAGGGGCTTTCTTGTCTGGCGAAGTGCTTGCAGAAATCTGTCAGATTTGGCCGTTCTTGTTTTTGAGGATTTCAGCAAGGAGTTTCCTCGCTCGAAGCAATTGTACCTTGACAGTTCCCATGGGAAGATGCATCTGTTCTGCAATTTCTTCGTAGGAAAGTTCGTCGAAATAGCGCATTTGAATCATCTTTCTGTAGCGTGGCTTCAGCTGGTTTACTACGTTGTGGAGCATTTCGACACGTTGGGCCGTGATAATCTCTTCTTCCGGTGAGGGCAGGTCGGAAGGGAGCGGGTATTCATAGAATTCGTTCTCTTGCGACGAGAGGGCCGTCAGTGGCACAGTCTCCATTCGTTTGCGCCTGATGTGGTCGATGCATTTGTTGGAGGCTATGGAAAACAACCATGTGCTGAAGGCGTGGGTGGGGGAGTAGAGATGCAACGAACAGAAAGCTTTGCCGAAAGTTTCTATGGTAAGGTCGTCGGCTTCTATGGGGTTGTTGGTCATCTTCAACAGCATGAGGTACAGCGGCTCACGATAGTACTGCATCAGCATCGCATAGGCATGCTGGTCGCCTTGCTCGCGGGCTGCGCATACCAACTGGTAGTCGCGTTGTGCTTTCTCTGTCGAAAATTGTACCAACTTTCAGATGATTTTGATAATTGACTGTTTGATTCGCTGTCGGAGTGATGGTTGTCTGGCGGATTGTTTCAATCCTTCAACTCAACGATTTGACACTTCAACAAACGTCATCAACGGTTACTTTCTATTATGTAACGGAATGAAGTGCAAAAAAG
This sequence comes from Candidatus Colimorpha pelethequi, assembly GCA_018064245.1. Classification (GTDB taxonomy): domain Bacteria; phylum Bacteroidota; class Bacteroidia; order Bacteroidales; family P3; genus Colimorpha; species Colimorpha pelethequi. Next base: position 2,698 of record JAGHVO010000075.1, read on the forward strand.
TATTTGCAAACAAAAAATAAATTTCAAAAAGTGGTGCGTACCAGAAAATTTTGTCGCATTCAAACTTCTTGGAGGCCTTGAATAATGTGAAGATCTGCCATGCCGATTTGAGTATGAATACGCCCAGCACGATTTCCCATGGGAATCCCATTACTACTAATGCAATCAGCGATGCGTAGAAGATTGCTGTTGCGAGGGGGTGAAGCGCATGCTGCAACTTGAGTCCTATGGGGTAATGGCGTCGCGAGGCTTGACGGCTGCGTCGTTGTTGCCGCCATTGTTGGCTGCTTTCTTGCGCTTTGGCAATCACGAACGATTCGGGGTCTATCACTATGTTGGTGTTTTTGCCTTTGGCGTTTTGGTTTACAAACATGTCGTCGGCGCCTTCCGACTCGGTGTAGTGGCTGGTGAAAGCTCCCTGACTATAGAAAAAGTCGCGACGGTAGGAGAGGTTGCGACCGCATCCTGTGTAGGGGTGGGCGTGCATCGCCGCACTCAGCATGGAAAGGTTGTTGGTGAGGTTCTCGTATTGTTGCATGGCGTTGAGCAACGTGGGCTCTTGCTTGAGGCCGCAATAGCCAAGCACTATCTGCTTCTCGGAGTTGGTGTAGCCTTTTACCATGGAACTGACCCAATTGAAGCCTTGGGGTACGCAGTCGGCGTCGATGAACAGCATGATGTTGCTCTCGCGGCTGGCCGACTTGATGCCTACCGACAGGGGGAATTTCTTGCTGTGGAACATGTTGACGTCTTGCGTGATTTTCACCACCTTGAGGTTGGGGTAGTTGTCGCTGCAAACTTGCAATACGAATGTGGTCTCGTCGGTTGAGAGGTAATCGACCACTACTACTTCAAAATTGGGATAATCTTGCTCCAGTAGATAGACGAGGTTCTCGCGGAGCCATTCTGCGTCGTTGTGGGCGGTGAGAATGATGGATACCATCGGCTTTAGCTCGGTGGTGGCATAGGTCTGGTTTTTCTTGCGTGCGGGTGCAAGGTAGAACAATCCGTAGTGAACCGCCAAAAAGGTGATCGATACGACAGCGGCAACAAGCAGTGGCAAGATGTAGGTGTTGGTTGTGACTACAGAAAAATCCATGGTTCGGTAGGGTGTTATGTGTGGGGCTTGAAAGGACTTCCCCAATTGACTTTATGATTGAAATTCATTTGCAAAATTAGTTATTAATTCCAAAAAAACATGTATATTTGCACCATAATTACTAACAACAAATGAACGTTTTCGGCAAGCTTTGAGCGGCGCTGTGCTCGCTTGGACTAGTCAAGATGTGAAACTGTCTGAATATATGAACTTTACCCTAACGGCTTCTGACAGATGCAGCAATGCGCGTGCTGGCGTGCTGCATACCGACCACGGCGACATCCCTACGCCTATCTTCATGCCTGTCGGTACTCAGGGCAGCGTGAAAGCTGTCCATCAGCGCGAGTTGCGCCAGGATATTGACGCTAAGATTATTCTGGGCAATACATATCATCTCTATCTGCGTCCTGGACTTGACATTCTGCGCGCCGCTGGCGGCCTCCACAAGTTCAACGGCTGGGAACGTCCTTTGCTTACCGACAGCGGCGGATTCCAGGTGTTTTCGCTTGCCGACAATCGCAAAATCAAGGAGGAGGGGTGCACGTTCCGCTCTCATATCGACGGCTCCAAGCACCTTTTCACTCCCGAAAACGTGATGGATATCCAGCGTGTCATCGGTGCCGACATTATCATGGCGTTTGACGAGTGCTGTCCGGGTGATGCCGACTACAACTACGCCAAGCAGTCGATGGAGCGTACCCACCGCTGGCTCGACCGTTGCGTGAAACGTTTCGGAGAAACGGAGCCGCTTTATGGTTACGACCAGGCTTTGTTCCCGATAGTGCAGGGCTGTCAATATCGTGATCTGCGTCGCAAAAGCGCCGAATACATCGCTTCCAAAGAGGCGTTGGGCTATGCCATCGGCGGACTTGCCGTTGGGGAGCCTACGGAGGTGATGTATGAGATGATTGAGATTGTCAATGCCATTCTCCCCACCGATCATCCTCGCTACTTGATGGGGGTGGGTACGCCTGCAAATCTCCTTGAGGCTATTGAGCGTGGCGTGGATATGTTCGACTGTGTGATGCCTACGCGCAATGGTCGCAACGGCTTGCTATTCACGATGAACGGCACGGTTAACATCAAGAACAAGAAATGGGAGACCTGCTTCGAGCCAATCGATCCCGAAAGCACTGCAGAGTGCGACCGTGTATATACTTTCGCCTACCTTCACCACCTCATCCATGCCGAGGAAATTCTGGGTCTGCAAATCTGCTCCATACACAATCTCGCTTTCTATTTGCGGCTGGTCCGTGAGGCGCGTCAGCATATCCTTGAAGGGGATTTCGTTTCGTGGAAAAACGCCCTTGTGCCTATGCTTTCTCGGCGCGTGTGATATTTTTTTTCAACCTCGTGCAACAATTTCAATAAAATGTTGTCATTATAATAAAGTATTATTATAACTCCTCATTCTAACCTCACCCCCAATTCTATACATCGATATTCTTCATTTTTAATTCTTCGTTCAAAATGAAACGCTTTGCTTTGCTCGTGATTTCCTTTGCCGCATGCTTGTCGGCCCTGGCTCAAGGTTCCGTATGTCCCGGTTGGAAAAATCCTACCACATTTGACACCTACAGCAGTACAAGCTATTGGACCGCCAAGGTGGGTGACCGCATCAATGGGGGCGCGTCGGTTGGAAATAATATAATGAGTACTTGTGCCTACTCTTTCACTCCATCTTATCGTAACAATTCGCAAATTACATCATCGTCACTTTATTCGGGCAACTGCACTTATACGGTTAATACATGTGGACATTCTTTCTCCGACGCCAACGACCATCGTTTCACCATCTATACCGCCGCTGATGCGGGTCTCGACCAATTTACTGTCAATTCGCAAGGGCAGGGGATGCAGCGTATTCCCGACGGCTATCAGTCGAGCATCCGTCTTGGTGATATGCGCAGCACTGGAAGTTGCGTTCAGACATCCAATCTGCAAAGTGGCAACAACAAGGGTAGCGAAGCGCTGTTCTACACCACCCGTATTCAACCCCAGAACGCTTTGATGTACATCAACTATGCCGTTGTGGCGCGCCGCTTCGACCATTCGCCTCATGAGGCGGGTGAGTTCATCATTCGTGTGGTCGGACACGACGCCCAGGGACATTGGAACAATTTCCCTATCAACGACAGCCTTTGGTACTGTGTGCCGGCTCCTCATTTTGCGGGTACGCTGCCCGAACCTTGGGTTGCGGGTCTTCCCGGACCTGCGGCGGGTGCCACTACTTGCAGCTACTGCTACAAGCCTTGGTCGCTTGTGGCGCTCAATCTTTCGCAGTATCTCTACGATTCGGTGCGCATCGAACTTTATACCAGCGACTGCATCTACAATGTCGATCCTATCTATGCTTATGTTACGGGCGACTATCAGCCGTTGAGTCTGCAGAGCAAGGGGTGTGCCAAAGGGTCTTCTTTGGCAATTGACACTTTGGTTGCTCCCGAAAACCTATTAAGCTATCAGTGGTTCTGCTCTACGTCGGGCCCCATCAACGCATATAATCCTATCGAATTGGCGGCTACTAATTTCCGCCCCGTTACGCCTATCGCCGGGCACAACGCTTCGGGCAACGTCTATCTGCCTTCGCTGGCCGATTTTATCCCTTCCGAAGGCGCGGAGGTGGGCGACACGTTGGGCGAGCAGACTTTCAAGTGCATCGTTACTTCGGCATTGGATCCTTCCAAACCTTTCCAGACCGAACTTTTCGCGAATGTACGCAATCTCAAGCCTATTGTGCATTTCCGTCAGGAAACGGATTGCGACCGCACCATCGACCTTTATTCGCAACACTACACTCGTTATGGTGGCGACATTCAGACTGTCGATAGCATCACTTCGTGGGTGTTCTTCGATAACCCTGCCTGCGTGGGCGCTCCGCTCGACTCGATTGTGGGGTCGGAGGCTTCTTACCAATATGCGTCGGGTGGCAGCAAGGGCTTGCAAGTTACTGCTTTTACCAACGATTCTACCTGCTTTACCACGACCAATTTCGTCGTCAATATTCCCGAAAGACCTGAGGCGACGATTGAGGTGCGCCGCGATGGCTATTGCGTCGATGATTCTGTAACGCTTGTGGATGTCACCGATCCCGCTCCGGTTTCGCGCATCTGGATTATCAACGAGGATACGCTTGTCAGTTCTCCGACGAATGCTTACCAGTCGGTGACGCGCCTCTTGGACCGCAACAGCAACAACGTTACGTTGATTGTCTCCGACGAAGAATGTTCCGACACCGTCTCTCAAGTGGTGGATGTGTTCTATTCTCCTGAATTGCTTGTGGTTGGCGATACCTTTGTCTGCGACGGTACGCGTACCAATATTACCGTAACAAGTCCTGTGGAGGGTTGTTCTTTCAAGTGGTATCGTCATTATGGCAATACTTCCGAGCCGCCTGTAGCACAAGGCAATTCGTTGGAAATCACGCCGACGGATCCTGTCAATAGCTATTATGCCTTGGTTACTTCTCCGCAGGGATGCATCTCTTGGGATAGCATCCGCATCTATCGGGTGAGTTCGGTCATCACTTCCTTGCCTGCCGACGGCAATATCTGCTTTGGCGACACTGCTGTTCTCATTGCTTCGGGCGCCGACCACTATCAGTGGAGTTCCAACCCCGCCGACCCGCTGCTGGCCTCTCAGCGTACCGCCGACACTATCTTTGTATCGCCGCAAAGCACAACGAGCTACGAACTTACGGGTTTTGGACCGGCTCCTGCCAATTGCATGGCCAATCCCGCCCACAAGCAAATCAATGTAATCCCTTATCCCGAGCTGGCGTGGAGTCTGTCGCCTTCTTATATCGACCGACAGGAGCCTATTGTGGTGTTTACCGACCTCTCCGCTTATCGTGACCATACACATTGGATTCTCGGCGATGGCGCTGAATTTAGCGGAAGTCCTGTCTCTCATCATTTTGAACAGTTCGCCGACTCTATGCAGGTTACAATGCAGAGCTACAACAAGCTGGGATGTATGAACGACACCTCTTTCTTCATCCCTGTGGTGGAATTTGGCGTTTGGCTGCCTAATGCTTTTACGCCGGGACTGTCGGAGAATAACACTTTCCATCTTTTCACGGTGAACGACTTGGAGGATTTCACCATCTATATCTACGACCGTTGGGGCGTTTTGGTGTTCTCTTCCACCGATCCTCATTTCGTATGGGACGGCACCTGCAACGGCGTAAATTGCCCTCAGGCGTCTTATACCTATATCTATCGCTACCACCGCGCCGGCCGCAACGACTACCACACCTACAAAGGCACCATCACCTTGATACGATAAATAGGGTAGGGTAAAGACCTTGATAGAGGTAGAATAGTCTCCTTTCCCGCCTTTGGAGGTGGAGCCTCCGATAGGAATTTTCATTTCTCTTTTGCTTTATTATTCTCCGCTTTACTTCGCTCCGCTCGTAATGCCCAATGGCACCGCTATCGAAAGCCACAGGCTTTCTTCACAATAGAGAAACAGAAGCAAATATGAAGAAAATGCCAGTGGCATTTTCGACAGCAAAGCCCAGCGAGAGGTTCTTCATTTCTCTTTTGCTTGTGCAAAAGAGAAACGAAGCAAAGAGAAAACACACCGGCTGCAGGAAATTTGCTAAAATTTTAACATTCAAAACTAAAGCGT
>JAGHVO010000043.1 GCA_018064245.1 Candidatus Colimorpha pelethequi
ATGAAATCCGGCTACGAGATGCGCAAGGTCATCAACAAGTTGAACGAGATTGACTTCAACAACAGTGACGACAAGCACATTTTCGGAACCATTTACGAAAGCATTCTGCAGGAATTGCGCGATGCCGGCAACAAGGGCGAATACTACACCCCGCGTGCCGTTACGCAGTTGATGACGAAAATGACCGACCCCAAGTTGGGCGAAAAAGTGCTGGACCCCGCCGCCGGAACGGGCGGATTCCTTACCGCCGCCATCGACCACGTGAAAGAGAACTACGTACGCACGCCGGATGAATTCCAACTTTTGCAGGAATCCATTTCCGGTTGGGAACTGAAACCTGTGGCTTACGTGTTGGGGTTAACCAACCTCATCTTGCACGATATGGACGTGCCCGACTATGTATATACCGACAGCCTAAAGCGTGAGTACAACAGCATTACCAACAAAGACCGAGTGGATGTGATTTTGGCCAATCCTCCTTTTGGTGCCAGCATTGCCGACGGTGTGGAGACCAACTTTCCCGCCTCTCTGCGTTGCCGTGAAAGTGCCGACCTTTTTGTTGTGTTGATGATGCACCTGCTGAAAAAAAACGGACGTGCCGCCATCGTCTTGCCCGACGGTTCCATAACGGGTGAAGGCGTGAAACAGCGCATCCGCGAAAAATTACTGACCGAGTGCAATTTGCACACCATTGTACGAATGCCGCAAAGCACTTTCTTCCCTGCCACGGTAAGTACCAACCTGCTGTTCTTCGAGAAGGGTAAGCCCACCAACGACATCTGGTATTACGAGCATTGCCTGCCAGAAGGACAGAAAAGCTACTCCAAAACCAAACCCATCCAGTTCGACGAATTTGCCCCGCTCATTGCCTGGTGGAACAACCGCCAAGAAAGCGAAGTGGCGTGGAAAGTGAACGTGAAAGACTTGAAAGGCTGGGATTTGGATATTAAGAATCCAAACCACGCAAGCGCCAAAGAAACATACGATATTTCCTCTATCATTTCAAAGTTAGAAGATAATCAAAAGCAGATTACCACTCTATTAGATGAACTTAAAAACTTGGCGAAATGAAGTATAGATTAGGTGATATCTGCTCAATTACTAAAGGCGATACAGGAATTATGAAAGCAATTCCAGGCCCTTATACTATGGTTACTCTCGGAGACACTAACAAAACTCATAACGAATATCAATTTGATGCCGACGCCGTAATTATTCCTTTAGTTTCATCTACGGGTCACGGTCATGCAAGTATGCGCCAAGTGAAATACCAAGAAGGGAAGTTCGCTTTAGGCAACATACTGTGCGCAGTAATACCAAACGATGATAATTTTGTTTTAGCCAAATATCTTCAAATCTATTTGCATCTCTATCGAAACGAGCTACTTGTATCACAAATGAAAGGTATGGCTAATGTTAGCTTGCCAATGAATAGGATTGCTGATGTACAAGTGGAAATTCCTGATATAGAGAAGCAAAGAAAAATAGTTGAAATAGAAAAAAAGGTTACACAAAATTCCGTAAAACTGCATCAACTATTTTTTGAGCAAAAAGGACTCACATCTAAACTTAAGCAAACTATTTTGCAGAATGCGCTACAGGGCAAGTTGACGGCGGAATGGCGCAAGGAGCATCCTGCGGAGGAACCCGCAAGTGAGTTGCTCAAGCGTATCAAGTTGGAGAAGCAGCAGATGATAGCCTCCGGCAAGCTCAAAAAGGAGAAGCCCTTAGAACCCATCAAACCCGAAGAAATCCCATTTGAGATTCCGGAAAAATGGACGTGGGGGCGTTGGGGAGAATTATCCGAATCAATCCAATATGGTTATAATGCCCCGGCTCAAGAAAATGGTCGTATTCTAATGATTCGTATTAGCGACATTCAGAATAATACGATTATATGGGATAAAGTTCCTTACTGTCAAATCCCTGAAAATGAAATCAACAACTATCTTATTAAAAAGAATGATATTTTGTTTGCTCGTACAGGTGGAACTGTGGGGAAATCATATCTTGTAACAGATGAACCTCGTTCAGCAATTTATGCAGGTTACCTAATTAGAACAAGATATAGCTCATCCCTTGAGCCAAAATTCTTAAAATCATTTATGGAAAGTGAATTATATTGGTCGCAATTAACAAACGGCACACGAGGGGCTGCTCAGCCGAACTGTAATGGACAAACTCTTTCAAAAATGATACTTCCCATCCCTCCACTTTCAGAGCAGCAAGAGATTGTACGTAGGATTGACGCAATAATGAATACGGTTAATTCATTAGAGAATCAGATCTCCGAATCCGAGCGCACATCGGAAGAGTTATTGAAGGCGATAGTTGGGGAGGTGATGGGGTAAAAAGTCAATATAAATAAACCACATAAATTTCTGTATATGGAAGAATTAAAGAAAAAAGGACATAATATTGATATTAAGGGATTAGCGATTCATCGAATAACGAAAAGTGCCAATGTTCAACGCGCAACGTTGCACTTATCCAATAAAACCATTGTTGTTAAAGACAATGAAAAGCGGTTTATTTCAGACTTGCATAGCGCATATTATAAAAAATCAAGCCCACATTATGGAATCTTTGCCGGAGAAAGACCTGCCTTTAAGAATCAATTGATCCAATATTACAATAGCAAAATAGATTTTTTAAAATTCACCCAAAATAGTTCCGAAATTTTTAAAAAAACGATTGAAACTTCATCTCCTGCTACTGGCGGTTTCTTGATATTCGCACATTATGTCAATACAGATAGCAATATAGCTTATATGTTAGTGTTAACGACTAACAATAAAAATGGGTTTTCAATAAATGAAGAAAAACTTACAATTGAAGATGTTAAAACATTGGATATAAGCAAAATAGATGTTGCTTGTTTGATTAATTTAACAAAATGGGAAACTGTAGGAGATAATGACGAAGATACATATCTATCATTTGTAAAAGGCAATAAAGACATCAGTTTGTATTTTATGAACTTCATTGATTGCGACAATAAAACATCGAGCAAGATGTCATCTCGCAAGTTACTTGGTGCTATTGAAGCATATATGAATGAAAACAATTGGGATATAGATAAAAAGCAGCAAGTAAAAAATACCATCTATAGTTATTGTGACACCTGTATATCCAATAAAGAAGGAATTTCTTTGTCAGTTATTTCTCAAATGATCAATAGTGAAAATCCTAATGAATTTCAGGAATTTGCGCAAACGGAGGAACGTGGTGTCTCTGCAATTATTAGTGGCGACAAAAATGAGCTAAAACGTTTGCGGTCTATTTACTATAGAAACGAAGACTACATCATTTCTTTTAAGAGAGAAATGCTTAACAAAAAGATAGTTTATGATAAATCTAAAAAGACATTGACCTTCAAAGATATACCACGAGAACTAATAGATCAATTAAATTAGAATCTCTATGCTAAAAAAATTTGTACAATTAATTTGTAGTTATTCTAACAACATAACTATCAATGACTCTATTATTTGTATCAGCGACTATGTTTTTCACAATTCAGAAAGGGATGTTTTAAGATATTTAGATGAAGAAAATTGTATAGATGACTTTCTTGATATAGATAATTTAAAAGAGGGAGAATCCAAAATTCTCAAATTAAAATGGGGCGAACTAAATAGACTAAAGTTTTATCGAACGAAGCAAGACTATATAGACGAAAATTCTGGGGAGGCCAATACGCTCTCTTATATTTATGAACTCCATGATTTTTCTGATTCCGAAAATGCTTTCTTTCAAAATTACAAAATAGTACTCGAACTTATTAAATCATTAGAATTAATGTCAAAATGTACTTATGAGGATGAGGAAGGGAAACATATCGTCATATCAAAAGGGGAGGAGTTGATTCTGCTCCATTTGAAATTCGATAGTGAAACCATCGACAAGAGTACTTCGTATTCAGGAATTATAGAAAAAATGACCTCGATATTGAATGAGAATGATCAAAGGCACCATTTTTTTGTCAATGAAATAATTAATTACGGAAAAAAATACTTAGAACATTTTGACATTGGGATTTTTCTATCAAACATAGAAGAACTCTATAGCAATGCAAATTATGCTTACGATTTATACATTCAAAATTATAGTTTCAATAAAATCATCCTGGAAATTTCCTCTAAAACAATTGACTATAGTCAAAAAATCCGTTCCGTTATCAATGATGCTCAAAATAAATTAATTACAATCCCTTCTGCATTTGTTTTAGCTGGACTAACAATGGATTTTGACAGTACTATATGTTCTTTGAAAAATATAATTACTTTATTGAGTTTATATATTTTCGCCATTTTGATACAAATTTTCATTCAAAATCAACGCTCTATGCTTGATATTATTGATGGCGAAATGACAGAATATCAAAGAACTTTTAAATTACGCAATACCGAATATAAAGATGAACTATCTGACAAATTCAAAATAGTTGAAAATGAAATGAACGTGCAGAAATGTAGATTAAATACTATCAATGTTATTTTGTGGTTAGTCCCTGTCGTTTTAACAGTCATTGCGTTATTTTGATGAATTGCAGTACGGGTGGTATAAGTAATGAGCTAAAAAAGTTTCAATAATATTTGGCAGATAGAATTAGTACACAATTCATCATTAGCAATTTTTTATTTCCCTATCAATATCACACTATAATTCAATAAGCCCAATAGTATTGCAAATATTAAAAATGTTTATATAATGCAAATATAGAATAATTTTGTACAATTATTTCATTTCTTTTTCGTATTTTTGCAGTCTTCTTACAAAAATAGACAAAACTCAAAGAAATGATAATTGATTTTTCGGTCCGGAATTTTAGATCCATCAAGGAAACGCAGACTCTGTCGTTTGAAGCTTCCAAAAGCAAACATTTGGAGAAATACTATGTGATGGAGGTGGGCAAATACCGCTTGCTGAAAGTGGCTTTGCTGTATGGTGCCAATGCTTCCGGCAAAACAAATATCCTGCGAGCATTGCACTTGCTTTATTCTTTTGTAAAAGAACCCGTTGAGAACAAGAACGAGACAATCAATTACGAAACTTTCCGCTTTGACCCTGCTTTCCAAAAGGGAGATACGGAAATGGAAATTGATTTCATCCACAACAATGTGCGTTACGACTATGAGGTGAAATTCAACCATCAGTGTATCGTTTACGAAAAACTGTTCAACTACACTCCAGGCAAAAGTCTTGTGTTTGAACGCACTACTAACACCGACAAGCAACTTGCCAAAATCTCCTTTGGCAGCAAAGTAAAAGTGGATAAAAACGACCTCAGCAATCTTTCGTTTACCACCTTATGGAACAATACTGTCTTGGCAGGTTTTAGCAAATCCAATGTGGACATTCCCCAACTGCAGGCCGTTTGGGAATGGTTTAGCAATACGTTGATGCCTATAGTAACGCCTCGGACAGATTTGACTAATTTCGTTTCGGAACAGGTTGAAAAACACGATATTTCAAAGGACAGCTTGGTGGAATTGCTAAACAAAGCGGATTTTGGCATTGATGATATTGTGTATGAATACAAAGAAGAAAATGTTCCTGAGGACTTGAAAAACATGCTGTTGAATGATGACAGCGTGCCAGAACATATCAAAAGTAAACTCAAAAAAACGGGTACGCTCTCTCATGGAGAGATTTACTTTGTTCACGCAGTATCAGGTGCCAATTATCGTTTGCCATTGCAAGAAGAGTCTCGCGGTACGCAACGCTATTACGGTTTGGGTGGCTTGATGCTTCTGCTTACGGAACACAATTCTGTTTTGTCGATTGACGAACTGGAAGAATCGCTGCATCCCGACTTGTACCAGCACTTTCTTTTCACCTATCTGAGAAACTCCAAACAGTCTCAACTTATCGTCACAACCCACAATAGAGAGCTGCTGAACGAAAGAGACCTGTTCCGTAAGGATGCAATTTGGATGACCGACCGCCGCAATAAAGAACAAATGACGGAGTTGTACAGCCTCGACTCGTTTGACAGTTCGGTTGTACGCGACACGACGAATGTCTATAATGCCTATCGCATTGGCAAACTGGGAGGAGTTCCTGTAGTAAATGATGTGGATCTATTTTCGAATTACGATGAAAAAGAATAATAGACATATTCCTGAACATATTGCCAAAAGAGGTCCTTGCGTGGCACTTGTCGCCGATGGAGAAACGGAACAATGGTACTTTAAGGGAATGAAGCAGACGGAAAATCTGACGTGTACCATCAAACCCGAATTTCCGGAGACCAAAACCATTGAGGCGGAATTTGAGAAGGTGCAGGAACTCGTACACTCCGAATACGACTACATCTTTTGGATTGTTGATGTGGATGTTGTTAACAAAGAGGGGAAGTGGCACGTTTTAGTGGATAGCATCAACGCCTGTGAGCAACGAGACGACTTGAAAGAAAAGGTCTGCGTCATCCTCAACAATCCTTGTCTGGAATATTGGCTGCTCCTGCATTTCAAACAAACCACGAAGTATTTTTCGAATTACAGTACGCTGAAAAAGGAACTGCTCAAAACGGCGAAACTACAAGATTACGAAAAATCAGAGAAATACTATCTTTCCAAGAACTCGCTGTACAAGCGTTTGAGGAGTGAATTACCACAAGCCGTCCAACACGCTAAAATGATTGCACCATTCAACGGTAAACAACCTCACCAAGCCTTGTGTAATATGTTCAAGGTGATGGAATATTTCAACATTTCATAATCCGCTATTTTTTAGAATATAGATTTGGGATTATTTCCTGATTCAGGTTCATTTTTTTTGAAAAACTTCAAAAGCATTGCAGAATTCTTAATTTTTAAAAGCGTTAACAAGTTTTCTAGTTTGATTTGTTTTTAACTTAAAAATTCTTAAAAAAAATATCCTGTATTTGTAAAATGTTGGTTATTAGCATTTTATGAAAAATTTGAAGATTTTGTAAATTGTTGATTTTCATTGTTGTAAAGCGAGATCACCGAGAGGTCACCGAAGGATCGCCGAGAGATTACCGAAGGATCGCCGAAGTTTGTCTGTAATTTGTTGATTTATTGGGAATTAAAATGTTAAAATTGTAATTAAATGATTTGTAGTTGTTTATGCAATTTGTTACAGCAAAAACTACTATTTGATAAATCGAAAAATAACGCCGTTGTTGTTGCCTAAAAAATGGGGATAAATCAATTTGAATTTTGATAAAATAAAATGCTTGAAACATATCAGGTTTCAAGCATTTTTCATTTCAACAAATTCTATTTTTGCTATTCCATAAAGGCTTCTTTGATTCTGTAGCGGGAGTCGGTCTTCGCTGATGAAGTCGGGCCGGAGTGGGATGATAGCGCGCCGTTATCTGACCCTCAACCGTTTGCCTTCTCTGATGATGGAAGTGCTTTTGATATTGTTGAGTTTGCAGAGTTTGGAAACGGTGGTGTGGTTCTTTTGGGCGATTTTGCTTAAAGTGTCGCCTTTTTTGATGGTGTAATACTTTGGTGTAACCGATATCTCTTTTTCGACCGATTCGTTGTCGGAAGCAACATCGTCGTTACCTTGCGATACAACCTTTATGGAAGGAGTGTTTCGGTGAAGGTCGGAATAGGCGTTTTTGAGGTCGGAAGGAGATATCTCGTAGCCTTTGGTGACAGGTCTGTCGGGCGTGTCGAGTCGGTGGGTGAGCAACCATTCGTAAGGCATGGAGATGTAGAAAGCCTTGGCGAGACCGCCGTGAGTGACGCCGGGCAGTTTGGTGAAGAGCAGGCGAGGCGTGTCGCCGCAACGTTCCATCTGGTTGATGACTTTCTGCGACTGCGAGACAGGCACGTCCCTGTCGGCGGTACCGTGCATAATCCACAACGGAACTTCGTTGAGTCCGCAATAAGATTTTGGGTTGCCACCGCCGCACATGGCGATTGCGGCAGCGATGTGGTCGGGGTAGGCGCTCACAAAATCAATGGTGCCGTAGCCGCCCAGGCTCATTCCGAAGACATATATCCTGTTGGTGTCGATGGGATAGTTGTTTTTGACAAATTCCAGGTCCTTGAAGATCTTTTCTGGCTTCCAGGCTCCGCCCGAGTTCTGTGGCGCGAGAATCATGGCGTTGATCTTGCGTCCCATCTGGATGGCGTGGAGCGGACCGTAGCGACGCACCTTGTCGAGGTTTTTGCCACAAAGGCTATGCCCGTGAAGGAAAATGATAAGCGGTTGAAGTTGATTCTGTTGCATCACCTCCTCGGGAGGAGTATAGACCCAGAAATTATATCCGCCCTGAACGGTGTTTCGGTAAGCCTCCAGTTGTTGGCCAAAGGCAAAGTGGAATGTTAGAAAGCAGAGTAGGAGGGTGGTAAGATGTTTCATTTGAATTATGTATTGTAGATTGTAGAAGGAGTTTGCTAATCGCTATTTCAGATGTTCGGATTCTGTATATCTATAAATCTAAAAATCTGTAAATCTAACATTTCACCATTCACTATTTAATCTCTATTGCATAAGGCAGGCGAGCCTGGAGCGGTGCCATGTTGGCCCAGTAGCGCATGTCGCTGTAGAACGGGATGATGGCGTTGAGACGTTGCTCGAGTTTTACATCCTCGTCGTCGGCCATTTTGAAAAGACGCGTCATTACATCGCCCTGCTTGGGGTAGCTTGTTGTGGTGTAGTCGGAGATGCCGGCCTCTTTGGCGGCGATACTCAAAGCAACGTCGAAGCCACCGAGAGTGTCAACCAAACCGATCTTGATGGCGTCGGCGCCGGTCCATACGCGCCCCTTGGCGATGCTATCAACTTGTGCCACACGCATTCCGCGTCCCTTGGCAACCCGTTGACAGAAAGTAACGTAGAAATCCTCTACGTTGCGTTGCATCATTGCTCTTGCCGTGGGAGAGAGCGAATGCATAACGTTGAGGCCATCGGCGTTCTTGTTGGTGCAGACCGTGTCGATATGGATTCCCAATTTCTTGTTCAGCAGATCTCCGATTTCGGGGATGGTGGCGAAAACGCCGATACTACCGGTAATGGTGGTGGGCTGTGCTACAATTTTGGTGGCGTTGCAGGAAATCTCGTAGCCGGCACTTGCGGCGAGGTCGCTCATGGAAACGATGATAGGCTTGCTTTTCTTGGCCTTCATAATGGCGTGGGTCATGGCTTCGGAAGCCGTAACAGAACCACCAGGAGAGTTGACTCTCAATACGATGGCTTTTACGTCCTTGTCTTTGGCGGCCTGTTCGAAAGCCTCAACGATATCGTCGCTATAGACAGCCGTCTGGTAGCCGTTGCTTTTGCCGTCCACCACGTCACCTTCGGCATAGATTACGGCAATCTTGTTTTTGCTCTTGTTGGGGGTGATGCTCTTGGCGTATTTCGAAGTGGAAACAATGCGTTTGCACCCGTAATCTTTCTTGAGGATGGTTTTGATGTCGTTCTCAAAGAGCATTGTGTCGATAAGTCGCTGGTTCACGGCGTCGTTGGCGAGATAGCCGCTGAGGTTGTCGGCAATTTCGTTCACCTGGTTCACGGTAAGGTTGCGTTGTGCGGCGATGCCTTCGGTAACGTGGTTCCAGATGCTGGTGATGTAAGTGCGGATTTGAATGCGGTTGGCATCGCTCATGTTGTTGCGGATGTAAGTCTCGCCGGCGCTCTTGTAGGCGTTGCTCTCGGGACGAATAAGGTCAATCTTGATGTCAAACTTGTCCAACAGATCCTTGTAGTACATCACTTGTGCTCCAATGCCACGAAAATCAACCATTCCCGATGGGTGGATGGCGGTCTTGTTTGCCACCGAAGCAAGGTAATATCCTGATTGAGAGTAGGAATCTCCGTATGCCACTACAGGCTTTCCGCTAGCGTCGATAAAGTCCTTTACGGCGTTGCGCAATTCTTCGGTCTGGCCCCACGACATGCCGCTCGCAGCTGTGGCGTAGATGTATAGACCGTCGATTTTGCTGTCGGTCTTTGCCTTTTCGATGGCGGCAAGCAGGTCGCAGAATCCGCCAACCTTATCATCTCCAAACAATGTCGTGAATTGGTCGGGAGTGCGTTCCTGATAGGTCTTGGAAAGGTCGATTTTCAAAAAGATGTGGTCTCCGACGATGGGTGTGGCGGAATCTTTTGAAGATGCCACTGCCGAGGCGAGCATTCCTACCATAAGCAGGAATCCGATGATGCTAAGAATTGCCGAAGCGATGATTACGCCCAAAGCGGAAGCCAACATAGTCTTTCCGAATCCAAGGGGCTGTCGTTGTGTCTGTTCCATATCGTTGGTGTTATGTTTTAAGTTTTGAGTTTTAAGTTTTAAGTATTAAGTTTTAGGTCGTTAGGCGGTTAGGGTATTGCACTTGGACCGTTCTTGCCATTCAAATATAAGGCTAAGTCATTGCTGTAAATATTTCCCTTACACTATACTGTACATTGTTTGTAAATGAATCTGCAAATTTACGAAACTTTTTGTAATTTTGCAGTTTCAATAGGGCGTGATTGGTGGATAGTGATTGGTGAACAAAATAATGTTGATTTGTTGAACTGTTGATTTGTTGATTTGACCTCATTGCATCGAAGAGACGTGAAATCTCAATATCTCCAAATCTTCAACAGTGATTAGTGAATAGTGATCTGAGCCCCAAACCCTCTTAACTTTTAACTCTTAATTCATAACTAATTCTCAGTTCTCTTGTCTCGATTTTTCATACATCTGGCCTACAATGGAACCAACTACTGTGGTTGGCAGACGCAACCCGGATTGCCTACCGTTCAACAGACTATCGAGGAGGCTCTTTCTACGCTTCTTCGGCAGAAAATTGCCATTGTGGGCTGTGGCAGAACAGATACTGGGGTGCATGCGAGCGATTTCTACGCACATTTCGACTGGGCTATCGAGGCTTCTGCCGAGGAAACGCTTGTTCAGCAATGCACCCAACTTACTTTCAAGCTCAATTCATATCTTCCTACCGACCTGAGAATCTACGACATTTTTTCCGTAAAGTCCAACGCCCATGCCCGTTTCGACGCCGTGGCGCGCACCTATCAATATCATGTGTCCGACAAACGGTTGCCTTTCAACCTTGGACTCTACAGCCGTATCTATTTCCAACCCGACCTCGGATTGATGAACGCTGCCGCCAAGGTGCTGATGGAATATGAGGATTTCACCAGTTTCGCCAAACTTCATACACAGGTCAAGACCAACATCTGTCACCTCTCCGAAGCCCATTGGGACAGGGTGGGCGAGGAGTGGGTCTTCACCATCCGCAGCAACCGCTTTTTGCGCAATATGGTACGTTCCGTTACGGGAACCTTGCTTGACGTGGGTCGAGGCAAACTCACCATTGAAGGCCTCCGGGAGATTATCGAACGCAAAGACCGTTGCGCCGCAGGCGTGAGCATGCCGCCCCAAGGCCTCTTCCTCACCAAAGTTGAATACCCTGATTTAGTGAATGGTGACCTGTGACTGGGTTTTGGCTCTTAACTCTTAACTCAATAACTCTTAACTAATTCTCATTTCAATGCAGTACGCCGAAGTAACCTTTCATCTCTCTTCTTGCAACCCATTCCGCGACCTGTTAGTTGATGCCTTGGGCAACGAAGGTCCTTACGACAGTTTCGTAGAAACATCCGATGGTCTCCAGGCATACGTTCCCTTGGA
This sequence comes from Candidatus Colimorpha pelethequi, assembly GCA_018064245.1. Classification (GTDB taxonomy): domain Bacteria; phylum Bacteroidota; class Bacteroidia; order Bacteroidales; family P3; genus Colimorpha; species Colimorpha pelethequi. The sequence goes on from JAGHVO010000043.1 coordinate 11,627, forward strand.
CCAGTTTGATGAGTCTTTTCTGAAGGCTGTCGTGGCTGATTATTCCACTTTGGTTGATATCCAATATGCTGTTTCCTTTCCGCCCGACAAAAACTGGAACGAGGAGTGGGAGAAGCAGCACCAACCGGTGTTAGTGGAGTGCAATCGCCCCATCTGGGTACGCGCCCCATTCCACGAGCATCGCGACGATGTGAGCTATGAGATTGAGATTGAGCCTAAGATGAGTTTCGGAACGGCCCACCATCAGACAACTTATATGATGCTTTCCTATCTCGCTGAGATGCCCCTTGAGGGGTTGCGCATGTTGGACATGGGCTGTGGAACGGCTGTTTTGGGCATCCTCGCCAAGATGCGTGGGGCTGCGTATGTTGAAGGCATCGACATTGACGAATGGGCATACAACAACGCTCTGGAGAACTGCATGCGCAACAATGTGGAGCTTAACATCCGCATAGGCGATGCTTCGTTGCTTCAAGGTTCCGAGCCTTTCGACCTCATCATCGCCAACATCAATCGCAATATCCTGCTCCGCGACATGCAATACTATGCCGCCGTGCTCAAGCCCCAAGGCTCCTTGTTGCTCAGTGGATTCTACGAACACGACATCCCCGCATTGGAGGAAAAAGCCGCCACATTGGGGCTGGTGCTGCAAGAAAAACGCCTCCGCGACTCCTGGGCGGCAATTAGATTTTTAAGATCTTGACTTTGAGATTAGAAGATTGTCCACCTATTCACTATTCACAGTTCACAACTCACACTTCACCATGATAGTCTGTATTGCCGAAAAACCTTCTGTTGCCAAAGATATCGCCAAGGTCTTGGGTGCTACCCAAAGCCATGACGGATATATGGAAGGCAATGGTTATCAGGTTACTTGGACCTTCGGTCATCTCTGTACCCTCAAGGAACCACACGACTATTATCTAGATTGGAAGCCTTGGGATATCAACTATCTTCCTATGATTCCGCAGCGTTTCGGCATCAAACTCATACCCAACCAAGGCTATGAAAAACAGTTCGCCACCATCGAGCGCCTCATGCAAGCCGCCGATTCCATCATCAACTGCGGCGATGCCGGACAGGAGGGTGAACTTATCCAGCGTTGGGTAATGCAGAAGGCACGTGTCAAATGTCCTGTGCAGCGTCTGTGGATTTCCTCTATGACCGAAGAGGCTATCCGTGAGGGATTTGCTAATCTCAAACCGCAGGACGACTACCAGTCACTTTACGAGGCTGGTTTGTGCCGAGCCATCGGCGACTGGCTCCTCGGCATGAATGCCACGCGGCTCTATACCCTTAAATACCGTCAGGGACAAGGTCAGGTGCTTAGCGTCGGTCGTGTCCAGACTCCCACGCTTGCGCTCATCGTCAAACGCCAATCCGATATCAAGAACTTCAAGCCCGAAAAATATTGGGTGCTTTCCACGCTCTATCGCGATACGCTTTTTACTTTGGAGGAAATTAAAGAGAAAAAAGAAGTTGAAAGTACTAAAGAAAAGACTAAATCAGAGGAAGATAATAAAAGAACTAAAGGTAGAATCAAGTCGGAGAAAGATGGTAAAGCTGCACTTGAATCTATTATAGGAAAAGAGTTTGAAATCAAAGAAGTATCGCAGAAAAATGGAACAGAGGCGCCTCCAAGACTGTTTGACCTTACCAGCCTTCAGGTGGAGTGCAACAAAAAGTTCTCTTTCTCAGCCGACGAGACGTTGAAGCACATCCAAAGTCTCTACGAAAAGAAACTCACAACCTATCCCCGTGTGGATACCACCTATTTGAGTGATGATATATATGGAAAATGTCCTGGAATTTTGCAGGGACTTGCGCCGTATGCAGCACTTATCCAGCCGCTTATGGGTACAAAGCTGCCAAAGAGCAAGAAGGTGTTCGACAGCTCTAAGGTTACCGACCACCATGCCATCATTCCTACGGGTGTCAATCCCTCCAACGGCGACCTTACATTAGCGGAAAAACGTGTCTATGACCTTGTTGCGAGAAGATTCATCGCTGTGTTCTATCCCGATTGCAAATTTTCAACCACTACGGTCGTAGGTGCCGTGGAACCTAATCAAGTCGAAGACGGAAAGAAACAAAAACCATTGAAATTCAAAACATCAGGTAAGCAAATTCTTGAAGAAGGATGGCGTGCGGTGTTTGGCAGTCTGCGTAATATGGGCGAGGAAGAAAAGAAAGAGGCTGACGAGGAAAAGCCCCTTCCCGAATTTCAGGTAGGTGAAAATGGACCTCACAAACCCACTCTCACACAAAAGCGAACCACTCCGCCAAAACCTTATACTGAAGCAACGTTGCTTCGGGCCATGGAAACCGCTGGCGAGTTTGTGGAGGATGAGGAACTGCGTGACGCATTGAAAGAGAATGGTATAGGGCGACCCTCCACACGAGCCTCCATCATCGAGACCCTCGTCAAGCGTGGCTACATTCGCAAGGAGCGCAAGAACCTTATCGCCACTACCACGGGCATTGAACTTATTGATGTCATACATGAAGAACTACTTAAAAGTGCCGAGCTTACTGGACAGTGGGAGAAGAAATTGCGCGAAATCGAATTGCATAAATATGATGCCCGTCAGTTTATTGATGAACTCAAGCAGATGGTTACCCAAATCGTCCAGCAAGTAATGCTCGACACCTCCAACCGACGTATCAGTAAAGTGACTAGTGACCAGTGATTAGTGATACCTGAATGTCTAAATATCTGAAAATCTAAACATCTAAACCTCTAAATATCTAAATATCTGAACATCTGAACCTCTAAATATCCTTTCTCCCATGATACAAGAATCTCTCAAATCCGTCCTTTCCACGATTACAGCTCCCACACGTCTCATCGCCGTTTCCAAGACCAAACCCGTCGAAGACCTTTGGGAAGCCTACAATGCAGGGCAGCGTCTCTTTGGCGAGAACAAAGCCCTTGAGATGCGCGACAAGCACGAAGTCCTGCCCAAAGACATCGAATGGCACTTCATTGGCCACCTTCAAACCAACAAGATAAAGTACATCATCCCGTATGTCGCACTGATTCATAGCATCGACTCACTCAATCTGTTGAGTGCCGTCGAGAAGGAAGCCGCCAAGCACGACCGAGTGGTGGACTGTCTGTTGCAGTTCCACATCGCCACAGAGGAGACCAAGTTCGGTCTCGACCTCGCCGAGGCGCAGCAGTTGCTCCTGTCGGAGGAATACAAATCCATGACTCATATCCGTATCGTGGGCGTGATGGGTATGGCTACCAATACTCCCGACACCGACCTCATCCGCAAGGAGTTCCACACCCTTCACGACTATCAGCAGCAACTCAAAAAACAGTACTTCCAAGACAAACCTGAATTCAAAGAGATTTCTATGGGTATGAGCGGCGACTACCAGATAGCCATGGAGGAGGGCAGTACCCTCGTCCGCGTAGGCTCCGCCATCTTCGGCGCCCGAAACTATAACATCCCAGTGAATGATAAATGATTCCGTTTCGGTTCGTCAACTTCGCAATATTAGTCTTGATTCTATTTTGTAAAATTGAAAATAATTTAGTAAATTTGCATTCAGTTTTTTAAGGATACTTTTATGCAAATATTTCAGAAAAAGAGAGCTATCGTTTTCTCGTATATCGTCATTACCTTTGGTTTGGCGCTCTACACCTTTGCGTGGGCTGCTTTTCTGCTGCCGGCGCAGATTGTCGGCGGTGGCGTGAGTGGTATTTCTTCCATCCTCTACTATGCCGCTGGGGTGGGTATTCCCATCGGTGTCTTGAATCTGGTTTTCAATGCCATTCTCCTTGCCATTGGCTTCAAGGTGCTGGGCTCTAAGTTCGGCGCCAACACCATCTACGGCATCATCGGCTCTTCGCTATTCTTTATTTTGTGGCAGCAGGTGCTGCATGTGGAGAACCTCTTTGTTGTTGAGGAATTCGGGAACTTTATGTGTGCCATTATTGGTGGCGCACTCTGCGGAATGGGTATCGGAATGACTTTCTCGATGGGCGGCAATAGTGGCGGCACGGATATCATCGCGTTGATTTGTAGCAAGTATTACAACGTCTCCCCTGGCAAGGTTATCATGTATCTCGACATCGTGATTATTGGCTGCTCATACTTTGTATCGCATAAGTTGGAGAATGTGGTCTTTGGATATATCGTCATGGTTACCATGACTTATGTGCTTGACATGGTGCTGGATGGCAACAAGCAGTCGTATCAGATTATGGTGTTCTCTGCCAAAAATGCCGAGATAGGGGACACTGTGACCAAGGAGGTGGGACGTGGCGCTACGTTGCTTGATGCCGAAGGCTGCTACAGCCACAAGGGCCAGAAGGTGCTTTTGATGCTCGTCCACAAGACCGACAAACCGCATGTGATGCAAATCATCCATCGTATTGATACAGATGCCTTCATCAGCGTAAGCAAGACCCAAGGTGTCTTTGGAAAGAATTTTGAAAAACTGAAGCTGTGATTACAGATTTATAGATATACAGATTTACAGATATACAGATATACAGATATACAGATATACAGATATACAGATTTACAGATATGCAGATTTACAGATATGCAGATTTACAGATTTATAGATTTATAGATATACAGATTCTGAACATCCGAAACTCTGAACATCTGAAACTCTTAACTTTATTCTCATAATGAAACTTATTTCCCCCTCTTTGCTTTCGGCGGATTTTGGAAATCTGCAACGTGACGTTGAAATGCTCAACGGCAGCGATTGTGACTGGCTGCATGTTGACGTGATGGATGGCGTTTTTGTGCCCAACATTTCCTTTGGACAGCCCATCGTAAAACATATCAAGAAGCACGCCAAGAAACCTCTCGACGTCCATCTGATGATTGTCGATCCAGGTCGTTATATCAACGATTTCAAGGATGCCGGAGCCGATATATTGACGGTTCATTACGAGGCATGCACCCATCTGGACCGTACGCTCCATGCCATCAAGGATGCAGGAATGAAGTGCGGTGTGGTGCTGAATCCCGGCACTGCCGTAGCATTGTTGGAAGACACGGTGCAGCTCTGCGACGTTGTGTTGCTGATGTCTGTCAATCCCGGTTTTGGTGGACAGAAATTCATCGAGAACACCTACAACAAAGTGCGTCAGTTGCGTGACTTGTGCAACCGCAAGAACCCCAGCTGTCTCATCGAAGTTGATGGTGGTGTGAATGTTGAAAACGCACCCAAACTGTTTGAGGCAGGTGCCGATGTATTGGTGGCTGGCAGTGCAGTCTTCAAGTCCGAAAATCCCGCCGAGACCATCAAGATGATGAAAAGGTGATCGGTGATCAGTGACCAGTGATCGGTGTCCAGTTCTTAACTCTTAACTCATAACTCTTAACTCGCTCCGTGTCTCGTCCTCAACTTATATTGCTTCCTGGCAAGGAAAAATCGTTGCAACGCCATCACCCGTGGATTTTTTCGGGTGCTATCCGCAAGAAGATTGGTCATCCGCAAGAAGGTGACCTCGTTGACGTAATGGCTCCCGATGGCAGCTGGCTCTGTGTGGGCCACTACCAAGAGGAAAGCATTATGGTCAAGGTACTCTCGTTTGAAACTTCAGAGATCGATACAGCGTTTTGGCGCAGCCGTCTTGCCTCCGCAATAGCCTATCGTCAACGTTTGGGCTTGCTGGACAGCAAGGAAACCAATGTATTCCGCATGATTCATGCCGAGGGCGACTTGATGCCTGGCTTGGTGGCAGATTTCTACAACGGCGTTTTGGTGCTTCAGGCTCATTCTGAGGGAATGCACAAGATGTTCCCCGTTTTTGTTGAGCTGTTTAGGGAACTGCTGGGTGACCGACTCGTTTCGGTATTCGACAAGAGTTCTGCGACTTTGCCTTCGGGAAACGCTACTGACGGCTATCTCTGGGGTGAAGAACCCGACGAGTGGGAAATCAACGAGAACGGCGTGAAGATGCTCATCAATTTCTACGAAGGACAGAAGACTGGTTTCTTTGTGGATCAGCGCGAAAACCGTCATTTGGTTGGACAACTTTCTAAGGGTATGCGCGTGTTGAACTGTTTTGGTTACACTGGAGGATTCTCCTTGGCAGCCTTGCAGGGTGGAGCGGAGTATGTGGAGACGGTGGATATCAGTAAGAAAGCCATTGAGCTTTGCAACCGCAATGTGGAACTGAATTTTGGCAAAACGGATTCTCACAAAGGCGTTGTGGCGGATGTGCTGAAATATCTCGACACGGCAAGCGACGCTTTTGATGTCATTGTGCTTGATCCGCCGGCTTTCGCCAAGAACCATCGCAGTTTGCAGCAAGGTCTCAAGGGCTATCGCAGCATCAACCAGCGTGCTATGGAAAAGATCCGTCGTGGAGGACTGCTCTTCACTTTCAGTTGTTCACAGGCGGTGAGTATGGAGGATTTCCAGACCATGGTCTTCTCCGCAGCCAACAACGCCCATCGTCAGGTGCGTATCGTGAAGCGTTTGCCGCATGCAATAGACCATCCCATCAGCGTCTATCACCCCGAAGGAGAATACCTCAAAGGACTCCTGCTTTACGTAGAATAATGCAAGTATTTGAACCTGAATAGCACTAATTTATGTGACCTGTGAACAGTGAATAGTGACTAGGTGATGTTGATTTGTTGATTTGTTGAACTGTTGATTTGTTGATTTGACTTCTTAACTCATAACTCTTAACTCATAACTCTTAACTAAAAAATGGAAGACCTGGGATACCAGAAAATAGATCAATACGACGAAAAGTCTGTTGCCGAACTTGCGGCTCATTATAAGGAAATTTTGCGCATTTTGGGTGAAGACCCCAGTCGTGAAGGTTTGATTAAATCTCCCGAGCGTATCGCCAAGGCGATGCTGTTCTTCACCAATGGCTACGACCTCAATCCACAAGAAATTCTGCGCTCCGCAATGTTTCATGAGGACTATAAGCAGATGGTAGTAGTGAAAGATATAGAGCTTTATTCGCTCTGCGAACACCACATGGTTCCTTTTGTGGGAAAGGCTCACGTGGCTTATATCCCCAACGGCACTATCGTGGGACTGAGCAAGATACCGCGTGTTGTGGATGCCTACGCGCGTCGTTTGCAGGTACAGGAACGGCTCACTAAGCAAATCAAGGACTGTATTCAAGAAGTGCTCAACCCGCTGGGTGTGGCTGTCGTTATTGAGGCGCAGCACATGTGTATGTCGATGCGTGGCGTGCAGAAACAGAATTCTGTGACCACCACCTCCGATTTTACGGGCGCTTTCATGAAAAGTCCCAAAACCCGCGAGGAATTCATGCATATCATCGGCGTGGATTTGCATTAATGCGTGACCTGTGACCTTAACCTTGACTTCTAATCTCTATTCACCAATCACCAGTCACTAGTCACTAATACCCAAACCGCCTAATCTCCAAATCTGTATTATGAATAAAATAATCAAATCGGTCGTTTTTGCTTTTGCATTGCTACTTTTTGGTAACTTTGCGCCAATGCAGGCTCAGATTACTCATACTTCCAACGGCAAGGTTGACGAGAATGCTCAAAAGGTATTGAAAAGGGCTTTGGATAAGATCAACGCCAATGCAGCCGTCTCGTTCAAAGTTACCGTTGTGAACAAGAATCCGCAAAAGAAAGAAACCTCTCGCCAGGCGGTAGATGTGCTGTATAGCAAAGGAAAATATCGTGTTGCAGACGCCAATCAAGTGCTGTATTGCGACGGAAAGTCGGTGTGGCATTGGTCGAAAGGAACCAAGGAAGTGGTGGTGAGCCCTGTCACGGATTCCGATGACGACTTGATGAATCCCGCCAAGTTGCTTGCCAACTACGGCAAGAACTACCGACCCAAGTTCATTCGCGTGGAAGACGACGGTACCGCCATTGTCGATTTGGTGCCGAAACGTACCAGAAGTTTCCACAAAATCAGACTTTTTATTGTAGAAAAGACCGGCTTGCTCAAGAAAATGGAGATGCACAACTACGACTCCTCTCGTGGAGAATATACTATCAGCAATTATAAGTCCGCCAAAGCTACGGATGCTGACTTTATCTTTGATGCCGCCTCTCATAAGGATGTTGAGGTGATTGACATGAGGTAGTTGTGATGATTGATGTATCTTTTTGATTTAGAAATAGAAAATGTATTACTTTAAGAAACGGTTTTGCGTGGCGGCGCTGATGGGCGTCGTTGCGTTTTGTATGGTTGCTTGTCAACCCAAAGTGGAAGAGATTGCTTTCAAGCAATATAGCTACTCCGAAAATCCATACGAGAACTCGGATACGGCTATGGGAGTCGATATCTCCGTCAAACTTACCCTTCCAGAGCAACTGGAACAGCATCCCGAGTTGATGAAAATGTACGACACACTGATGGGGCAGCTGATTTCGGCAAAGGATTTTTCGAAAAATCCCGACAGCGCCATTGCGCAATATTGTGCCGAAGTGCGTACCGATTTTAAGCAAAGCAAGGGAGAGGTGGCTGAAGAGGATTTAGACGAAATTTTCATAGAAATGTTTCGATGGGAAACGAATGTGGAACTTTCGCCGAATCTGGTTTCGGACGAGATTGTGTGCTTTGTACTTGATTACTGGACCTATACGGGTGGCATTCATGGGAATGGATGTCGTTCCTATCTCGTTTTCGACCGTTTGACGGGCGACAGACTTTCCGAATCTGAGATTTTCAACCTTACTGATGGAAACAAAGAGATTATTACCAATATGTTGCGCGATGTCTATCACCAGAATGGCTACACCGAAAGCGACGGATATTGGAGCGATGAAACCGTTGAAATGAACGGCAACTTCACGATTACCGAAGAGGGTATCAAATACTATTATAATTCCTATGAAATAGCATGTTACGCCAACGGTCCCTCTGAGTTTTTCCTCTCAAAAGAACAACTAAAACCTTATCTCAACAAAAAGAGTTCGGTCTATCGTTTTTGGTTTTAGGTGATATGTGGTGATCAGTGACCAGTGATTTGTGAAAGGAACTTCTTAACTCTTAACTAAATAATTCTCAATTCTCATAATGACAATCTTACTTCTTGAAACAGCCACCTCGGTTTGTTCTGTGGTATTGGAAAAGAACGGCGCAATGCTGGCTGAGCGTCATAGCGACGAGCAGAATGCCCACTCTTCAAAATTGGCTGTCTTTATTGACGAAATATTTGCCCAAACAGGGTTGATTCCCAACGATTTGGATGCCGTTTGCGTGAGTAGTGGCCCCGGTTCCTACACGGGTTTGCGTATCGGCGTAAGTACCGCCAAGGGACTTTGCTATGGCTTGGGAAAGTCGCTTGTTGCAGTTCCCACTTTGGAGAGCATAGCAGCGCAGTATTTTGCAGCGCATCCCGACTACAACGGCTTGGTTTGCCCGATGATTGACGCAAGAAGAATGGAGTGCTATGCGGCATTCTATGCTCGTGGAACGGAGTCTTTGCTGCAAGAGGTGCGTAGTGTTGCCGCTGACATTGTTGAGGAAGGTATCTATGATAATTATCTTGATGCTCATGAAGTTGTGTTTGTCGGCGATGGCGCAGAAAAAACTCGTTCCAAGTTGGGTATGCATCCCAATGCACGCTATTGTTCCGACTTCTGCATATCGGCCCAAGGCATGATTCAACTTGCCGAACAGCGTCTGCAACAGCAAAAAACAGAAGATGTCGCTTATTTTGAACCCTTCTACCTCAAAGACTTTGTAGCCAAAAAATCCGTCGTCAGAGGCCTGAAGTCTGTGAACAGTGAACAGTGACCAGTGATCAGGTTTTACATAATACTTAAAACATAATACTTAAAACTTAAAACTTAAAACTCTCTTTGTTTCGCTATATTCTTAAACGGCTTTTGTATGGATTCCTGGTGATATTAGGAGTGGTAACGTTGGTGTTCTTCCTCTTCAATATCTTGCCAGGAGACCCCGCTCGTATGATGTTGGGGCAAAGAGCCGATGCGGAAAGTATTGAGATTATCAACCGAGATTTAGGACGCGACAAACCAATGGGAATGCAGTTTTTGAACTATCTCAACGATTTGGCTCCCATTTCGTTCCATAACAACAGCGATTCCCATAACTATTTCTTCCTTGACGATAGCAAATATGCGCCATACAAACGCATTGCAACAATTGGAACGACGACTGTCGTTCTGAAATCTCCTTATCTTAGAAGGTCTTATCAGTCAAAGCGTAAGGTAAGTGAAATCATATCTACAGCATTTCCGCAGACAGCTTTGTTGGCAGTGGTCGCTATGGCTTTCGCTTTGGTTGTGGGCATCGCACTGGGCATTGTATCGGCATTGCACAAAGACACTTGGATTGATCGTCTCACCTTGACGCTCTCTACGTTGGGCATGTCGCTTCCTTCCTTTTTTGCGGCTATTCTCATTGCATGGTTCTTCGCTTATGTTTTGGCGGATTGGACGCATCTTAACATGTTCGGTAATTTGTTTACCGTAGATGATTATGGGGAAGGGGAGTACCTTGATTTGAAAAACCTGATTCTTCCTGCGCTTACGTTGGGCATCCGTCCACTTGCCACGCTTACGCAGCTTACCAAGAACTCGATGTTGGAGGCACTGTCGCAGGATTATATCCGTACAGCCAAAGCCAAGGGTATGCCATTCCGTAGGGTGGTGGTGAAGCACGCTTTGCGCAATGCAATGAATCCCGTGGTGACCTCTGCGTCGGGCTGGTTGGCGAGTTTGTTGGCGGGTGCGGTCTTTGTGGAGTATGTGTTCGACTGGAAGGGAATGGGCATCGTGATTGTGGATGGCTTGGAGAAATACGATTTTCCCGTAGTGATGGGCGCCATCCTATTCGTCTGCCTTTTGTTGGTGGTAATCAATATCGTGGTGGATATTCTCTATGGAGTCTTAGACCCGAGAGTCCGCATAGACCGATAGGATTGTGGCTGTCATCTTGTCCCACGCATATTTTTTCTTTTCTTCCTTTACGTTCTCAATGAATGTCGTTTCCTTGTCTTCTTGGTAATAAGCCACCAATGCGTCGGCTATTTGCAGGGCGTAGGGCTCCACAACATAGCCAATCTTGCCGTTGGGCACAATTTCGGGAAGTCCGCCGACATTGGTCACGAGCATGGGTTTTTCAAAATGGAATGCAATCTGGGTCACGCCGCTTTGGGTAGCACTTTTGTAGGGTTGCGCCACAATGTCGCAAGCTCGGAAATAACGGTTTACCTCCTCGTCGGGAATATAGTCGGTTTTTAGCACCACACGGTCGGCGATTTTCAATGAATCAATTTGATCCATATAGGGTTTCGGACTGCCGTAGAATTCTCCAGCCACTACCAGTTTTACACCCAAATCTTGCAGGCGTCGGTCGGCAAAAGCCTCCAACAATAGGTCGAGTCCTTTGTAACCGCGAATGAATCCGAAGAAGAGTACATATTTGAAGTTCGGATCGAGCTGAAGCAATTGAATTGCTTCATTTTTAGGTATTAAAGCTCCGTAGTGGTCGTAGATGGGATGAGGCGAGAAACGCTTTGGGGTGGCTTTGTGGTCGAATTTCTCGATGTCGTGGACTACAGAATCGGAGAGTGCCGTAAAACCATCCATCGCACCCACGAAATAGCCAGGAAAAAGTTTGTCGAGGATGTTGGGCTCGTGTGGAATCATGTTGTGGATGAGTCCTATGCATTTTGTATGGTGATTCTTGCGGATTTGGCGTGCAATGGTGCCGTAGCAAGGTGCGAAGAACGACATCCAGTAGGCGAAAATGACCAAATCGGGATTTTTCTTGCGAATGGTTTTGCCCACTTTAAGCCAGTTGAAAGGATTGCAGGAATTGACTTTCCGTGAGATGGAAAGTGATTTGGGTGCCGGGGCATCGGTAAACTGGGTCTTTCCAGGAAACAGAAAACCAGGGTATTGCAAGGTAAAAGTGATCATTTCCACTTCGTGGCCTTCTTCCACGAATTGATGGGCGAGACGTTCGTTGAACGCCGCCAAACCACCACGATAGGGGTGTGCTGTGCCAAGTACGATTATCTTCATATTGCTTACAAAATTACAAAAAAAACTAAAGATATACTAAAATGCCTTCAAAAAAGTTATTATTATTGATGTAAGAGAGTGAATAGTGACCAGAAACCAAATTCCTCTTAACTCATAACTCTTAACTAAAAATCAAATGCAAAGGTATAAATTTGTATTCATCGTTTTGACAGTGGTCGGGGTGCTTAATTGCACTACGGCTTGTACGGGAAAGACTGAGTCTGAAAACTTTGCGGCTCAACCTCACAACAATCAGAATCTTACATACGTCGATTTCTCCGATGTGGCAGCAAATACCATCGACGCCGTTGTGCACATCAAGACAGAGATGACGAAGCTTACGCCACTTTATCAGACTTTTTTTGGCATGATTATTAACCAAGGCGTTCAGCGTCAGACCTATAATGCTTTCGGATCGGGTGTGATTATCACTTCTGACGGATACATCGTGACAAACAATCATGTGGTACAGGATGCAGAGCGTATCAGTGTGACTTTGAACGACAAACGTGTGGTTTCTGCCCATTTGGTGGGTACGGATCCCGCTTCGGATCTTGCGGTTATCAAGATTGACCTTACGGGATTGCAATCCATTCCGTTTGGCAATTCTGACATGGCTCGCATAGGTGAGCCTGTGCTTGCCATTGGTAATCCTTTCAATCTGACTTCGACAGTTACGGCAGGAATCATCAGTGCCAAGGCGCGAAATATGAACATTATAGAGAATTCCAGAGGCCTTGAAAGCCCTATCGAGTCGTTCATTCAGACGGATGCCGCCGTGAATTCGGGCAATTCGGGTGGCGCATTGGTGAATGGCAACGGTGAACTTATTGGCATTGTGACGGCTATCGCTTCGGGGGATGGCTACTACACGGGCTACAGTTTTGCTATTCCTTCCAACATCGCGCAGAAGGTCACGAAGGATTTGATGCAGTATGGCTATGTGCAGCGTGCCTATTTGGGCATTACTGTCACTGAAGTAACAGCTCAGATGGCCGAGGTGCTTGGAATGAAGGACGTTAAAGGCATTTATGTGGAAGGTGTAGCACAAGATTGTGCGGCCGACAATATGGGTATCCGTAAGGGGGATGTGATTTTGACCATCAATAATATGAATGTCAATTCTTTCGCAGAAATGATGGAGGAACTGGGCCGCTCCAATCCAGGCGACAAGGTGGAAGTGGTTTATTGGCGAGGTGGAAAACAATACAAGGCGCAAACCACGTTGCTCAACTCCATGGGAACCACGGACATTATTCGTAAAAATTGAAAGTGTGAATGGTGACCAGTGATCTGTGATTAGTGATTAGAAACCTTTTAACTCATTCTCAATTTTCTTTTGACCTCCCTTGACCAGAAATATATTGAAATGACCGAGACTCCAGTAAGGAGGCTTGTGTTGCGGCTTGCCCTTCCTACAATGTTGAGTATGGTGGTGAGTGCGCTCTACAATGTGGTGGATGCTGCCTTTGTTGGCCACCTTTCTACGGAAGCTACGGCAGGCATCGGCATCTCGTTCGCTTACATGACTTTCATTCAGGCGATGGGTTTTTTCTTTGGACATGGTTCTGGAAACTATATCTCTACGGCCTTGGGTGCGCGTCAGCGCGACAATGCGGCGAGGATGGCTGCCGTGGGTTTCTTTACGCCATTTATCATCGGCGTTGTGGCGGCTGTGGTAGGAATATTTTTCTTGACGCAACTTTCTGTGCTTTTGGGTGCTACGCCTGAAGTGGTGCCTTATTCCAACGACTATTTGCGCTACATCCTTTTGGCTTCGCCGTTCATGATGTCGGCGCTTACGCTCAACAACCAGCTCCGTTTGCAAGGCAATGCCCGTTTTGGAATGATTGGCATCGTGTCGGGTGCTATCCTAAACATCATTCTCGATCCTATCTTTATTTTTGTGCTTGACTTGGGCGTTACTGGTGCCTCGCTTTCTACGGCTATCAGTCAGATTTTCAGCTGGTCACTGTTGTTGTGGGGTACATTTAGAAACGATTCGGTTCATATTGCGTTTCGTAATTTCCGTCCTTCGCGACAGTGCTATCGCGACATTGTGGCGGGAGGATTGCCATCGTTGATTCGTCAGGCTTTCAATTGTACGGCTGCCATTTGCCTGAACTATGCCGCTGTGCGACATGCCGCTCCAGGTCAGGATGCTTCCGCTGTGGCTGCTTTTGCGGTTGTTTCCCGTACTATGATGTTCGCCTTCTCGCTGGCTTTGGGCTTCATTCAAGGGTTCCAGCCAGTGTGTGGCTACAACTTTGGCGCGAAAAAATACAAAAGGGTTCTCAAATCGTATAATTTCGCCATAACGGTCTCTACTGCATTTCTTTGTATTGTATCGGCGTTGGGATTGACGTTCGCTCCGCAGATTATCGCCATTTTCCGTAGCGAGGATCCCGAACTCATTGCCATCGGCGCTCGGGCTTTGCGGTGGCAGTGTGCCGCTTTCCCGTTGGTAGGATTGACCACGGCTACCAATATGTTGTTCCAAAATATCCGTATGACCCTTCCCGCCACGCTGTTGAGTGCAGGTCGCCAAGGCCTATTCTTTATTCCTACGGTGTTCATCTTGCCGTGCTTCTTGGGCTTGCATGGCGTGGAAATGACACAGGCGGTGGCGGACGTATGCACTTTTGTGCTGTCGGTTCCTTATGCCATCTGGATTGCGCGAAAACTGAAGAATGCGGATTTTGAGTAAGTGAATAGTAAAATGTTGATTTGACTTATAACTCTATCTAATGCAAGAAGAAAAAGCGAATATCGGTAATCTGTTCAACCGCATTGCGCCAACTTATGACAAACTCAACCACCTTTTGTCGGCTGGGATTGACAAGCGGTGGAGGCGCAAGGCGGTGAAGATGATGCGACGGAATGAAAATGTGCTTGATGTGGCTATCGGAACGGCTGACTTTGCCGTGGAATTGCTGCAACAGTCTAAGGCTGCTCACGTGGTGGGTATTGATCTCTCGGATGAGATGATGCGTCTGGGCAGAGAGAAGATGGAATGGTTGAATTTGCAAGATAAGGTTGCATTTCAGCATGTGGATGCTACCAATATGCCTTTTGAGGACGAGTGTTTTGATGCCGTTACATGTGCTTTTGGGGTGAGAAATTTCGTTGATCTGGACAAAGGACTCTTGGAGATGCGCCGTGTGCTGAAACAGGATGGTGAATTGGTGATTTTGGAGTTTTCCTATCCCGAAAATCCATTGATTCGCTTCTGCTATGATTTTTATTTCTCCAAGATACTTCCTCTTGTTGGTAAATGGTTTAGCAAGGATGATACGGCATACAAGTATCTCAACTCCAGTGTGAAACATTTTATTTGGGGCGAAGAAATGTGCAATCATCTGCGTCAAGCTGGTTTCCAAAATGTGAGCTACAAAACACTTACTTTTGGAATCGCTACTATTTATAAGTCAGTGAACGGTGACCAGTGAATAGTGATTAGTGATTAGTGACTAGGACTTCATTCTCAATTCTCAATTTTCAATTTTAAAATGCTTTGGCTTAAAATCATACGACCTCAAACGCTTTTTGCTTCGGCTTGTCCTGTCGTGGTAGGACTTGCTGTTGCTGGCGTCAGCAATTGGCTTGTGGCTATTGTCACTTTGCTCTGCGCGTTGGATTTACAGATTTTCTCTAATTTGGTAAACGACTATTACGACTTTGTGCGAGGTGCCGACAAAGCAGGCAGGGTGGGCTTCAGTCGTGCGCTCGCCGAGGGTTTGGTGAGCAAGGAGCGTATGCTTCGGGCTTGCATCATCGCCTTGGCTTTGTCTGTCTTGATGGGTGCCTATCTGCTGTGGGTCGGCGGCTGGCCTATCTTGATAATCGGTGTCACGGCAATTCTGTTTGCCTGGCTCTACACCGCCACCAATCATTCGCTTTCCTATCTTGGCATCGCCGACATATTCGTTTTCCTTTATTATGGCGTAATCGCTACGGCGGGAACAGCTTATCTGCAAGTGGATTCCTTCTTGAGGCAAGCCTTCTATGCCGGTGCGGTATGTGGCTTGATTTCTATGTGTGTATTGATTACCAATAATCTACGTGATATTGAGGACGACCGTGCGGTGGGAAAGAAGACTTTCCCTGTTCGTTTCGGGAAAAGAGCGGGGGAGATTGGCTATTGCTGCGTGGTGGCATTGATGCCGTTGTTCGCCTATCTCGCTTTTGGAAAACTCTTGCCCATGCTCATTGTCGTTCCTGCAATCTTCCTCACAGTCAAAGTGCTGAAATCCGAAGGAAAACAATACAACAAATGTCTTTTGGGTGCAGGTCTTCTAAACCTCTGCTTTACGATATTAGTTTTGATAAATATTAACCTTTGAAATACATAAAATTATGAAGAAACTATTTCTTTCCGTTGCTTTGCTTGCTGTGGGCACTGTCGCATTTGCGCAAACCGAGGTGCAAAGCAAAATCGACAAAGTGACCATCTACCCCAATGGCGCATTGGTGGAGAAAAGCGCCACGGTAAATCTCCGACAAGGCGACAACAAGCTAATCTTTTCAGGAAATGCCAATTCCATCCAAGTCGATGGTGTACATTTCTCTTCTTCGCCCGATTGGTTTATTAGTGCAATGGAACTCAGCCACAACACACTGACTAACAAGGTGGCTGCTGAAAAAAGCTTGCCAGCTGCCGCTTTTTCCCAATATCAAACGCTGGCAAACAAGCAAGATGATCTTTTGTTGAAGGTGAAAAACAACAATTCGCTGATTTCCACGCTCAACAAGCAGTTGAGTGCGTTGAACAACCTTAAGGCGGTGAAATCTCCCGAAAAGTTCGATACTATTGACAATCTCAAGGCGCAGTTTGAGTACCAGCGTTCTGAGGCGCAGCGCATCAATGCCGCGATAAGCAAGGCACAGTCGGAAAACGACGATTGGTATTATCAACTCTCGCAAATCAATTCTGAAATGGAAGCTTTGCTCCAACGCAACACAGGTGGAAAAGCACTAAATAAGATTGAAAGCGGCATTGAAGTGAGTATTTATGCCAATAGGCCTCTCAACAACGCCCACATCAGCTATAGCTATTTTGTTGAAAATGTGCGTTGCTTTTATTCCTACGATGCCATGCTCGACGAAGACCTTCATCGTGCCATCTTCATGCTCAAGGCATCTGTAAGCCAAAATACTGGCGAACATTGGCGCAACTGTCCCATAGTCTTCTCGACCCACCAAGCGGGCTATGCCGGCTTCGACCAAGCTTTGTATCCCTACTATCTCGATTTTGTCGAACCCATTACATATAGAGCTAATGGTTTTGCCAAAAGCAAGGCGATGATGCGTAACACTATGACAACGATGGAGATGGTTGATGCAGCTGAAGAGGTTGTTGTCGCGGAAGAGGCTCTGGATTTTAGTATGGAACCTTCTGCTGGCCAGGAGTTTACGTTGAGTCGCGAATATACGCTTAATACCAAGCAAACCATTCCTTTCGATCCATCAATGAAGGGGCAGACTATGTTGTTGACCAGCGACACTACCAATATCGCTTTTGCTCGGTTCTCCACTCCAAAGATTGAGGAAAAGGTTTATTACACAGCTCTTTTGCCTGAATGGGAGTCCCTCGGGCTACTTGACGCAAGCTGTGCGGTGTATCTCAACAACAAGTTTGTTTCCCGTTCCGACATTGCTACTTCCGGTGTCGGCGATACGCTGCGTTTCTCCATTGGCGAAGACCGTAACGTGAACGTCACCCGAAAGGTCGTCAAGTCTTCTCCCGACAAGAGTGGCTTGCTTTCCAAGGAAATCGAAGAGACTGTTACAGTGAAACTCACGCTTAAGAACACCAAGAATGAGAAGGTTGAAGTCACGCTCAAAGACCAAGTTCCGCTTTCCGGAAATGCCGAAATCAAGGTTGGCAATGTGGTGACAGGCAGTGCCGAATACAACAGCCAGACAGGCCTTCTCCGTTGGTTGGTAACCTTGGAACCCCGTCAGGAAAAGACAGTCACCTTCTCCTACACAGTGAAATATCCTAAAGGAAAAAATCTAAGAGAATTTTGATACAACAAAGCATAAAAACAAGAAGGTCGGATATCCGACCTTCTTGTTTGTTATAACGCTAATCAATTGCTATTGAATGATTAAGTTTTCTTGTTTGCAAATTATGCGTTTAGCATAGCAATCTGAGCCTTGATGGCGGCAATCTTGCTTTCTGCATCGGCTTTCTTTTGCCGTTCAATATTCACCACCTTCTCAGGAGCGCCGTTCACGAACTTCTCGTTGCCGAGTTTCTTCATCACGCTGTTGAGGAAACCTTCGGTGTAGGCGAGTTCATCCTGCAGTTTTTTGAGTTCGGCGTCCTTGTCGATGTTCTGGCTCATGGGTACGAAGCATTCGGCAGTTCCAACCATAAAGCTGATGGCTCCTTCGACCTTCTCGCTGACATATTCCACCTTGCTCACGTTTGCAACCTTCTTGATGATGTTGTCGAAACGGGTGTCGGCTTCGCTTTCGCGGATGTAGAGTTCCAAAGCCTCTTTGGGCGAAAGTCCTTTTGAGTTGCGGATGTTGCGCACGCCTGCGATGGTTTCCTGCGCCTTGGCGAATCCGTCAAGCATTCGCTGGTCGAAGAACACGCTCATAGGCATGTGCTGTACCATGATGGAAGCCTCTTCGGGACGTTCGCGCAACGTGTGCCAAACCTCTTCGGTGACGAAAGGCATGAAGGGGTGAAGCATGCACATAAGGCGCTCGAAAATACGGATAGTTGCCTCGTAAGTTTCGCGGTCGATGGGTGCCTGGTAGGCTGGCTTGATGATTTCAAGATACCACGAGCAGAAGTCGTCCCACATGAGTTTGTAGGTTGCCATGAGGGCTTCGCTGAGACGGTATTGGTCGAAATCGCGTTCCACCTCTTCAAGCACGCATGCCATGCGCTGCTCAATCCACTCAACGGCTTGGCTGCATTCTTCGGGTTGCTTGAGCTCTTCCGATACTTCCCAACCTTTGACAAGTCGCAGGGCGTTCCAAATCTTGTTGGAAAAATTGCGTCCCTGTTCGCAGATGCTCTCGTCGAAAGGCAGGTCGTTGCCTGCGGGAGCGGTGAGCAACATACCCATACGCACACCGTCGGCACCGTATTGCTCAATGAGCTTGATGGGGTCGGGGCTGTTGCCGAGCGACTTGGACATCTTTCTGCCCAGTTTGTCGCGCACGATTCCGGTAAAATAGACATGGTGGAATGGCACCTTGTCGCGGTATTCCTCGCCAGCCATAATCATACGAGCACCCCAGAAGAAGATGATGTCGGGAGCAGTGATGAGGTCGTTGGTGGGGTAGTAGTATTTGATTTCGGGATTGTCGGGATTGCGGATGCCGTCGAAAAGGCTGATGGGCCAGAGCCAAGAGCTGAACCAGGTGTCGAGCACGTCTTCGTCCTGACGCAGCTGGTCGATGGAACTGATGGCGTTTCCGAAACGCTGCTGTGCCTTTTGGAATGCTTCTTCCTTTGTTTCGGCCACTATGGTTTCTGTGCGACCTTCCACTTCAAGGTAGAAAGCGGGAATGCGCTGTCCCCACCAAAGCTGGCGGCTGATGCACCAATCCTTGATATTTTCGAGCCAATGGCGATAGACGTTCTTGAACTTGGCGGGGTGGAACTGGATAGTGTCGTCCTCCACCACTTCGAGGGCTTTCTTGGCAATGTCGCCCATTTTCATGAACCACTGGGCGGAGAGCTTGGGTTCGATGATTGCGTCGGTGCGTTCGCTGTGTCCCACCTTGTTCGTGTAGTCCTCGATTTTCTCGATGAGACCCAATTCTTCAAGGTCCTTGACAATCTGCTTGCGGCAAGCGAAACGGTCCATATCCTTGTATTTGCCGCCCTTCTCGTTCAGGGTGCCATTGTCGTTGAAGATATCGATGGTTTCGAGGTTGTACTTCATGCCCAGGTTGTAGTCGTTGATGTCGTGGGCGGGAGTAATCTTCAAGGCACCCGTACCGAACTCACGGTCAACATATTCGTCCATGATGATAGCCACGCTGCGGCCTACGCCGGGAACGACGACTTTCATGCCTTTCATCTGGCTGTATCTGGGGTCTTGGGGATGCACGCACACTGCGGTGTCGCCCAGGATGGTCTCGGGACGCGTGGTTGCGACGATTACATAGTAGCCTTTCTCGTTCTGTTTGATGCCGCAGGGAATGGCGTTGCCTTCCGAATCGGTCACATCTTTGAGGTCGAACTGGGTGGTTGCGGGTGTATCAATATAGTATCTGAGGTAGTAGAGCTTGGATTGAGATTCCTTGTAGATGACCTCTTCGTCGCTCACGGCGGTGAGGGCCTTGGGATCCCAGTTCACCATTCTCACGCCACGGTAGATGAGACCTTTGTCGTAGAGATCCACAAACACCTTGATGACGCTTTCGTAGCGGATGGGGTCCATGGTGAAGGCAGTACGGTCCCAGTCGCAGCTGGCGCCGAGTTTGCGCAGCTGTTTGAGGATGATGCCACCATGCTCTTCTTTCCACTCCCAGGCGTATTTCATGAATTCGTCACGCGTCAGCGAGCGCTTGTCGATTCCGCGCTCCTTCAGCATGTTCACCACCTTGGCTTCGGTAGCGATAGAGGCGTGGTCGGTACCTGGAACCCAGCAGGCGTTTTTGCCCATCATGCGGGCGCGACGCACCAGCACGTCCTGGATGGTGTTGTTGAGCATGTGGCCCATGTGGAGCACACCCGTCACGTTGGGTGGCGGAATGACTACGGTATAGGGTATGCGGGTGTCGGGTTCGGAATGGAAAAGCTTCTTTTCCAACCAATAAGAGTACCATTTTTCCTCAACGATAGAGGGATCATACTTAGGAGCGATATTCATAGAAATAATATTTTGTTGCGAACAATTTGAAACTGCAAAGTTACGAAAAAAAAAGTGATTTCCGACTTCTGATTTCGCTGTTTGGAAAACAAAGTTTTCAGTTCCCGACCCCTTCAGTGATTGAGTGCAGAGTGAAAGAACAAAAGAATGTGAATCCGTAGGCTTCAATCTGCAATAAATTAATATGATATGCGTTGTTAAAGTAAATGGTGAAATGAATATCACCAAACGCTAATTCATCTGTTGCCATGGAACAAAAAACTAAGTTAGACACCCAAAAGCCGAAACCTGATACTACGCTACTGAAATTGTGGTGGTTGTGGCCGGTACTCTTTGTAGCGCTACTGGCTGCGATTTTTGTCATGAATGATGTCGCGGACTGGATGACTGTCTGCTTTTTCGCCCTGCTGGCACTTTTAGGCATCATGCAGGTGGTGACTTTCATCCTTACTATCGTCCGCAAACAGTGGAATCGCCTCGTCGGCACCATCGTGGGCGGGTTGGTGAGTGTCGCAGCACTTGTTGCTTATTGTATAACGCTGTTCGTCGCTGCGTTTGCCGGAATGTTTGGTCCCAACGAAGACCCCTTTGGTAAAGAACACCCCATTCCCGACAACGTGCAGTGCGAGTTGCCGCTGGTGGACGAGAACACTATTTATTACGGAATGAACGACACTGTGGGCGAACTGCGCGAGGCCGTCACGCCCGTCATCGACAGTCTCGACGCCGGTACGTTTCTTCAGATTCACTACGGGATGCAGCCTGGCATCTACGAATACGACTTCTACTACCCCCAACTGCCCGACGGACACATCTATTTGAAATGCTTTGAGGTGACGACGGGCGTCGCCCTCTCCACCGAACGCATCGCCGAACGCTCGCGCGTGGATGTCGCATCGCACAACACCTTCGGCAAGATTGCCAACAGGCAGGAATTCACCATTTATGAAGGCGACTGGGGCGACTACTACGCCGTGCGCGTGGAAGTATGGCATCACGAAGACCACTCCGTGCGCGACACCCGCCTCCTCGCCAAGACTTACCGAATGGAAGGTTGGATGCGCTAAAAACGACAAATATATGAAAAACATAGCATTGGTTGTGCTGATTGTGGCAGCGATAGTACTATAGAAAACACCAAACCAAATAATCCTGCGTTATTCTCTTAAAAATGTGGGATGATTGTGATGATTAAGTCTATATCAATCTAATTTTGGAAAAGCGCAGGGTGATAGGGCATATCCGAGCACATGCCAGTCGTATTAAACATATATATTATGAAGCAGAAAATCATTCAAAATACACATACCAAAGCTAAGTGCCAGGCAAGGAATCTAGGACAAGATGGTTCCTTCTTGTTGGCAAAATGGGCGGTGTTATTGATTGTCTTGTTGTGGCCAAGTATGGAAGTGTTGGCGCAAAAGAAAAAACAATCAATCAATATCACATCCTTTGAGCGACATGAAGTCTCTACAGAAAGCAGATTCGGCAATATGACTGATTGTTGTGCCGATGCCTTTGCCTGTCGTGAGGGTGAGCGGTTGGTGGGTTATGCATTTGTGTACCATGAGTTTGATTCAATATTGTCCAGCTCGTTGTATCATTTCTATGTTGATGGGTCGCATCAGGGTTCTTATAAGAGTCCTCTTGTGAATGTTGGATTGGTGGAAGTCCGGCAAGTGGAAGAGATACTTTCCCATTTCTGCGACTCGGCGTTTTACAGGAGTAGGGTGTATGGTTATCCCACCTTGACAACCCCCAAAAACTATTGCAAGTATTTTCGTCAATATGGGTTCTTTGTTGATTCGAATGGTGACAGTTGCGCCTATGTGAAGTTCTTTTTCAACCCGTGGAAAGATTCCGAGATGATTACTCATCTGGGGATGGAGTTTGTGGATGTATGTGACGGGGGTGATCACTACTGGGTAGCTGTTGTCAACCTCACGCGACGAAAGGTGTCCTTTTGGATGGTAAATGGTCCTGAATGCTTCGTTCGATGACCTATATTCGGAAACCTACGATACCCATTGCAAGAAGGTGCGCGAATATTTTCTGGTCTGGATGGGTTGACAATTCATCCTGATGACAATTCAATCAAAATGCATTTAGGGTAATGATGATGAAAATAACTGATAAATAGATGAATAAATTAAGACTATTTTTTAGGGGTACATGCCTTGATGTAGAATATGTATTAGAGGGTATTGTTAAGCAACGTCGGGTTATGCTTGTTGAATCCTATGAAGAAGGTATGGTGTTTCAAGTAGTAGGTGTTCGAGGATATGATGCTGGTTCAATATTCGGGTACATACCCAATGAATTTGCAGATGCTGTATGTGTTTCCTATGAACATCTAAAAAAATGATTAATGAGTATGTGTTTTCTAACGTGATAAAAATGAGAATAACAAATTATCGGCATAGTGACACCTTCAGCACTATCAGCAAGAATTGAGATAATTCTGAAAATGCTATAATGCAAAAATACGCAAGGCCATTTTTGTCTTTCCATTCATTTCTCCGCTCTCACTCATTGAACGTCGAAGACCTTCTTTTCGCTCGGCATAGAAAAGAATATAATGCAAAAATACGCAAGCGCCTTTTGTCATTCTATTCCTTTTCTCTGCTCTCGCTTATTGAACGTTTGCAACTATGTTAAAAAGTATTATGCATAGTTGTTTCGACTTTGGGTATTATTCTGTAATTTTGCAGATTATCTAAATTATCTCTTGAATGGACGAAGACGAGTTGAAAAACAGAGACGAAGCAACACCAAACGATTCTTCCCAACCCGAAGAACCTACCGCACATACACAAATTCCTCAGGACGAAGAGACTGTTTCCTCCGCTGAGGGCGCTACCATCTCGCTGAGCAGCATGTTCCGCGACTATTGGATTGACTATGCCTCAGATGTTATCCTTGACCGCTCGGTGCCTCACATCGACGACGGCCTCAAACCTGTGCAGCGCCGTATCCTTCACACTATGAAGGAAATGGACGACGGAAGCCTCAACAAGGTTCAGAGCATTGTGGGCCGTACTATGGCCTACCATCCCCACGGCGACGCTTCCATCAAGGACGCTCTCGTCAACATGGGGCAGAAAAACCTTCTCATCGACTGTCAGGGTAACTGGGGCAACATCCTTACGGGCGACGACGCGGCCGCTGGCCGTTATATTGAGGCGCGCCTCTCCAAGTTTGCCAAAGAGGTGGTTTTCAATCCCAAGACCACTCATTGGCTACCCAGCTACGACGGTCGCAACCAGGAGCCGGAAACGCTCCCCGTCAAGTTCCCCTTGCTTCTTGCGCACGGCACCAAAGGTATCGCTGTTACTTTGACTTCCGTTATCCTGCCTTACAACTTTATTGAACTCATTGAGTCGAGCATCGCCATCCTCAAAGACCAACCTTTCGAAATCTATCCCGACTTTCCTACGGGTGGCATGATCGATGTCTCGAAATACAATGATGGCGCCCAGGGTGGACGTCTCCGCATCCGCGCCAAGATGCACTACGACGACAAGCGCAAGGCTATCGTGATTACCGAGATTCCTTATGGCGTTACAACTTCCGACATCAAGGACAGCATTGTAAAGGCAACGGAAAAGGGCAAGATCAAGATCAAAAAAGTGGACGACAATACGGCTGCGGAGGCCGAAATTGTGGTCTATCTGCCTTCGGGTATCTCTCCTGACCAAACCATCGATGCGCTTTACGCCTTTACTAGCTGTCAGGTCAGCTTCTCGCCGCAGACTTGCGTCATCAAGAACAACAAGCCGGTCTTCATGACCATTAGCGACATATTGCGCCATTCTACGCTCCGTACGAAGGATCTGCTGCGCCAGGAACTTGAAATTCAGCTTGCCGAACTCGAAGACAAATGGCATTGGGTTTCTTTGGAAAAGATATTCTTTGAAAAAGGTATCTACAAGGTGTTGGAAAAGAAGAATTTCGATAATTGGGACATGCAGGTTACTGGCATCGAGCGCGCCTTCGACCCATATCGAAAATTGGTTCGCAAGGAGATTACGCGTGAGGATGTGCTCAAACTCTGCGAAAAGCCTGTCCGCAAAATCTCCATGTTCGACATCAAGAAGGCCGAGGAGGAAATCGCCAACATTGAAATGGCCATGGACGAGGTTCGCAACCACCTTGAGCATCTTGTGGATTATGCCATCAACTATTTCCAGCATATACTTGAGAAATACGGCAAGGGCCGTGAGCGAAAAACCGAAATTCGCAACTTTGAAGATATTGAAGCTGTGACGGTTGCTGTGGCAAACGAAAAACTTTATGTGAACCGCACCACGGGTTTTGCCGGCTACGCCTTGAAAAAGGAGGAGGACGTGGAACTGGTGTGCGAATGCTCCAAAATGGACGACATCATCGTCTTCCGTCGCGATGGCACCATGATGGTTACCAAAGTGCAGGAAAAGGGTTTTGTAGGCTCGCAAGAGTGCAAGGAAATCCTCTTCATTTCGGTGTTCCGCAAAAAAGACGAGCGTACTGTATATAATATGGTGTATCGTGACGGCAACGCGGGCTATGTCATGGTCAAGCGTTTCTCGGTCATCGGCATCACGCGCGACAAGGACTACCTTCTCACCAAAGGTACCAAGGGTACCAAAGTGCTCTATTTCACAGCAAACCCCAACGGCGAGGCGGAAACAATCACAGTTCATCATGTGAGCAAACCCAAGCTCAAAAAGACCAGTTTCGACTTCAATTTCGCCACCATCGCCATCAAGGGACGTCAGTCGATTGGCAACATTCTCACTCGCAACGCAGTGCGTAACATCAGCCTCAAGGACGAGGGTGTCTCAACTTTGGGCGCGCGCAAGATTTGGTTCGACGAGAGCGTCAAGCGTCTCAACGTCAGCGAGGCGGGAAGCTATCTTGGCGAATTCAAGGGCTCCGACAAGATTTTTACCCTCATGCAGTCGGGAGCCATGCGTACCACCAATTTTGACCTCTCCAACCACTACGACGACGATCTTACGCTTATCCGAAAATACTATTCCAAGGCCATTGTTTCTGTAATCTACAGGGAAAAGGCTTCGGGAAGCTACTACCTCAAACGTTTCTTGGAGGAGGTGAGCGACAAGAAACTCTCTTTCCTCGAAGAGGGTAGTGGCGACACGATGATTTCCTATTCTCTTGATACTTTCCCCCGTCTTGAGGTGGTATATGATGCTTCGAGCAACAAAAAAATTCAATCGGAAATTATTGAAGTGTATGATTTTATAGGTGTCAAAGGCTATAAGGCGAAAGGCAAGCGAATCACCACTTTCGAGGTCAAGTCATTCAATTGGCTCGACCCGTTGCCCGAGCCGGAACCCGAACCGGAACCTGAAGATGAACAGGTTTTGGACGAGAGCGGCGAACTCTCAAGCGAAGCCCTCGATTCCCAACAAGGTTTCGCCGAAGGCACCCAAACCACCATGTTCGGTGACCAGTGATCAGTGACCAGGCATTAACTCATTCTCAATTCTCAATTGTCAATTATCAATTAATTAAATAAATGAAGGTTCTTGTAGTTCTCCCCAGATTTCCATATCCTCTTGACAAAGGTGACAAACTGCGTGCCTTTAATCAGATAAAAGCCTTGTCGAAATACAACGACATCTATCTCTTTTCGGTGTCTCATGATAAGGTTTCGGCTGAAGATATAGAGCATCTGCAACCCTATTGCAAAGAAATACGTATTGTGCGTCCTCCCAAGTTGGCAGGAATTATCAATGTTATACGCAATTATTTTACAACCAAATCGTTGCAGATTGGCTATTGGGATTCAAAGGCTGCCCGAAAAGGCTACAAATCGTTTGAGAAAATGGTTCAACCCGATGTCCTTTACAGTCAGATGGTACGCACTATGCCTTGGATTAGCCGCTCTTTAGTGCCCAAGGTGATGGATTTCCAGGACGCATTGTCGATGAATGTGGAACGACGCATGCAGGCGGCTACAGGATTGTGGCATTATATCTTGCATTATGAATTTAAGATGCTGCGTTCTACCGAGTACAACGCTTTCAAGATTTTCGACGCCTTGACCATCATCTCCGAACCCGACAGCGAAGCGATACCTCACCGTTTGAATGCTGATATTCATATCGTTCCCAATGGTGTGGATTTCGAGAAATACAAGCCTGTTGATTGTCCAAAGGAATATGACGTGGTTTTCTGTGGCAATATGCAGTATCAACCCAACATCAGTGCGGTATGCTACCTTGTAGAACAGGTTATGCCATTGGTTTGGAAAGAGATGCCTAAGGCAAAAGTGCTTCTTGCCGGTGCAAGTCCCAAGAAACGCGTGCGTGGTCTCGCTTCCGACCGTGTGACGGTGACGGGTTGGGTGGAAGACATTCGTGAGTGCTACACCAAGTCGCGCATCTTTGCCGCTCCCATGCAGGAGGGATCTGGCTTGCAGAACAAACTTCTGGAGGCAATGTCGATGAAGATTCCTTGCGTGACGACTCCCATAGCCAACAATCCGTTGGGCGGCACTTCTGGACAGGACATTTTGGTGGGCGACGACCCGCAGACTTTGGCAAATCATATTCTCTCGCTTTTGCGTGATCCCGAGGCTGCCAAAATCCAAGCAGAGAAGGCTTATGAATATGTCCATAACCATTTTAGCTGGGAGTCTTATGGCAACCAACTCAACCAAATTCTTTACGACGTTACGCAGAAACCATCTAAAGTAAGCCTTGAACCAAAGTTGGATAAAACGCTGTGAACTTTAATCTTGACATTGACCTTAACTTTGACCTTGACTTGTAATTCTCAATTCTCAATTTTCCATTCTCAATTGAAATGATTTCCACCGCTCCCATTCCCGAAAAAGCAATCCTTGTCTCTGTATGTCCCGCAAACGATACAATGGAACATACTGAAGAGTGTCTCAACGAGTTGGCTTTTCTTTTGGACACTGCAGGCGGCATAGCAGTCAAGCAGGTTATCCAAAAGCTCGACCGACCCGACACCAAGACTTATATTGGTAGCGGAAAATTGGAGGAAGTGATTGAGTACAAGAACGCTTTGGATGCCGATTTCATCGTTTTTGATGATGAACTTTCCCCTGCACAGCTCCGTAATCTTGAGCGTGCCTTCAATTGTCGCATCCTCGATCGCACTACGCTCATTCTTGATATTTTCGCCAAGCGTGCACGCACTTCCATTGCCAAAACACAAGTGGAATTGGCTCAGTTGCAGTACATGTTGCCTCGATTGACTCGTATGTGGACGCACTTGGAGCGTCAGCGTGGCGGTATTGGCATGCGAGGACCTGGCGAGTCGCAGATTGAGACCGACCGCCGTCTTATCACCGAAAAGATTGTCCTCCTCAAGCAGAAACTCGCCTCTATTGACAAACAGAAGGTGCTGCAACGCAAGAATCGTGAATCGCTTGTGCGTGTGGCGCTTGTGGGATATACCAATGTGGGGAAATCTACCTTGCTCAACTTGCTGAGCAAGAGCGACGTCTTTGCCGAAAACAAACTCTTCGCCACGCTCGACACCACCGTGCGCAAGGTGGTGATCGACAACCTGCCGTTTCTGCTCACCGACACCGTTGGTTTTATCCGTAAGTTGCCCCATGGATTGGTTGAGTCGTTCAAATCCACACTCGACGAGGTCTGCGAAGCTGATGTATTGATGCATGTAGTGGATATTTCCCATCCCAATTATGAAGAACAGATTGCCTCTGTCAACAAGACTCTTGAGGAAATAGGCGCCGTTGATAAGCCCACTATTATGGTGTTCAACAAGATAGATGCCTATACCTTTATCCAGAAAGATGAGGACGACCTGACGCCTATGACCAAGGCAAACTGGCCGTTGGAGATGTTGCAGCAGTCTTGGATGGCAAAAGAGAACGCTTCTTACAAGCCCATTTTCATCTCCTCAACCCAGAAAATAAACATCGACTCCCTTCGCACATTGATGTACGACGAAGTCAAGCGCATCCACGCCATCCGCTATCCCTACAACAATTTCCTTTATTAGTTTTGTTTTGGTAAACAATCAAGGGATTATCATGTACCGAATTTGTGAATTGGTGCAAGTATTTTTAATTGTTGAATTGATTGATGTATTATATGTTAAATATTTTGACTATATTTGCAATTGCAAAATAATTATGTTAATGCATTGATAATGCTATCTGATATTCAATAGAGTAGAAATCTTAAAGTCATTAAGCCATGAAAAAATATCTTGTTTTGTCGGTTTTGTTGGCTTGCTGTTTCGTCAGCAGGGCGTACGATTTCAGCGCTGTGGCGCCGACGGGCCAGACACTGTACTACACTATTAATAGCGGTACCAACACAGTCACGGTAGCCTATCCAGGTATTAGTGGTACTACACCCTATCCTTCTGGCTATACAGCACCTACGGGTGCCCTTGAAATCCCCGCAAGCGTCACCAATCCCAACGATGGTACATCCTATTCGGTGACCAGCATCGGAAGTAATTCTTTCTATGGCTGCACCAGCCTCACGAGCGTGACCATCCCCAATTCGGCGACCACGATTGGAAGCTCTGCTTTCAGTGGTTGCACCAGCCTCGCGAGCCTGACTATCGGCAATTCGGTGTCCAGCATCTATAATTATGCTTTCCTGAATTGCAGCGGCCTCATGAGCGTGACCATCCCCAATTCGGTGACCACGATCGGAAACTCTGTTTTTAGAGGTTGCAGCAGTCTTGCGAGTGTGACTATCGGCGATTCGGTGTCCAGCATCGGCAGTGAGACTTTCAATGGTTGCATTGGTCTTACGAGCATGACCTTCAATGCGACAAATTGCACAACGATGGGTAGTGCCAATTCTCCAGTTTTTAGTGGTTGTACTAATTTGACATCCCTCACTATTGGAGAGCATGTGACGACGATTCCAAGTTGTGCATTTTCTGGTTGCAGCGGACTTACGAGCGTGACTATCCCTGATTCCGTGACTTC
>JAGHVO010000033.1 GCA_018064245.1 Candidatus Colimorpha pelethequi
CCCAAAAAAACTCCCCCACACCCCGCTTACAAAAAAAAAACCCCAAAAAAAAAAAAACCCGCCGCGGCCCCCAACGCCCCCCCCGCCTCTCTTTTATTCCATCATTCTAGTCAAATGCAACCAATCATCTATTTCCCGTCCTCTTCCAGATAGAGTTTCCCGTCAAGATAGTAACGGCAGTGAAGCACCTTGCCATCTTTCGAATAACGATAGCGACGAGTCTCTACAATCTTTTGCCTCCCCTCATCGTAGAGATATTGCACACGCTTGACGAGGTTGCCAAATTTGTCGTACTTAAAAGCCTCCTCCATCAGCAACACCTCATCAGCCGAATAAATCATTCGTTTGCTGATACGTTGCTGCGCATCGTAGGAAATCAATTGACGATTCTCAACAACACCTTTTTCGCTATAGTCATACACCACAGCGACAGCCAACCTGTCTCTATCATCGTAGATGTTGTGTTTCGAAGAAACCAATCGGCCCGACTCGTCGTAGATGCATTGAGGAGCCTGTGCCTTTCCAGCCAAAGGCAAAAAAAGCAAAAGCAAGCAGCCAACAATTGATATTTGACAATTCGTAATTGACAATTGAAAATTATTTAGTTACGATCAGTTCTAACAACTCAACGCCTCTACATCAATTTCTTATAATGAAGCCTGTGCGGAGTATCATCTCCTAAGCGTTTGCGACGATTTTCTTCGTATTCGCTGTAGCTTCCTTCAAAGAAATAGACCTGCGAATCGCCCTCGAAAGCGAGAATATGCGTACAGATTCTATCCAAGAACCAGCGGTCGTGGCTGATAACCACAGCACAACCAGCAAAGTTTTCCAAACCTTCCTCCAAAGCGCGCATCGTATTGACATCGATGTCGTTGGTAGGTTCGTCTAGGAGCAACACATTGGCTTCGCTCTTAAGCGTCAGCGCAAGGTGCAAGCGGTTTCGCTCGCCACCCGACAGCACGCCAGCCTTCTTGCTTTGGTCGTTGCCGGAGAAATTGAAGCGCGAAATATAAGCACGTGAGTTGACCAATCGGCCACCCATCTGGATTTGCTCGTTACCTTCGGAAACGACCTCCCAAACACTCTTTTCTGGGTCTATCTGCACATGTTGCTGATCAACATAACCTATCTTGACGGTCTCGCCTACTGAGAAGGTTCCCGTATCGGGCTGTTCCAAGCCCATAATGAGTCTGAAAAGCGTAGTTTTACCGCAACCATTCGGGCCGATAACGCCCACAATACCGGCAGGCGGCAAAGAGAAAGTCAGGTTCTCGTACAAGAGTTTGTCGCCAAATGCCTTGCTGACACCTTCTACCTCCAAGACCTTGTTGCCCAAACGTGGACCATTGGGAATATAGATTTCCAAATTCTGTTCTTTCTCCTTCACGTCCTCATTCATCATCCTGTCATAGGCAGCCAAACGAGCCTTGCCTTTGGCGTGTCGTGCCTTGGGAGCCATTCGCACCCACTCCAACTCACGCTGCAAGGTCTTGCGACGCTTGCTTTCCTGTTTTTCCTCCATCGCCAAACGCTGCGTTTTCTGGTCCAGCCAAGAGGAATAGTTACCCTGCCAAGGAATGCCTTCGCCACGGTCAAGTTCCAAAATCCAACCAGCCACATTGTCCAAGAAATAGCGGTCGTGGGTGACAGCGATAACAGTGCCCTTATATTGACGCAGATGCTGTTCCAGCCACTCGATACTCTCTGCGTCCAAATGGTTGGTCGGCTCATCAAGCAACAGAATATCTGGCTCTTGCAGCAGCAAACGGCACAATGCCACGCGACGGCGTTCGCCACCAGAAAGATTTTTCACCAACTGGTCGTCATCGGGGCAACGGAGTGCATCCATGGCGCGATCCAAGCGGCTGTCCAACGTCCAAGCATCGTGTTGGTCAAGCAACTCCGTCAACTCGCCCTGGCGTTCGCAGAGTTTCTCCATATCGGCATCTGGGTCAGCGAAAGCATTGTTGACTTCTTCATATTCCTTCAGCAAATCCACGGTTTCCTGAACAGCCTCCTGCACCACTTCGCGCACGGTTTTGCTGTCATCAAGCTTGGGTTCCTGTTCCAGATAGCCAACACTATAGCCCGGTGAGAAAACAACCTCGCCTTGGTAGTCTTTGTCAACGCCGGCGATAATCTTCAGCAAGGAAGATTTTCCTGAACCATTGAGACCAATGATGCCAATCTTGGCACCATAGAAGAAGGAAAGGTAGATATCTTTTAAGATTTGGCGTGAAGGAGGGATAATCTTCCCTACGCCGACCATTGAGAATATGATTTTCTTGTCGTCCATAATTGATAATTGTAATCAGTAAACCGAGAATTGAAGAAATAAGTGGTGATTGGGATATCCGCCCCACAATCTTAATCCCACATTCTACACTTTGACAATCGTCTTACGTCTAATTTCTTATGCATCGTGGAAACGTATATCCTTCACATTCAATTGGATTTCCGTTTTCCCGTTCCAATAGTTTTCTTCCAAATGATAACACAAATCGAAAGATTCGCCATGCTTGATTCTCTCATAATGCTCCGCCTGCTTAAAAGCGATGGCAGGATAGGAGCGAGAACGGGCATCCAATTGAATAGCCGAAAACTTCAGATGGTTTTGTCCAACGATACGAGGCGAAGGCATTCCAGTATCCACCAAATTATTGGAGCGGAAAATCGGGATGTCATTACCTGGCCCAAATGGCGAAAACTGCTTGAGAATGCGTAAGTTCTTAGGAGTGATATGCTCCGAGAAACTAATCTCCGCATCTATCTCTATTTCGGGCATCACTGCTTGAGGAGGCAACATCTCACAAACTATCTGTTCAAAACGTTCCACAAAACGCTCATAATTCTCTGGTTTCAACGACACACCCGCAGCACATTTGTGACCGCCAAAATGTTCCAAAAGATCGCTACATTGCTCCAAAGCGGTATGAATGTCGAATTCCTTGATGGAACGTGCCGAACCCACCAGCATATCTTCAGCAGAACGTGTAAAAACGATAGCTGGCCTGTAATAGGCTTCCACCAATCTTGAAGCCACAATTCCTACCACACCTTTATGCCATTGTTCATCGTAAAGCACTATAGACCTGCGTTCCCGAAGTACTTCACTAGAATCAATTCTATTCTGGGCGTCCTTGGTAGCCGTGGAATCAAGTTCCTTGCGTTCTTGATTATAATCGTTGATGGCCGCAGCTTTTTCCTTGGCTTGCTCCTTGTCTTCGAGCAACAAAAGCCATACCGAGTCTCGCGCATCGTGAATTCGCCCCGCCGCATTGATTCTCGGACCCACCAAAAACACTAAATCACTGATGGTAAGCTCTTTTTCAAAATAACCTCCCATCTGCTGGGGCGTTGCATCACTACCATGAGGCGCAGTGCCGTTAGCAGAAGCCGGTGTTGCAACTCTCGGAGAGATATGTCCATAGCGCAAAAGAGCCTCAATGCCTGGACGCGGATGGGTGTTGATGACCTTCAAGCCAAATGCCGCAAGCACGCGGTTTTCGCCAGTAATCGGTACAATGTCGGATGCGATACTGACAACCACCAAATCGAGATATTTGAGCAAATGCAGTTTCAATGCTTCTTGCACCTGGCGCTGGTGTTCACTGAGCGCATTGGGATTATCGGAAAGTCCAACTCCCGTTATCTTCTTCAGATGAGCCTCAATAATCTTGAAACCAATTCCGCAGCCCGAGAGCTCCTTGTATGGATATGGACAGTCTTCTCGTTTGGGGTCGAGTACGGCTACCGCGGCAGGCAAAGTCTCACCTGGAAGATGGTGGTCGCCGATGATACAGTCAATGCCGTACTGGTTGGCGTAATCGACCTGCTCAATAGCCTTAATACCACAATCCAGCGCAATGACTAATTTTACGCCCGTATCGTGCGCATAATCAATACCTTTAAACGAAATACCATAACCTTCGGTATCACGATCCGGAATATAAAAATCAATATTTGATGTCAACGAATGGAAATAGGAGTACACCAAGGCCACTGCCGAGGTTCCATCGACATCATAATCACCATAAATAAGGATGCGTTCCTTGTTCTGAATGGCTTCATTTATACGCTCTACCGCACGTTCCATATCCTTCATCAGGAACGGATCATGTAGTTGGTCTAAACTCGGACGGAAGAAACGTTTTGCTTCTTCAAAGGTAGTTATGCCACGTTCTACCAACAACGTAGCAATTATTCTATCTACGCCCAACGATTCCGCAAGTCTGTTAACATCCTCTATTTCATAGTCTTTCTTTAATAACCAACGTTTTTCTTTCATTTCTTTCTGGTTGTAAAGTTACGATTTTTATCACAATCAGAAAAAATTTTTTAACAATTGTTATTGTTAAAAATCATAACACACACACACTAAGTCATTTAGCATTCAGAAAATCGTTGCTTTTCAAAGTTTTTTCTTTTCTTGAGACGAATCGCTCTTTTGCTTATTCATTCTCAAAACCTTCCATACATCGCGATAGGTCGTTCTCTTACCATAGTGCAGAATTCCCCACCGATAAGTCTTTGCTGCAAGCCATACGCAAAGCGGGAAAGTGGCCAACAGCAAGCCTACAGAAAGCAACACCTGCCAAAGCGGAACGCCAAACGGGATGCGGAACATCATTGCCACGGGAGAGGTGAACGGGATGATGGAAAACCATTGCGCCAGACTTCCCGACGGTTCATTGATCAACGCAGGAAGCATCAAAAAGGAAAGCAATAACGGAATTGTGATAGGCAAAGTGAACTGCTGGGAATCCGTCTCGCTGTCCACCAAAGAACCCGCCGCCGCAAAAAGTGTGGCATAGAGCAGATATCCGACAAGAAAATAGAGCAAGAACATGCCCACAATCAGCGGGAAATTGATAGCCGTCAACCCTTGCACAGCCTCCGAGATAGGAGCGGCTTGTTGCTGCGCTTCCATTTGTGCCACCGCCTCGGATCCCTTGGTGGCCACCGAAGTCATCTCTTGACGTGCGGCAGCCTGTTCCAAAAGGTCGGAATTGGAAATGCTCACACCCACCATGGCAACGCCCGAAAGCAACACCCAAAGCAAGAACTGAGTCAAACCAACAAGTCCCACGCCAACAACCTTGCCCATCATCAATTGGAACGGTTTTACGCTACACACAATGATTTCCAGAATTCTATTTCCCTTTTCCTCCATTACGCCGCGCATCACTTGAGAGCCAAAGATAAAGACCGCCATGAAGACAAGCAAAGCCAGCAAGATGCCGACCACCACTTTCACTTCCAAGAATCCGTCTCGACCAGTCTCTATATCACTGGTATGCAATTTAATATGCGTATTTGTGATTAAATCATAGTCGTCGGGGGAAATGCCGTGGACATCTAGAAGAATTCGGTCTCGGAGGATGCGTTGCAATTGGTTTTCAATATCCGACTGAACATTCAGCGATGGTGCGTCGGAATAATAATACATAAAGGCATCGTTGGGTATGGTATTAGAGCGCGCTGGAATATAGACAATTACATCGGCGCTATCTCCGTTCTTGATTTGGTTTTTTGCGTACTCCAAACTTCCTGCGTCGTGATAGGAGATTGATTCAGACGAACGAAACTCCTGCACAAAGACATCCGTTTCGTCAACAACCAACACATGCGATTGTTCCAAAGGTTTGGTGGCAAGAATAATCGGAACCGCATAGAGTCCAGCCACCAAGATGGGAACCAAAATAGTCAGCACCCAAAACGAAGTCTTACGTACACGCGTCAAGTACTCCCGCTGTATGACAAGTAAAATCTTTCTCAAAGCGTTATTATTTTTGTTTTACCGTTTGGACAAAAATCTCGCTGAGACTTTTGCCCGAATACTGTTGCTTGATATCCTCCAACTTTCCGCTCAACACTACATGTGATTGGTTTAGCAATGCCACATGAGAACATAGTTCCTCAATGGAGTTCATGTTGTGCGACGAAAGGATGATGGTAGCACCTTCGCTATTCAGCCGAAGCATTTCCTCCTTAAGCAACTCAGCATTCACTGGATCAAACCCGCTGAAAGGCTCGTCGAAAATAATGAGCTGAGGTTTGTGCAACACCGTAGTAATAAACTGAACCTTTTGTTGCATACCTTTGGAAAGTTCTTCAACTTTGCGATTCCACCACGGCTCAATCTCGAAGCGAGAAAACCATTCATGCAGACGCGATTCGGCTTCCTGTCGTGAAAGACCTTTTAATTGTGCAAGATAGACAGCCTGGTCACCCACCTTCATCTTTTTATACAAGCCCCGTTCTTCAGGCAGATAACCTAATGTCGCCACATCCTCATCCTTCATCGCGACACCATTGAGCAGTACTTCACCTTCATCAGGTTCGATAATACGATTGATAATGCGAATAAGTGTAGTCTTCCCGGCTCCATTGGGCCCCATCAAGCCGAAAATCTCACCTTTTCGCACATGAATGTCAATGGAATCCAAAGCCTTGAATGTTCCGAAACTTTTAGAAATATGATTTATGTTCAGCATGAATTAGTCTCTTTAATTTTACATAAAATAAATGTAATCATTGTTTTACGGATCGTTTATCCGACGAGGAGGAATCGTTCTTTGGTTTTATGACAAGCAATACAATTTCAGCCAACAAAAAGAGCAGCGCCAAAACGATGCAATAGCGATACAGCGGCGTTCCTTCCGTTTTTTTCTTTATATACTGGTCCAACAGTGTTGTGCCGGTCTTGACGACATCAAAATTGTCGATGTTGAACTGTTTCAGGTTCTCGACCAATTCCGACCCCTCGAAAAACAGCAACTCCGACTCTTGGCGTGAGTAATTGAGCGAAATGCCTTCCGTTTTCGAATCTGACACCAACAAGTCGTAATTGCCCGACTCGGAGATCTCGCCATGCAGATAGAGCAAACACCGACCTCCTACCGTTCTGATGTCGGGAATAACATCTGTTTTTGCCCCACGCAACACCACGTTTCCTTCTTTCAATTGATAGTCATTACGAGAGAGCAAAATAGGTTGTTGATTGTCAAACATGGCATAGAAACCCGTGGCAGGGGTACTGAACAGAGCCATATTATAGAAAGTGGGGACGTAAAGTGCCTGCTGCATAAAATCGTTATACTGAACGTTCAAAGGAGAGGTCATCAAAAAACACTTTCCCAAACCCCATTGCGTCTCGCTCACCAAACAATTACCATCCGCAAAAGAGATGATGGGTTCCGAAACGCTCGCCCCACGTTCAGTCAAGTATCGACCTTTGGCTGTGGGGCATTCAACATCTTGCAAACTTCCCGAAAACACGTTTTGGTAGTGATGACTATTGACATTAATCTCCGACGCCTTGACAGTTTGATCCGACCATTTTCCCAACAAAGGCATCTGCAACTTGCGCAGCAGATTATTATAGGCATTCACGTCACACTTTTCAGGAGGAGCGACCAATAGCGAACCACCCTCATGTACAAAATCCACCAGCGTCTGAACCAACCCTGAAGGCAAAGTAGAAAGCGCATCCAGCACTACAAAACGATGGTCACCCAAAGTTGAGAAGTCTATCCGTTGCATCGAAACGGTTTGATACTCTACCGCACTGTCGCTAGAGAAAAGCCTTTCCAAAAATTGATTGGGCGCCGATTGTCCATATATATCCAAAACAGGAATACGGTCCGAAACATTGATGGAAAAGAAAAACTGGTCGTCGAAAGTAATTGGATAGTCAACCGTTTCCACTCTGCACTGAAGAGCGCCATGCTGTTCTATGGGGAGATGCATCGTTACAGTCGCATAACTCTTGGCCGGCACGTCGACCGATGACATGGCACGTTGCTTGTCGCCAACAAACAGCCGTACGGGAGCGCCTTCGACGGCAGTTTCTCCAGTATTGCGGACATAGACTTCCAAAGCGACATCCCCTCCCACGAAAAAGGCAGGGGCATTCAAAGCGACGGAATCGATATAAAGATTATCGATAGCCGCAGCCTGAAGCGGCACAAAAGTAACAGATACTGAACTATCTACGACGAAATCACTGAAATGAGTAACCGATTTCTGAAAGTCAGAGATTAGGTAAGCATATCGGGTGCCAACGCAATTGGCATGCATAAAATCATACTGTCGGCGCAACACCTCCGACAAATCTTTCGCCAAGGGCGACAATTGCACATCATCTACAACCTCCAGCAATTCCTCTTTGTTTAACCAACGGAACTGGCTTCCTGTAAAATCATTGGTCACCAACTGGAAGTTGTCGGAAGGCTTATATGCCGACGCAATTTCTCTGACCTTATTCTTTCCATGTTCCAACAACATTCCGTAAGTGTCATCCCCTCCCATGCTGAACGAATTGTCAAGATAAATGCTCACGTACGCAGAACTTGAGGCTTTTTGCGCCTGATTATTTGGAATGTAAGGCTGGGCAAACGCCAAAACCAAAAACACCACTGCCAAGATACGCGACAGCAAAATCAGCAACCGACGCAAGTTGGATTGGCGCTTGGTTTCCTCTTGCATCTCACGAAGCAAAGCCACATTGCTAAAATAGACCTTCTTGTAACGACGGAAATGGAACAGGTGGACAAGAATAGGAATTGCCACCGCTACAAGAGCTATCAAAAACAATGGGTTGACAAATCTCATCTCTTATTCTTTTTTTGTCTGCTGAAAACACAATTCACTGATGCCGCACTGCTCACAATGAGGAGCCCTCGCCGTACATACATAGCGGCCATGCAACAGCAACCAATGGTGCGCCAAAGACAGCTTTTCTTCGGGAAACAGTTTCACCAGTTCCTGCTCGGTATGCAAAGGAGTCTTACTATCACAAGTAAGGCCAATCCTATTGGCGACGCGGAACACATGCGTATCCACAGGCATCGCCGGCTTGTCAAACGCCACAGCGAGCACCACGTTGGCAGTCTTCCTTCCAACACCCGGCAAAGATTGCAAAGCCTCCATAGTATTGGGAACTTCCCCTCCAAAGTCACGCAGCAGAGTCTGCGCCATGGCAACCAAATGTTCGCTCTTGCTTCTTGGATACGAAACACTTTTTACATACGCAAACACCTCATCAGAAGAAACTTGCGACAATGCCAAAGCGTTGGGGAACGCTTTAAAAAGAGCAGGCGTAACCATATTGACACGCTTGTCGGTACATTGCGCCGATAACATCACCGCGACAAGCAACTGGAACGGATTTTCGAAATGGAGCTCGGACTTTGCGTCAGGATGAGTCCTTTCAAAATAGGCAATCAATTCCGCCATGTATGGGTATGACCGCTTTTTTTTCATCGCTTCCACTCGTTATAACATCAAATCGACCACCAAAGGATAATGATCGGAAATATCACTTTTTATCCTATTATAAGTCAACGCTTTGATAGTATCACTATGCAGCACATAGTCTATTCGAAAAGCCGGGAAAGGACCATGGTAGGTGGTTCCAAAACCAGAACCTTCCTCGACAAAGGAATCCTTCAGCAGCTTTCTCGTCTGCTGATAAAGATGCGAAGATGGCGGGTCGTTAAAGTCGCCCGCAACAACAACAGGGTGAGGAGATTCCTTGATTTGTGGAAGGAGCACCTCGTTCCATTCAGACTCATGCATACGTTCGGCATGAACCAGTTTCTTGGCTGTCAGTTCCGTTGCTGAATCCACAGTACCATGAACCAATCGTTCCAACGTTTCCGCATCGCTGCCAGCCATCTGATAGGAAGTAAGATGCACGCAGAAAAGCCTAAAAATTCTCGAATTGACTGCGATATCAACAAGAAGTTTGGTTGATGAACCTGTTTCTCCCACAAAATCAAAAGGAAATCTTGAAAAAATCACACTTCCCGAAGTCCTACGGTGGTATTTGTAACCCAAAAGTTCCAACGAGTCAATAACTTTTACTTGAGCTGGAGGGAAGAATTCTTGCAAACACATCACATCTGGATGATACTCACGCACAAACCTAACAAATTTTCTCGCACCGGAATCGGCTTGCAATGAATCATTGGGACCATGAAAACCATGGGTGTTGAAAGAAAGCAGTCGCACTACCGTAGCATTCTCCTTGTCGTATTGTTCTGCATCTGCGAGGTCTTGCGTGCCGCCAAACTGTACAAACAGCGGGATAAATGAGAACCTCAAAAGTATTGCCGCCAAGGAAATCAAAAATTCTTTTCTTCTAAAGAACAGCCAAACGAGCAAAAACAGGATATTCAGCAACAGAAAGTAAAAATAGCCATAGCTGAGCAAAGAGATATATGCGCTCTTGCTGGGAGGCACAAAACTTGACATTGAAGACAATAGCAACAACACTACCGCCAATATATTCAGCAACAAAAATAAAACACGCACAATCTTTTTCATACTGCAAAAATACACAAAAAAAAGGACATTTTTGCAACTTTTGACGACAAAGTAATATACCTTCCACACGATTATCGAAACTATTTTCTCTCTTTAACAAAAAACACGTATCTTTGCATTATGCAACGATATGGACTTATAGGGAAAACGCTGGGTCATTCTTTCTCGAAACTATACTTCGAATCGCATCATCCTGAGGTTCAATACGACCTTTTCGAGATTGATTGCCTTGATGATTTTCGTCGTTGGACCAAAGGAAACGCACTATCAGGGTTCAATGTCACCATTCCTTACAAAGTCACGATTCTTCCATTTCTGGACACTTTAACACCCGAAGCATCTGCCATTGGTGCAGTCAACTGCGTAAAGGTCGTGCCAGACCCATCCCACGAAGATGGCATTCAACTAATCGGTCACAACACTGATTCTCAAGCTTTTTTAGAGACGCTTAAAGACATTATCGGCAAAGCAGGCTCTTTCCAACCTTCAACCCCAAGTGCATGGATTCTCGGCAATGGCGGAGCGGCAAAAGCTGTTGCATACGCATTACAAAAGTTACAGATTCCCAACAAGATGCTAAGTCACATCGACATAAAAAATCTGAACAGCGCCGATTCCCATCATACAATCCCGCCCATTCTCATCAACGCCACGCCCGTCGGGATGTTTCCATACATTGACGCCACGCCACTTCCATTTCTCAACGACAAAAACAAATGCACATACCCCTCCCCTTGGATCTGCTACGATTTGATTTACAATCCCGAAGAAACAAGGCTTATGCAAGATGCCGTTTCGATGGGAGCAACCACCCTTAACGGCCTACAGATGTTGTATCGCCAAGCGGAACTCAGTCTATCATTTTGGACAAACAAAAACAGCTGACCTTTATGGCCAGCTGTTTTTTTTATTTTGCAAATCCGACTATTTCACATATTCATAGCGAAATACTGTGGCATTCTTCGTAGATTTTTGCAACACAGGATAATCTCCGTCATACTCATAGCTATTCTCAAAGGTATTCTCCATCTTAAGCTCACCCTCGCCATCTTGTTGGAAGCGGACAGAAACCTTTGTCAGATTATTCTTGCTGACACCCAACGTATTATCCGCCCAATGAAGCGCGGATGCAAGAAAATCAACCCTATCAAATTTACAATAAATATTGTGGAACGGATTGACCTTGTTGTCGTATTCCATATTGCTCTCCACGGAAAAACCTTCAACGAAAGAAGCCTTTGCATATACAAGATTGCCATCTTTCCATTGGTACGTCGCCTCAGCGAAAACATGCAAGGAAGTATCCTCCGGCATTTCGTAATGGACCTTGGCTCCTGCAGAATCTTTTCTAGGATAAAGATTGGATTCCAACCACTTCATGGCTTCATTCGACATTGAATAATATACCACCTTCATCGTGTAGGAATCCTCAGGGGTGAAAGTAACGTGATAAGCATGGACTCCATCCTGAGAATATTGATCAATACTCTCCAATTTCCTTTGAACAAAATTAAGTTTTGAATAATATTTGTTGCCTTTCAACGCGCAAAGAACAGAATCCGAGTAAGCATACTCCAGATTATAATTAAAAACAGAACTATAGTCTTCGTAATCTGGACGATCGAAAAGATATGGATTATTAAAATTCACCTGTTGGATCGCACCATCTTTCCACACAAAATCCATCAATGTAGCATTCTCAATCCGATAAGACGTATCCGACACTGAATAACGCAAGAGTTTTCTATCCTGACGGTTGCAGGATCCCAAAGACAGCAATACGGCCGTCAAAACTATCATAAAACTTAATCTTTTCATAATTCCTTTTTTTTGCAAAGATACCACTTTTTATTATATTTCACAAATGACGCCCATAAGCAAATATTCCAGCACAAATCACCATTAGCAAAGGCAATTTTGACACATTCGTGTCTTAGAAATAAAAAACAGACTCTTACATGTTTGCAAGAGTCTGTTTTTGTTAGAGTTT
Organism: Candidatus Colimorpha pelethequi; assembly: GCA_018064245.1. GTDB lineage: Bacteria > Bacteroidota > Bacteroidia > Bacteroidales > P3 > Colimorpha > Colimorpha pelethequi. The sequence goes on from JAGHVO010000033.1 coordinate 12,326, forward strand.
AAACTCAATTATTCTCTTACGCTCCACTTCTCGAGGAGTTTAGCAAGTTCGTCATTGGGCTCAACAACAATACAAACACGGTTCAACTCCTTAGGTTCGAATTCTGTAATACCACCCAACGGGAAGCATTTCAGACGATCTGCGGAAATACCGTATTCGTTGACGAGGATATCATAAACAGCCTTGCAACGAGCCTTACCCAAGAAGATGTTGCGGCTAACAGAACCAGTTGCGGAGTCTGCTGCACCAATCAGGTAGTAAGTCTTGTTGTTGCCATCAGCCTTGATAGCGCGAGCGAACTCGTCAATCTTCATGCGGGCATTAACATCGATGTTGTATTTATCCAACTGATAGTAAACAATCAATGAAGGCAGTTCCTCGCGGTCAGCAACATTCAAAATGTGGTTCAAGAGATCCTTGTTAGCGACCTCAACAGAGTCGAGTTTAGCCTGCAAGTCGGAGAGACCTTGACCTCTGTAACCAGGATTGTACAAGTGAACCTTGCTACCAATAAGGTTGCCGTTAGGATCCAGATAATTACCTTCAGCGTCAACAAGATAGCCATCATCATCAAAATGAGTACCATTGTTGAGAACATAACCGTTATTGTCAACCAAGTTGCCATCAGCATCCATGTGGAGAGCGCCGGCGATAGGATTGCCGTTGAGGTCGGTCAACTGACCATCAGCGTTCTTCTTCACGCCACTTGCAACAGGATTGCCGTTCTTGTCAACCATCTGACCATTTTCGACATGAACGCCTTCAGCGATAGGATTGCAGTACTGATCGAGATAATTACCATTAGCGTCAACAAGGTCGCCATTCTTATCCAAATGAACGCCTTCGGGAACAGGATTGCCGTTCTTGTCAACCAACTGACCTTCCTTGTCCATGTGAACACCATCGGTGCCAGGAATCAACATACCATTGTCGTCGAAGAGAGAAGAAGCGAGGTTATCAATCTCTTTGAGTTCGTAGATGTCAGAAGAGGGCAAGAATACGGAATTCAAGATCAAGCGATCTTCGGCAGTACTGTTCATCAACTTCTCACGACGTCCTTTGTTGACAAAGTTGAACTTAACGCCAGCAAGTACCTGAGGCATAATGTCGAAACGAGAATACGAATTGTCATAGGGAGACCAGTCAAAAGTAGATTCAGAACCGAGCAAACGAGCAGAGAGATCAAAAGCCAAGATGCCACGAGTGATATACTCAAACTGCAAAGCAGCGGTATAGCAGAGTTCGAAGTTTTTACGCATTTCTCCAACCTCATGGTTGCGGAGAGCTTGGACACTGGAATTTTTCTGTTCGCCATAGAGCATAGCGGCACCAAGTCCTACAGGAGTCATGATGTGCAGATGGCGATGCATACCCTTTTCGTAACCCTGAATCAAGTTCGTCCAATCCAAGGTCACCAAACCCATCACTGAAACTGCATGAGCGTAGAAGTGCTGATAAGCATCATCTCCCGTATTCTCAATAAAGGGCTGCAATCCACGATAATTAGACTGACCATCTACATCAAACCAGCTGGCTTGCAAAGAAACAGCGAGGTCGGGGAGCACCCACTTACCGAATTCAGCCGAAAGATTGTAGTTGAAGAATTTGTTTTTACGTGCATCGGCATACAATTCATTACCGATGAAGGTCTGGATACCACCACCAACTGACAAAAACCAGTTGTTGAAAGGCGAAGCGACCATGTAATCCATGGAGTCTTTTGCAACGCCTAAACGCGGGCCTTTTTCTGGTTTATTCTGCGTCTGCGCAGGAGCGACTAACGCAAAACAACAAATAGCCAAAACTGACAAAAGAATTTTTTTCATGTTTTTTTATTTTGATTAATATTAACTATTTTTTGATTATTAATGTGTTACTTTTGAAAGAACTCGGCTGAGCAATGCAATGGAAACTGGATCATTGAAAGTTATTCTAAACTTCCAATAATTCTTGAAAAAATCAGAGATTCGTTGATGTCCCGACTGGCGCGCGAAAATATCATTAATCATTTTTTTCTCGAGATCAGACCGACCTTGACAAGGATACCAAGAAATGTCGAAATGAAACTCATTTTCCAATATACCATGCAAATTCACTACGAAAGACTTCATACGATAACGTTCGACATACTGTTGAACGAGATTCCAATCAACATCGTTTTGATGTACCTGCACAAACATCATCCAATCGCAAAGATGTCTCAACGAGATCTTTTCCACTGCAAAATGGCACGCCATGTGTCGCAATAAAAACAAGGCATCGAATGTCGCACTCGGGAACAGCTTACGCAAGGAAGACTCAAAGAAGATATTCGATGGGTATTTATAATGATTAAGCAGATGGAAATGGTTCTCAACCTTCTCTCCCTTATAATAATAGACAGAATGGTGGTGGGTGTTTGGGCCCGCATTCACGGCAAGGTCATTTTTCACAATCTCGTTGGCAACTTTCCAGTCTTTGCCGTGATAAATATCAATATCCTTATAGTAGCGCAATTCGGGTTTGGGGTAGCAACGAGCAACGGTCTCGCCTTTCAAGATTGTTGCATTCACGCCTTTGTCTCTAAAAACACACAATAGTTCTTCCGCTATTGCCTTACGCTTCAAAGTCTCTTCAATGGTTTTCTCGCTTTCAGAAATCCAAAACATCTTAACTGGCACTGGAAGTTGGACTTCCTTGGGCAAACGTTGGACTCCATCCCATGCAATGGCAGCTACATTCTGACGCACAGACTCCTTAAACAAGTCCTCCCACTCCTTTGCAGACAATGACTTGTACTGCTCCGGCTGGAGAGACTCGCCAAAAAGCGATGCCCTTAACAATGGGAATAACAAAACCATTTATTATATATTTATTAAAAACCAAACTATACGTATCTCAAAAATACGACTAAATGCGACTATCTATCTCATTATCAACTTAAACACGAAAAAAGACTCACAAACACACTCTACACATTAAGCTTGCAAAAATACTTTTTTTTCTTGATATGACCAAAAAAAAACATCAAAACACCCTTTGCCAGACCAATTTCAGACTCTAATAGACAGCGTTCATAAACAATGGAAATCAATGGGAAACGACATCATCCCCAAAAGCAGACAACCGGAATAGCCTACATTGATAATTACTAATCAACTATTTACAAACAGATACAACCACGAAAAACTCTTTATTTCAAACAGCAGAGAAAACCCACCTTTGAGGCATTCAAAAGGAAAATGAAGTGAGATAAGCAAGTAGTTAAAAAAACATAAAAGAAAACGAGAACTCTGATTGAATTCTCGTTGGTGCCCGGAACAGGAACGCCTTGATTGTTTTCTGATATTCATAAGCATTTGTTATTTTGCTTATTACATTTTTATTGTGTTCAAATAATACACCGATAACTGCTAATGAACACAATATATGGCCAAAATATGGCCAACACTTAAAACACTAATCTAAACTGATTTTCGATTAATATAACAAGACAACACGATTATTGTTGTGTTTGTTTCTTCCATCACTGTTTATTGCAGAAAACCACAATATTCTTATAGATTTTTATATGATTTATAAGTTTTTTATTGGCATAGCCTACTATTGCAAGAGTTATTGTTGTTATTTTAGATTGCATAAATTCAATTAATTACAATGGGGAAAATATTTAATAAATCCCAAAAACTTAAAGTTTTTTTAAGAATCTATAAGATTTTTTTGTACTTTTGCATTTTGAAAAAAAGAGATTCAAATGATAGAACAACCTCCACAGATAAAAGAACAATCTCAGCAGAAAGCGTTAGAAGTATATCGTAGAGATGATGCACGCCAGCTGATAAGTGAGGCAAACGACAATTACTGGTACTGGTCTGATGTGAAATACAGGTCTCGTCAAACGGGTATAAGTGCAAGTGATTTATGGGCAGCAATCAAACTCAGTAGATTTGCCCAAAGTAGAGTTATATGGAGGGACTACGGTCTGACAGTGTTCATAACGAATAAAATGCAACAGCAGTGCCATTATTTTGATATGAATTTTGGTGGAACTTGGGGCAGTTCGTCTGTCATTCCAAACGAAGACAGAACTCAATATTTGATATCATCGTTAATGGAAGAAGCCATTTCATCGAGCCAAATGGAGGGTGCATCTACAACCAGAAAGGTTGCAAAAGAGATGCTTCGGAAGAAGATATCCCCACGTAGCCGTTCTGAACAGATGATATTCAACAACTATACTTCCATTCGATTCATCACAGAGCATAAAGAAGAGAACCTTTCCCCTGAACTTTTACTCCATATCCATTCCCTGATGACTCATCAAACTTTGGACTCATCAGATGACGAAGGAAGATTCAGAACATCTGACGATATCGTCGTTGGAAATGATATTACCGGAGAAATCGTCCACACACCTCCCACTTACACGGAAATTCCTAATTTTGTGGATGAACTATGCAAGTTCGCCAATAACGATAATGATGATAATTTCATTCACCCCATCATCAAGGCTGTTGTCATTCACTTTATGGTAGCGTATGTGCATCCTTTTGTGGACGGAAATGGACGAACTGCAAGAGCACTCTTCTATTGGTATATGTTAAAGAAAGGGTATTGGTTGACGGAATATCTCTCTATTTCAAGAGTGATATACAAGAGCAAAGCGAGTTATGAAAAGTCATACCTTTACACCGAATCTGACGGAGGTGATATAGGGTATTTTATCACTTATAACCTTAGGGTGCTTGAATTAGCTTTCAAGGAACTACAATCGTATATTAGTAGAAAAATTGCCCAAAGGCAAGGAAACACCAATTACATCATCAACAATGGTGTGAATGAAAGACAGGCCGCCATTATGTCTTTGTTTAGAGACAATCCACATATGGCCATTACAGTAAAAGAGGTTGAGAATAGATTTGGCATCAGTCAACCTACCGCCAGATTGGATTTGGAGGGACTTGTTGAGAAGGGTTTCTTGACAAAAGTTCCAGTGAACAAAGTTAAAAGTAACTATGTGAAAAGCGAACGGTTTGATAGTTTGATTTCGCCAGATTTGAGTAAATAGATGAATCTATACACCGCACGTTTATATGCTATAAACGGAATACCACAAGCAAGGATATCGGGTATACAAACAAAAGAAAATTCTTATAGATTTTTTGAGAATCTATAAGAATTTTTATATATCATGGTATAGAGTGTAATTACTGCCAATTTACCGTGCAGTCAAATTATGGTTATACCAGATGTCCCAAGGAGTGCTGCGGCACACTTTGATACCGTCTCAAAACAACCCATCCACAGCGGCACTCGCCACACTGTGGATGGGTTGTTTTGAAGAGGAATTGCAAAAATGTTTAAGGGGTGTCATACGACATCCCTTTTTCATTCTCTTTCTCAAAAGGTGGCCAAAAGGTATAGTGTCTCCGACAATTGTCCTATTTTATGAAGGTTGTATTATAGTAATATACCAATCTGTTGGTTATAATTGACCGGATGATATCTAATCGATACCGGCTGATAATTCGCCCTTTATTCGTCTGTTTTCAGATACGATGCACTCAATAGATGCTGTACGAAAACTTTCATATAAATCACAGTATTTTTTCCTTATGGATGTCACAAATTCTTTAAGTTTGATGTATGTTTCGTATGTTTCACCCTGCATCAAGATTTCACTCAACTCTTTAGAATAACATTTTTCTAATAAGCTTCGATTGTATCTCCTATCGTTATTTAAGCAGAAAATAGCAACGCTGGCAACTTGAATATCACAAATAATACCACAAGTTTTACCATACATATCATTTCTTAATCCATTGTATTGCAAAATATTATTCGTGATATTAGAAGCAACTATCATTCCAACAGTTGTATCTGCCATTAGTATCTTGTCCAGAAGTTCTTTTGTCTCATTTTGGACTTTCTCATTGTCCTGTTGTGAGAAATCAATTTGTAGAAGGTAATCAATAAGAGATGTGATAGAGTTTGGAGAATACACAGAGAGATTCTCCAATACGGCTTTCTGGAGATTATAGAGCCATTCTGTTTCCTGTCTATACGTAATCTCTCTCAGTTGCAAGACTCGATTTATATTATTTTCTTTTTTGTTAGCCTCTCTGTTATTTTCGTTCTCTTTTCTATTATCCTTCCGCTGGACAAACAGAATCACAAATGCAGCAGATGCTGACAAGATTGCACCAAGATAAGACCCCCAGAATCCAATCCACGGGTTATCTCCACTCGCCCATCTATTGGGTATCAACATTATTGCATTGACAAAAAGCGGGCACAATATGACCACTATTGCAATCAATATGAGATGTTTGTTTTTCATTTTATCTCGAACCCATTGAAAATCATTGTTGTAATTCCATCAAATGTCGCAATTCCCTCTTCAAGTACAGATAGTGCTGTGACAGTTATTGTGTAGATGTATCCATTATGATAAAGAGAAAATGTTGTCTCAATACTATGTATAGTTCCATTGTATTCGGGATAATCCTTTTTCATATCCGTCCGTACCTTCACAGCGTGGATACCACACAATTGGCTTTTAATGGCTTTTGTACCAATATACTCCATACCGTAATATGCAGCAAGTTGTTTCTTGGGGTTAGTAATATCCTCTGACTCAAACATTGAAACATAGTTCCAGATATCATCGTCGGGGGGGGCTGATTTTGTCGCTCCCAGTTGTACAAGTACCTGTAATTCGTCATTACGAACTTTAAACAAAGTACTTTCTTCCAATATGGGACGACCTATCCATTCTGTATTATCCATAAGTTGCCACGTAATCTTATGTTCAGCATTGGAATATGTTGCAGTTCTACTATTCCAGACTCCTGATGATGTCTGTGAAAACGCTTCGCATATGATGAATGTCAAAATGAAAACAAGAATGGTTCTTTTCATTATTTAGTGTTTAACTGTAAAACGGAATCCTTTGAAAATATCTGCAATTACATCGCTGCAATCTATGGCATCATAAGCTTCTTTTGCCACTTTCACAGCAATAGTAATATTATACCCATTTTGAATAAATATGTATTCTTCGGCATAATCCTCCACAGGTTCTTTGTGGCGACTATCCTTGAAATACTCCTTAAAGGTTGTCTTTATAGCGTGCTGACCAAGAATTATGGCTTTTTCAAAGGTTCTTTCATATGCCATCAATCCTGTTTTCTTTTCTACCTGCATATCTATTTGTTCAGCCAATTCTGTCAGCTGGTCGTAGATTGACCAAATGTCTTTTTCTTTAGCTGACACTTGAGCATTGACAAATACAACAAATGGATAGCTTACAGCACGGAATACTGTGTGTTTTTCGTTCCCTTCAACTTTCTCCCATTCAAAATCTGAAGGCAATTGCCATCCAAATCCATAAGTGTAGTTGGAATAATTGTATTGTTTGGCATCCCATCTCTCAAAGTAGGAATTGGTGGATGTAGATTTTTTTGCATTATTTCCGTCGTATATATAAAGTTTATCCCCCTTGATGGACACTTCTCCCAGCATTTGTATGGCTGGTTGCCCAAAAAGCATTGGTGCATCTTGACTATTGACAACAACCGCTGGCACGTCGTGTAATGTTATTTCACCAATCTTTACAGAACGTAAAAGCAGTTCTGCATAATCAACAATTCTACCATCTGCCGTCAGCATACCTCCTGTTCCAGTAAAGTCCGACATTGAGATGTAATCATTGTCTAACAATATTTCACAAAAAGACCTTGATAGACTCACTTTTGATGCTCCTGTGTCAAATATCATTCTACTCTTCATACCATTAACCTCACAGGGGATGGTATAAACACCATAGTAATCTACCATTTGAATGATGGTTTGAGCATTTAACGTAAATGCAAATAAAGTAAGACAGAATATTATTATTCGTTTCTTGTTATGGTTCATTTCTCATTATCTAATAAGTACCGAGTGAAATAATCAAAACTTGGAATCTCATATTGGTTTCTTATTGCATGGAATAACTTTTTCCTTTTTTCAATATTATCTACATCTTCTGAGAACTGTTCAAAACCCCCCATATCATACTCCTCTATCAAGTCATCATAAAGAAGTCTTTTATTACTCTTCTCATAAGTTATTTTTTTTGTCGCAGAATGAATAGAATCAAGTCCCATTTGGATGATATATTCTTCATATTTAGGTAGTACATATCCTCTTGACTTCAGTTTGTCATAACACCACCTATAGTCTTCTTGGGTTTCAATATATCTAGAAAACTCTGAATAATCCCCCATGTCACATCCTTCTTTTTCAAGAGTGTTATATAGCCAATATCGATTTTCATTCCTTATCATAAGTATGTTTAACCGTTCATATTTTTTATCATCAATACAGTTTGAACAAATCTGATTCCAATTATTTGCTGTAAATTCACTCATAGAGTATATTGAGACAGGTTTTGCTCCGTGAAAAACAGCAATATTTTCACAGTTTCGGTCAAGATGTAGTATAGAATATTTATCCACATAAACATATTCTCCTATTTCCGGATTTCTATCACGATGGTGCGGTACTACCACAATCCCAAACGCTACAAGCACGGTTACTATGACTATCAAAAAGATCCACCACGACCTTCTAAATAAGGACTTCTTTTTCTCTGGTGTGTCATCACGACAGCCAGTTGACTTTAACTTAATCCCAGGTGTGCCGATAAGCTTATCTTCTAGTTTTTCATCTGTCGGGGGGGTGGTTGAAATTTCTTGTTGTTCTAACTTTCTATCTTCTGCTGGAATAGTATGATTTATCTGCTCATCGTAAAGGGTGTCTTCAATATCTTGTGGTGGTATTTCTGTAAAGTTTTCTGTCCTGCCTTTTCTTTGCTCGACTCTAATCATTCTTTCATTTTGTTCCGAAGTGGTACATTGTCTGGTTTTGTGCGTAATATCTTCAGCAACATTCTCCGTATCATCTATTTTTGAAGCTTTCTTTTTGAAAATAAGCGACCAAGCGGAGACACCATTTTTCTTTAGCTGCAATATTAGTAGCATTATCCCTATATTAACCAATGCAACGATTACATTTGTGGCAAAATCAAATTTTGTGTTAATCAGACTATTAACAACGGCTCCAGCGAGACGATATGCAATCCAAAGGAACAATGCCCACTTCTTTGCCTGTAAAATAAAAAACAATGACACCATCCCTACGATTGAAAGGACAAGGGTGATTACTCCAATAGTAGGAGAGAATATCATGTTAGTAAAACTAGAAATCACACCTCTAATACCAAAGAAAATGATGCTTATCCATATCACCCCAACAATTAACCAATGGAATTTGCCAATAGAGTCATCTTCTACACTGGCATTCTCCGTTTTTTTATTTTCTATTAGAGTTTTTCTCTTTTTTTTATTCATAGGGTTATATGTTCCACAGAAAGGACATTTGTTTAATTGCATATTATACTCCTTCCCACATAGGTGATTACTACAATTTACGGTATTCATATGTATGTAATGTCATTTTTTAGGATAATAACGTCACAAGCCGAAAAATAGTATTAAACACCTCTTTTAGGTGCTAATTATTGAGAAATAGTTCAAATATTTGAGTGATTCTCACAAAAAGATTTATAAAAACACACAGTCAAACACATTATTCAACCAAAGAACGCCCCATCAGATTTCTCCAATGGGTGTGTCGGTTGGCACACTTTTTTTTATGTCTTTTTAAAAACATGTCCAAAACATGTCCAATTTTGAGAATTGCACTTAAAAGAAAAATTGCAAGTAGTTGTTTTTTAACTACTTGCAATTTCTTTGTGGTGCCCGGAACAGGACTTGAACCTGCACTCCTTTCGGAACACGCACCTGAAACGTGCGCGTCTACCAATTCCGCCACCCGGGCATCTGGTAGAAAAAAGGTCGAATCTAATCGACCTCTTTTTATTGGTGCCCAGGACAAGACTTGAACTTGCACGCCTTAATCGGCACTACCCCCTCAAAGTAGCGTGTCTACCAATTCCACCACCTGGGCTTGCATTTCTCTCGAAAGCGGTTGCAAAAGTACTATTTTTTTTCGTTCCTCCAAAATATTTTTTGTAAAAAACATACAAATTGCTAATTACCAATTAATTAAAAATAAATTTTCGTCATTGGATTTTCTGCATTGCTATTATCTTTTCCATATTGCGCTTTGTTTTTTGCGTTGCGGAGACAGTCTTCAATTCACCCACGAAGTTATTTCCCAATTCAATTGGCAACACTATACAACAAATTCGCACTTTCAAATACGATTTCACCTTTTTACTCGTTTCTATATATTATCAATGGTGAATTATTATGAGAAGAATTTTATTTATATGTCTGGCGGTCGTGGTGTGTAGCAACATTTTTGCGCAGCCCAAACCCAAACAAACCGCTTTTAGCAACGAAGATTTCCCAGGACAGCTGAAACTCTATCTCAGTCAGGCCACTAAAGACGATGCACGCTTGAAGGACAACGAGAAGTTGATGCCCCGTTTCGCTACGGAATACAATGCCATGTCCGAAGCCATGCAGCAGCGGATTCTTGGCATTTACAATGTTTTGATGAAACTCAAAGTCCGCCAATGGCCCGACGTTTATGATTTCACGAACCTACTCACGGAATTTCATTCCGACAAGTCTCAACGCGCCAATTTCGACCAATGGATCGCTTCAATTGAATACATTCAAAGTCGGAACAAACGAGTCAAAGATTTCACCGATTTCGTCGAATTCACGCAAGGGTTTCTCAAAGACCGCACATTCCATCATTCAAAGTCGTGCACTTGGCAAGCGCAAGCGGGATCTACATTTTCTTTGCATCTTGAAGGAAACGAAATCATCATACGATTCGATCAGCCCATTGAGCTCTACTACAGTTCCGACAAAGACTACGGCACAATATACGGAACCACCGGAACGTTCTATTATTTCGACGAGAAATGGTTGGGAAAAGGAGGACGACTCAACTGGGACCGCACAGGCATCCCAACGTCCGTTTGCTGGGCAACTCTCAACAGCTACGAGGCGGTGACCAAATTCCCCAAATTCTCCGCCGACTCCGTGCTATTCACAAACACCAAGTACTTTCAAAAACCGATCTACGGGCATGTCGAAGAAGCATTGTCCGCAAAAATGGAACCCGACAAGTACACCTTTCCGAAGTTCCGATCCTATCAGACCGACTTTCAGATGAAAGACCTGTTGCCTGGGGTCGACTACCAGGGCAGTTTCATGATGAATGGTCCCCGATTCATCACGTCGGACGACAAGAACCCCGCAACAATGATTTTCTACCGCGGTGGCAAGAAGTTCATCACCGTCACATCAACAAAGTTTGTCATCACCAGCAGCAAACTCAACTCCGAGTCGGCCTCAGTCAAGATTTTCATTGATTCCGATTCCATCTACAACGACGGTATCACGATGCGATATATTGTTTCCGACAACAAAGTCACCCTCATCAACAGCTCCAAAAGAAATTATTACAGTCCCTACTCCGACACCTACCACAACTTAGACCTTTACTGCGAATCCATCGTTTGGGACAGGAATTCCGACAATCTTAACTTCTCCATGCTCGGAGAGTCGGGATCACAGTCTTTCTCCACATTCGAATCCAGCAGTTTCTATTCCGAAAGCAAGATGCGCCAGATACAAGGAATCGACGAAATCAATCCCGTCATCCGCATCAACCGCTATATGAAATACAGAAACGGACTCACCGACTTCTACATCGAAGAGTTGGCGCAGTGGATGCACTTAGATCTCGCGCAGGCGAAATTGATGATTCACACCCTGGCAGGATCCGGACTCATCGCATACAACGAGACCGACGGCCATATCTTCGTAAAAGACAAACTTATGGACTATGTAAAAGCCATCAGCAAGTCCAAGAACCACGACTACGACGCCATCACGCTGCAATCCTCCGCCAAAGGAAACAACGCCGAGCTCAACCTCAACTCCAACGAACTCTACATCCACGGCATTCAGAAATTCGTAGTCAGCGACAGCCAGCAGGTTGCCATCTACCCAAAAAAGGGAGACATCACCGTTAAACGCAACCGCGACATCGACTTCAACGGGCGCATTGACGTAGGACGGTTCATCATCTATGTCACGAACGCCGCATTCTCTTACGAGAAGTTCAACATCGACCTTCCCAAGGTTGACTCGATGCGTTTCTATGTCAAGACCTTCGGAAATCCCGATCACGAAAGGCTTGTGCGCACTCCGCTTTTCGACCTTGTAGGTTCGCTTGCAATCGACGACCCCGACAACCACAGCGGACTCAAGAAATCAACGGCCGACTACCCCATTTTCGAAAGCCGCGAAAACAGTTATGTCTATTACGACAGCAAAGAAGTGCAGAAAGGCGTTTACAGCCGAGACCGGTTCTACTACACCATGCGTCCTTTCACGTTGCGCAACTTAGTCGATGCAGAGACCGACAGCATTGTTTTCAACGGTTCGCTCACCTCTGCAGGCATCTTCCCCGAAATCGAAGAGCCACTCAAGGTGCAGGCCGACTACTCGTTGGGATTCATTCGCGAAACGCCCAAATCCGGTTATGACGCCTACGGCGGAAAAGGACATTTCACAAGCACCATAGACCTCAGCTACCACGGCTTCCATGGTCGTGGCACACTCGACTACCTTACCTCAACCACAAAGTCCAACACAATATTGTTCATGCCCGACTCCATGATTGCCGTTTCCGACACATTCTTCGTGCGCCAGGAATCCGGCTATCCCGACATTCGCAACGGCCGTACCATAGAACGTTGGTATCCCTACCAAGACTCTATGCAAGTGGCGCAGATGAAAGACGGACATCCGTTCCAAATGTACCACAACGACGCACAACTTTATGGTTATGTTGCGCTGCGTCCCGCAGGCGCTTCGGCTGCAGGTAAGGCACAAATCAAGGAGGGCACGCTTCAATCGAACCACTTCACGCTTGCCACTTCCGAGATGGATGCTCGCGTAAGTAGTTTCCAATTACGCTCTACAGTATATAACAGCATTGCTTTTGAAGCCGCCAACATGAAATCACACGTCGATTACACCAAGCGCCGTGCCGACTTCCTTGCCAACGCGAATATCGAACACACAAAGTTGCCGTTGCTGCGATATATGGCCGAAGTGGACAAGTTCTCGTGGGAAATGGACAAGAAGCAATTGGATCTGCTCAACAGCAAGAGCGAATCCACGCAAGGACTCGAAGGCCTGGCCTTGCGCGAACGCGTTGAACGCGGCGCGACACCCGGAGCTCGGTTTGTATCCACGAATCCCGCCTACGACAGCCTCCAGTTCCACGCCACCCGTTCCACCTACCTGTATGACGACGCACAACTATCCTGCAAGAATGTCTTCACCATCAACATTGGCGACGCCGTTGCCGCTCCTGCGGGCGACTCGCTACACATTCGCAATGGCGGTGCCATCGACCTCATCAAGAAAGGCCAACTGCTCGCCAGTCGTGCCAACCGCTACCATCTTTTCTACAATGCCGACATCATCATAGAAGGTGCGAAAAAATACAGTGCAAAAGGCAACATCGACTATGTGGATGAATCAGAACAGCGCCAGAAGCTCTACATGCACGACATCGCCCCCAACGCCAATGGCATCACTGTCGCCAACGGTTTCATTCCCGACAGCGCAAACTTCACGCTCAACACCGCATTGGGTTTTGCTGGCAAAGTACGCATTGAAGCCGACAAAGAGCACTACCATTTCGACGGCGGAATCCGACTCATCCACAAGTGCACTCCCGTTGAGAAACTCGGTCTGCTCGCCTTTGCCGACTACCTAGACCCAGAGAACATACAAGTTGCAGTACCCGAACTTCCCACCGACTGGAAAGGCAACCGCATCGAAGCCGCAGTATTGTTCGACAAAAACACACTGGAACCCAAGCAGGCATTTCTCACCAACGATCGTGCTGCCGACAACACACTGCTCAACTCATGGGGATACCTCACCTACAACAGCGACTCTCACAACTACATCATCGCCTCGAAAGAGAAACTCGAAGACTTTGACAACATCATCGACCGATATCTTATGCTCAACACCGAAACTTGTCTCGTAGAAGGCGAAGGTCCGCTGACACTCGGTCTGAATCGTTGCAAAGAACCTTATATCGCCTACGGAAACGTATCCATCCCATCAAAGCAAGTCATCAACGGTCCTGAGACCAAAATATCCTCCATCTTCGGTGTCACCTTCCCGATGGATTCCAAGGTCATCGACGCCTTGGCGCAGCAGATTTCAGACGATATGAGGCTCTCGGCGGCCAACAGCGACAATGATGTGCTTCGTCACGCAATGATCAACTACATGGGAGAAGAGGCTGGAGAAGAGAACTATATGTCGTATGTAACTTCCGGCGCCTTCGACAAAGTGCCCAAGGCGTTTGAGCACACGCTCTTCTTCGAAAAGATTGATTGGAACTATTCGCCATCCTTGGGATATTATTACGATGGCGTCGCGCCAATTTCGGTTGTCGGCAAACGTCAGTTGCACCTTGCCACACGACTCAAGGCACAGATTTACAATCGTGGCAATGGTTCCTACCTCACACTCTATATTCAAGTGGCAGGAGACCATTGGTACTATTTCAACTACGAAATCAACTCTCGCCAACTTGTCATCTACTCCTCCGTCGGCGAATGGGTGGACATGATCAAGAGTATTCCTGCCGACAAACGCCAAATGGAAGACAAGCTTGGAACCTTCCGATATCGCATTGGCAGCAGTCGCAACGAGGTTCCCAACTTCCTCCTCCGATTCAGCCACGATGGCGCATCCAGCGACGAAGAATATGAAGAAGAGGATGAAGACCCCGGCGAAGAATAGTCTTTCCTGTCAATTTTTGGTTTCCCGCATTACGCACAACTAACTTCTCTAACGATTCTTAACGTCACAAACTTTTCACCACTTCCACACCATAGTTCTCTATGTCAAGAAAATTCCGATACATTCTCTCCGCCTACCTTCTCGGCATACTTTACTTTACGCTTTTCCGCATTGTCGGCACCTTCGTTTTTTTCGCTGGATCAGAAAGCGCACCCGACTTTCAAGGACTCTACCCACAAGCGCTGTTTATGGGTTGGCGCTTCGACACCGTTGTAAGCTGCTACATTCTCGCCATTCCCATTCTCTGTTTTTTGGCAGGCGAATTTCTTCATATCCGCAGCAAGGCTTACTATAAAGTATTTCACTATTTTATTGGGATATGCTATACCCTTTGCCTTTTCGCTTGCGCCGCCGACATACCCTATTTCAGCTATTTCTTCACACGCCTCAACGCCATGGCGCTCAA
Source organism: Candidatus Colimorpha pelethequi (assembly GCA_018064245.1). Taxonomy (GTDB): domain Bacteria; phylum Bacteroidota; class Bacteroidia; order Bacteroidales; family P3; genus Colimorpha; species Colimorpha pelethequi. The sequence goes on from JAGHVO010000033.1 coordinate 27,641, forward strand.
CTACGGCGACTCCGCCTCCGTGGTCATCGACATGATTGTCAGCGAACCCACCTACATCGTCTATTTCTTTGTATTTGTTGTCGTTGCCATAAGCTATTGGCTTCTGTTGAGCCTCTGCAAACGGCGCTGGCTCATTCCCGAAGACAGGCCAACGCCATGGTATTGCACCGCCATTGTCGGAGTGCTTTTCATTTTCGGATGTTTCACCGGCATGCGCGGTCGCCTCAACAAAAAAGCCCCCATTCGTGTAGGAACCGCCTATTTCTGCAACAACGCCTTTCTCAACCAAATAGGACTCAACCCAGCCTTCACTTTTGTCAAAAGCGCTCTGGAACTTGCCAAAGACAAAAACAAGCCACTGGAACTCATTGACATCGATACCGCGCAAGAAATAGCCAACAACGCTCGCGCCACCGACACGTTGGCATCCTTTATTCCTGAACTTCCCAAAAACACAAATGTGGTCTTGATCATTATGGAATCCATGTCCACCGAGAAAATGGGATTTTTCGAAGGCTCCTACCGCAACGACTTTGGCGGCAGCCTTACTCCCCATCTCGACAGCATCATGGCGCACTCTCTATGCTTCACCAATACCTATTCCGCAGGAATACACACCTACAACGGAGTCTATGGAACGCTCTACTCCCACCCCGCCTTGTTGGCGCAACATGCAATGAAGCGCATTCCTATGCCGCTTATGGGTGGCCTCCCGTGGGAGCTCTTTAACAATGGATATCACACGCGATTTTACATCACCCACGATGAAGGATTCGACAACATGGGAGGCTTTCTCAAAGGAAACGGATTCGCGACGGTGGTTTCGCAAAAGGACTATCCTTCCAGTCAAATCGTCGGAACTTGGGGCGTACCCGACCACGTTCTTTTCGACCACGCACTTAAAGACCTCGACAAGCAGGACAAAACACACCCATTTTTTGCCACGTTGCTAACCTGCAGCGACCATGCGCCTTACGTACTTCCCGAAGACATCAGCATCAATTTCCAGAGCGAAGACATGGGACGTCGCATGGTAGAATATGCCGACTGGGCGATAGCTCAATTTATGCAAAAAGCCAGCGAGACCGAATGGTTCAAGAATACAATATTTGTATTTATCGCCGACCATGGAGCAGGATTCGCCTCGCCTTACGACATGACGCTGGCATACCACCACATCCCAATGTTTTTTTATTGTCCAAACCATATCCAGCCAAGCACCTGCGACCAATTGGCGCTTCAAATAGACCTTGCGCCCACCTTGTTATCCTTGCTCACTCCTCAATACCGCAACAACACACTGGGCATCGATCTTTTCCGGCAGCAGCGTCCCTATGCCTATTTTAGCGCCGACGACAGGATTGGAGTCCTTGACGGAGAATATTTCTATCTGTACCGCGCCAACGAAAAGCATGCCAGCCTCTACCACTACCAAGACAACGACCCTACCGACTATCTTTCCACCAACAGTCCACGCCATGATGAGTTGCTGCAACGTGCCGATTCTATGAAACGCTACGCATTTTCAATGATCCAATACTCCCAATATCTGCTCCAGCAAAACAAGACCCATTAAACATTTCCCCAAGCCCGCTTGGAAACAAACACAAAAAGAAGCCCATGTCCTTTCTTTTTCTCGCCCACGATCTCGATTCCGACCTTCTTACACTTCCCGAAGAAGAGTCGAAGCACTGCGCCAAAGTACTTCGCATGCGCGCCGGCGACACGCTGATGCTCACTGACGGCTGCGGCACGATGTGCCACGCATGCATCGTAGAGCCCGACCCAAAAGGCTGCGTGGTTGAAATTACCCAGCGCATCCCGCAATATGGCCGTCGCAACCATCACCTCCATGTAGCCGTGGCTCCCACCAAAAACACCGATCGCATGGAATGGTTCGTAGAAAAAGCCGTAGAGATAGGCATCGATAGCATCACGCCGCTCATTTGCGAGCATTCCGAGCGCCGCGTGCTCAAGACCGACCGCATCGAGAAAATCATCGACAGCGCAATGAAACAATCCCTCAAGGCCTACCGGCCAAGCCTCAACCCGCCAACGCCCTACAAAACCTTTCTGGAGAACCTCTCCACGCCACAAGGCAATTCCCAAACCGACATCAGGCTTATCTGCCATTGCGACGGAGAGCGGAAAAGTCTGCATGACCTTTACCAACGCGGACAAAGCGCACTGGTGCTTATCGGTCCCGAAGGCGACTTCAGCGACGACGAAATCAAGCTTGCCATCGACAACAATTTCAACCCCGTGACCCTTGGTCCTTGCCGACTCCGCACCGAAACCGCGGCGCTCTACGCCACCACTGCCATCAATTTCATCAATTCCTAATCGGGAACTTTTTTTTGTATGACAATTAAACACAATATGTTCGAGACTCATTTCACCAAAAAAGCGATTCCGCTACTGCTGTTGCTTTGCTGTCTCTTTCACGGAGCCGGCGCGCAGACGCAGATAGCATTACTCAAATACAGCGGCGGAGGCGACTGGTACGCCAACCCAACCTCGCTGCCAAACCTCATCGCCTTCTGCAACCAAGACTCGAAAATGAACCTCGAATACGCCGAAGTGGACGTTGGCAGCAGCGAACTGTTCAACTATCCCTTCGTACACATGACCGGACACGGCAACGTTGTCTTCTCGGCACAAGAGGCACAAAATTTGCGAAACTACCTCATCGGAGGAGGTTTTCTTCACATCGACGACAACTACGGACTCAAAGACTTTATCGTACCACAGATGAAGAAAGTCTTTCCCGAACTGGATTTTGTTGAATTGCCATTCTCCCATCCCATCTACCACCAGCGCTACGACTTTCCCAACGGGTTGCCCAAAATCCACGAACACGACAACAAACCGCCCAAAGGCTACGGCCTCATTTACGAAGGGCGGCTCGTATGCTTTTTTTCGTGGGAATGCGACCTTGGCGACGGCTGGGAAGACCAAGACGTGCACAACGACAGCCAAGCCACACGACAAAAAGCCCTAAGAATGGGATCCAACATCCTACAATACATTTTCTCGAACTAAAAAACGGAAAAAAACATTTTATCAAACAAATTTAAATGATATTTTCAATGTATTCCCTCTGTCTTGAAAAAAACGAAGGGAATTCTTTTTTATGTACAATTTAGATTCAAGTAACACTAAATCAATCTGCAATAGATAACACGACATTGAAATCGCATCACTTCAACTTAAAAAGTCACCACATTGAAATTCAGCGGAAAAGCGACAAAAATGTTAAAAATTTGATTTTAACACAATAAGAAGGCACTTTGGCATACTAAAAAGAAAAAAGTTGCGTAGAAGTTTGTCACATCAGAAAAAAAATGTATTTTTGCAACTCTAAAAATAACGTTAAACCAAACAAGTACTTATCGAAACAGTAGTATCAGTTTAACCCCAAAAGAAAACGCCTTATGGACGTAGCCATTGACAAACTCTCTGACAATGAGTTGATTCAGAAATACAGGGATGGAGACTATTCGTGTTTCGAGGTATTGTTTGCCCGTTATCAAACGAAAGTTTACGGTTACATCTTTTCTGTTGTAAAAGAGAAAGAAACGGCCGACGACATCTTCCAAGACACCTTTTTCAAGGTCATCATGACCATCAATTCCGGCTTGTACAAGGATGAGAACAAATTCATCCATTGGGTGATGCGAATCGCGCACAACCTCATAGTCGATTATTTCCGCCGCAACAACAAGATACCTATCGTTCCCAACCGTCCCGACTTGGAAATCGTGGAGACATTTCGGTTGCAAGACGAGAACGCAGAGCGCGACATCATCAGGAAACAAACCAGCCAAAATGTCCGCAAGCTTGTAAAGATGCTCCCTCCCGAGCAACGTCGCGTGGTAATTCTGCGTCACTACGGCAAATGCGATTTCAAGGACATTGCCGCCAAGACGGGTGTCAGCATCAATACCGCACTCGGACGGATGCGTTACGCCATCATCAACCTTCGTAGGCTTGCAAAAGAAAACAACATGTCTATTGAGTTGTAGGTCATGGCATCGCAATCCGATAATTCCAACGAAAAAAATCTCACTCCGCTTTTGTTGCTCGCCATGCTGGTGGGCATCATCTTGGGCATAGCCATCGCCCCAAATGTTGTTTCGCTATTCAAGAAACCAGACACGACCTCGTCGCTCGAATACCGCACGCAACAGGTAATCCACCTCATCAACACTCAGTATGTCGATAAAAAAGACACCGACACGCTGACCGACCAAATCATCAACTCCATCCTTACCTCGCTGGATCCGCACAGCCATTACCTCTCGGCATCGGAGCTGGAGCGTCAAAGCGCAGAAATCCAAGGGCATTTTGAAGGCATCGGTGCCATACTCCAAATCAAAGACGACACTGTTTGCGTAAACCAAATCCTGCCCGAAAGTCCTGCGCAGAAAGCGGGACTGCGCGCCGGAGACCGTATCATTGCCGTTGACACATTCGTTACAATTGGGAAAAACCTTGTGTTGGCCGACGTAGTGAAAAAGATTCGAGGTCCACGCTTTTCTCACGTCAACCTCTCCGTAAAACGGCACTACGCCAAAGGCACTTACAAAATAAAGGTAATCCGCAACAGGATCACCACTCCCAGCATCAACTATAGCGGAATGCTGAACAATTCTGTTGGCTACATTCACCTGTCATCCTTCACAGAAACATCCTATCCCGAATTCCACGAGGCACTGCTCATGCTCAAAAAGCAAGGAATGAAAGAATTGGTATTCGACTTGCGTGACAACGCCGGCGGACTGCTGGACGCGGCCATAAAGATTGTAGATGAACTGCTACCTAACGGCAACGTCATTCTTTTTACCGAAGGCGCACATCAAAAACGAGAAGTAGTGAGGTCCTCGGCAGGCGGTCTTTTTGAAGAAGGCAAGCTCACCATTCTCATCAACGAATTTTCGGCCTCCGCCAGCGAAATCGTCTCCGGAGCCGTGCAAGACAACGACCGCGGCATTATCGCAGGCCGGCGCAGCTTCGGCAAAGGTCTCGTACAGCGCCAGTTCGACCTTCCTGGAAACGCCGCAGTTTGGCTTACCGTAGCACGATACCACACACCATCGGGACGCTGCATACAACGACCCTACGACAAAGGAAGCGATGAATACTACTCCCAGTTCCTCGAAGAACTCGTCGCCAACGCCGAAGCCGACTCCATTCTGTTCAAGATTACCGACTCCACGCAATACCACACCAAAAAAGGAAGAGTGATTTATGGCGGAGGCGGCATCATTCCCGACCATATCATTTCCTACAAGAAAGACCCCAGCAATCTTTATTACAACCAGCTCAACAACAGAGGTATTGTAAGCGAATACGCCTTCGGCTATATCTCAAGCAACATCACCATCCTCCAACAGAAATACCCGACGCTCGACAGTTTCATTAAAGGATTCTCCGTAAGCGACAACATGATTGCCGAAATCCGCAGCGATGGAGAGAAAAAGGGCATTCTGGCCGACGATGACGACAAAGCAAGCACCGAAAAACTGAAGACCTTGCTCAAAGCCTATATTGCGGAATCGCTGTATGGATGGAACGGATTCTATAAAATATATCTCACCATCGACAACGACTTGCAGTCCACATTAAATTATATCAAGAAATGAGAAAGCTTATCGCCATCTTTTCTGCGCTCTGCTGCTGCATAGCCATGCAAGCCCAGAAAGTTTCCATACAATGCAACCTTCACGGATTCCCCACAACAGTGCAAATAAAGGTGAGCGAAGCAGTAGGCAACAAGGTCGTGCCGCGAGACACCCTCACACCGAACGCAAAACAAAGCGTCGTGTTCAAAAGCGACATCAAAGAACCCACGCTCTATATCCTTGAATTTACAACAATCTCAAAGGATGCGCTTCATTTTATGGCATTACCAGGAGAAAAAATCAATGTCGATATAAAATATGTACAAGACAAGAATTACATCGACATCGAGAAAGTGAAAGGCTCCGAAAACATTGAAACATACAAGCTTTTCCGACAAGCCCTCGCCAACTCCAACACCACCGAAGAGATGGAGAAGAACGTCGCCTACGTCCTCAACAGCCACTCCGACCAGCTCATCAGCGCATTTTTGGTCACCTTTTTCGACCAGCAATTCGATGAACACGCCACAATCTACCGTAATGTTTACAACAGTCTTTCAACGAAATACCCCAACGACAACTTTGTACGCTACATAGAAACCAAGTTGAAAGGTTCGCTTGTAGGAATGCCCGCACCCGAAATCAGCATGAAAGACCGCGACGGCAACATCCGCACGCTCAGCAGCCTGAAAGGAAATGTTGTGATGATAGATTTCTGGGCATCGTGGTGCCGTCCCTGCCGAATGGAAAACCCCAACGTTGTCAAGCTCTACCACCAATACCACGACCAGGGGTTCGAGATTTTCAGCGTTTCTATGGACAACAGCCGCGAAGCATGGCTCAAAGCCATTGCCGACGACGGACTGGTGTGGCCAAACCACGTCAGCGACCTCAAAGGCTGGACCTCCTCGGGCGGCAGAACCTACGGCATCACATCCATTCCCGCCACAGTGCTTATCGACCGCGACGGTAACGTAATCGCCCGCAATCTGCGCGGCCAAGCCCTCGCCGACAAACTCAAGGAAATTTTCGGAACCAAGTAACCTGTGGTCTGTGAACCGACAACACACTATAAAATCCTCATTAACTCATCAACTCTTAATTCTTAACTCATTAACTCTTAACTAAAGCATGATAACCAAGACTCAAATTGAAATGGCGTTGAGCCATGTCGACGACCCCGATCTCGGACAAAGCCTCATCCAACTTGGCATGATCGAGAACATCACCATCGAAGGCCAGAAAGTATCCTTCGACCTGGTGCTCACCACCCCCGCCTGTCCAATGAAACAAAAAATGAGCGACGAATGTATCGCCGCCATTCACGAATATGTTGACCAAAACGCCGAAGTAAAAGTCAACCTCACCTCTCGCAAAGTTGAACAGCCCGACCCGAAAGAGATTTTCAAGAACGTCAAGAACACCATCGTGGTGGCATCAGGCAAAGGCGGCGTAGGCAAGAGCACCGTAGCCGTCAATCTCGCCATCTCCCTCGCCAAGACAGGTGCCAAGGTGGGATTGGTAGATGCCGACATCTACGGACCCTCAATTCCCATTATGTTCAACATCCATCAACAAGACATCATGGGCGAAAACCACGACGGAAAGACCTACATGATGCCCATTGAAAAATACGGAATCAAGCTCATGTCCATCGGTTTCTTCGTAGAGGACGACAAAGCCATCGCTTGGCGCGGACCCATGGCAAGCGGCGCATTGAAACAACTGTTGGGCGACACCTGGTGGGACGAGATAGACTATATGGTCGTTGACATGCCCCCGGGAACCGGCGACATCCAGCTCACCCTAGCGCAGTCCATGCCCGTAACTGGTGCCATCATCGTCAGCACCCCGCAGCAAGTGGCTCTCGCCGACGTGATTCGTGGCGTAGAGATGTTCCGCAATCCCAACATCAACATCCCAGTTTTGGGATTTGTGGAGAACATGGCCTACTTCACGCCTGCCGAACTGCCACAGAACAAATACTACATTTTCGGCAAAGGCGGCTGCAGCAAGTTGGCGCAAGAGATGGACATTCCGCTGTTGGGCGAGATTCCATTGGTACAGTCCATCGCCGAGAGCGGCGATGCCGGCAAGCCCGTTTCGCTCTGGAGCGACCAACCCTCCCCCGAAAGCGACGCATTCATGACTTTGGCGGAAAACACCATCCGCGAAATCTGCAAACTGAAAGCAGCAACGAATTGATGAAGTGAGTGATTGGTAATTTCTTAACTCTTAACTCAATAACTCTTAACTAATATGACCGATCAAGAAAAACAAGCCGTAGAGATAAAGGTAAAAAACGCCCTGGAACAAATCCGTCCATACTTGCAACAAGATGGCGGCGATGTGGAATACGTTGACATGACCAACGAAGGTGTTGTCATGGTTACGCTTCTCGGACACTGCGGAAGCTGTCCCCACGCCTTGATGACCCTCAAGCAAGGCATCGAGACCGCCCTCAAAAACGCCATTCCCGAAGTGAAATGCGTCGAGCGCGTCACACTATAACCACTTTTTATTTTTAATTCTTAATTCATTTAATAATGCTCTACACCAAGACTGGTGACGATGGCACCACCTCACTTGTAGGAGGCAGACGGGTGTCGAAAAACGACATCCGCGTCGAGGCATACGGAACCGTTGACGAACTCAACTCCCAAATTGGAGTAGTTGCGGCATTGGTACGCGAAAACGACGCCGATACCAATTCCTTGTTGCAATCCATACAACAAGAGTTGTTTGTCATTCAAACACTGCTCGCCACCGAAGATTACACTTTGCGTTCAAAACTGCCACAGTTGCAACCCGAATCCATTTCACGGTTAGAGCAGACCATCGACAGGCTCAGCGCTACCTTGCCCAAGCTCAACAGCTTCATCCTTCCTGGCGGTAGTCTTTCCGGCGCACAGTGCCACGTTGCGCGTTGTATTTGTCGCAGAGCAGAAAGGCGAGTCGTAACACTCATCCGACAAAGCAATTCCAGCGAAAACGAATCAGTGAACAACACTGTGTTGCAATACCTAAACCGACTTTCCGACCTGCTTTTCGCGCTTGCACGAAAACTCACCATAAAGGAAACATCGGAGATATACATTAAATTGTAATAGAATACTATCGCAAAAAATCAAAAAAAATTATAAATAATTTTGCCATACCAAACAATTAGACTATATTTGCAAGTAGAAAGATTATACCCACAATCCTATTAAAGTGTACATAAACGACACATAATAAGATTGTTATGTAATTTTACAAACAAAAAAGACAATTAATTTATTCATCAAAACATCAAAACAATGAAAAAAACATTAATGGTTCTGAGTTTCGCACTTTGCGCTACCCTCGCATTTGCACAGACTCAAAATTTCGCTGGCAAGAAAGTCGGCAAAGTCTTGACCAACAACGCCAAGGCTGAAAAGGTGGTTAAACCCGCCGCTGAACCTACCAACTACAAAGCTTCCATCTTTACCAAAGATGACGACGTAGTTGCTACTTGGGATTTCAGCACCACTCCTACAACCGGTACCGTTGCTGCTGGCACCATGATCGGTGGTGACATTGCTACTACTCACGTACAAACTGGCGCTGCTTCCAAATGGGCTCACGTTGCCGGTATTGACGCTGCTTCCTTGACCGCAGCCAACTTCCCCAGCGCATATCCCCAGTGGTACAGCTGGTTCGGCGGCAGCCGTGGTAATGATTATTTCCAAGCAAACCTCGCTAGCTGGATGGATACCGAGTACTGCTCCTCCGCTAATGGCTGGATGATTATTGATTTCATGGAAACTTCCACCGCAAATCAGACCATCGACGCTTACATCGCTTTCCCCGCTATCGACCTCAGCGACTATCAGGTTGTTGACTTCAGATTGTTCCAGTGGTACATGAAGTTCAACCGCGACCTCTGCTATGTTGACTACAGCACCAACAATGGTTCTACTTGGAACACAATGGAAATCAACGTTAAGAACGTTGACGTTGCCGTTAACAGCCGTTTGTATGGCAACTACACCTACACTTTGCCCGCATCTGTTGGCGGTCAGAGTAGCGTAAGTCTCCGTCTCCGTGCCGTTTCTACCGAAGTTACCTCCGGCGTTTACGGTTATGTTTGGATGGTTGATGACGTTGAAATCATCGGTGGCGCAGCCAACCGCGTTCGTACTTATGAACAATTCTGGGGTGAAGGTGCTTACCAGATGGTTCCCCAGGGAATGGAACTCCCCATCTACTGGCGTTCTCAGTTGACCAACAATGGTCTCTACAATCAGAACAACGTTACCGCTACCATCAACCACCTCGCTTCTATCGATGGTACCAGCACCGAGGTTGACAGCTACAACATGGGTACTCTCAACCGCAGCGAAACCAAGTACGTCCTCGTTGATGGTCTTGGTCGTTTCCCCTCTGACACCAATGGTGACAACCGCGAATGGCGCGATGGTCTTTGGGAATACAGCAGCCATCAGGCTTACGGCCAGGGCAACAGCCTTCCCACCGCTACTGCAGGCGACAACTACGCTTTCGCTTCCATTTCTACCGACAGCATTGAATTCAGCTACGATACCGTATGGTACAATGTTGACGGCGGCGACGCTAATGGCAACTACATCTGGGGTCGTGACAAGGGTATCCTTACCACCGACAAATTCTTTGCTTGGGGCTTCACCGATGACGATTACATCACCGACGACTGCGAAGAGCACGCTATGGAACCTGGCTACGAAGTATGGTCTGGTTACACCACTGGTTTGAATGTTCCCGTTGACGCAAACGGCGAACCTTGGGTTATCCGCGGTATCCGTTATGTCACCGCTACCTCTTTCGGCAAATTCTTTGGCGAAAGCGTTATTGCACCTACCCTCTATTTCATGGATGCCGACTCTGGCTACTACCACAACCTCGCTACCGGTATCGAATCTATCGAAGTTTCCGATGCTGTTTCCGCTGGTATGGCTAACGACTCTACCGATATCATGGCAGCTGGTGGTTTCATGACCATGGAAGACTACAACTACATCGACGTTATGTTCCCCGAGCAGAACGCTTTGGAAGCTAACCAGATGTACTTCGTAGGCTACCGTATGGTTGAGCCTGGTTACTTCAGCTTGGCAACCGCTACTGGCAGCACCTACTACAGACCCGACGTTGACGAAGATGGCAACAACATCGCTCGTAACACCCGCTTCGGTTCCGAAAACGCTGCCGCTGGCACCGCTAAATACGCTTACGATTTCAACAACGGCAACGGTCTTGCCAATGGTTGGTCCTTGCTCGTTCGCGACCCCAATGGTAGTTATCCAAACAGCATGTACCCCGCTGGTAAATACGCAGAGGCTTATCCTATGGTTTACCCCATCCTCGGACCTCGCCAGGACATCGCTCGTCACAACATCACCATCAACTGTCTTGACGAAAACGTTGAGGTTATCCTCCAAGACGGCGAAACCGATGCTTGCGGCATGACCGACGACGTAGCTGAAGGCTCCATGACTTATTACTTCATCCTCACCGCTGAAGGTACCGATGCAAAAATCATGCTCGACGGCGTAGAAGTTGCTTACGGCGAAGATCCTAACCTTGAATGGAACAGCAATGGTTACTACATCTATACTCTTAGAAATGTAACCGCTGACCACGTACTCAGCGTTCAGAGCGTTGTTTCCATCAACACCGTTGCTGAAAGAGTTCAGATGAACCTCCAGCCCAACCCCGCTACTTCTCAGGTCAACCTGACCATCGAAGGTGTTAACGGTATGGTTAACTGCGCTATCGTTGACATGAGCGGCCGCGTTGTTTACAACAACAACATCAATGCTGAAGCTGCTCAGACCATCAACGTTTCCAACCTCGCTAAGGGTGCTTACTTCGTACGCATCACCAACAACGAGTTCAGCAAAGTTGAAAAACTCATCGTTCGCTAATCTTAGTTGAACAATTCAATAAAAAAGGCTCCCGCTTGGGAGCCTTTTTTATTTCAATGCAGTCCGCCACAATTAGCGTTCAAACATAACGATTGAACAAAAAAAGGTGCTTCGAAATCGAAACACCTTTTTGCTTTTGAGGAATACCACTAAAGAATATTTCCCAATTGTTCCTTGATTTTCTCAAGTTCGTCTTTCATCTCCACAACAAGTTTTTGAATTTCCACATGATTGGCCTTGGAACCGGTAGTATTGATTTCACGACCCATCTCCTGCGCCACGAAAGCCAGTTTCTTGCCACAAGAAGGTTCATTCTTGACAGTATCGCGGAAATAGTCGATATGCTTTTGCAGACGCACCTTTTCCTCCGTAATATCCAATTTTTCGAGATAGTAAATCAATTCCTGCTCGAAACGGTTTTGGTCGATTTCCTTGATGGCAAACTCCTCAAAATACTTGTTGATACGATCCTTTGCCGTCTGGATACGCTCGTTTTCGTACTGAGGTATGGAGTGAAGGCGTTGCTCAATGGCATCAACATGCACAGCGAAATCACGCTCCAAAACTGCGCCTTCGTGTTCACGAAAACGGTCCACATCGTCTAATGTAGCAGAAATGGCATCACGCAACACCACCCAATCTTCCTCCGACAGCTCATCAGCGGAATTGCTGTTCCATACATCAGGTTGGGAAAGTAGCGTTTGAAAAATACCATCTTCGGTACAGGAAAGTTTCCCTGCCAATACCTTGACCGCATTGAAACGCGATTCCAAAAGCGATTGATTCAACTGGCATTCAGCAGTGTCTGCAAGCTCTTCAGTAATCAGAAAATCCACCTTGCCGCGCTCAAGACGATTAAGCATTGCACGAATCTCCAATTCTTTGGAACGATAGAAGAAAGGAATCTTGACATTAGCATCCATCTGTTTGCTATTAAGAGTCTTAACCTCAATTTTCAAAACCTTATTGCCAAGCGTACACTGACCTTTGGCATAACCTGTCATCGATTTCATAGCAATATCAATTATTTTGTTATCAATTCATTAAAAAGCGGCGTGGCGTAAGTCTTATAGACGCCTTGCTCATCATAGATGAAGAAAACAGCCTGCACAGCCTCATCGTCAAGATGATCGGCGATGAAACGCTTAGACTCGTCAAGTCCCATGACCATAAAAGCCGTAGCAAGCGCATCGGCCTTCCACGCTGAATCGGCGACAACCGAAACACTCAAAAGTGAATGATTGACTGGATGTCCAGTTTGAGGGTTAATGGTATGAGAATATTTTACGCCATCGCGCACATAGTACTTGCGGTAGTTCCCCGACGTGACAACCGACTGGTTGTCCAAAGAAATCGCAAGTTCCACTTCGGGAGAGCTGTATTTATTGTCGGCCGGGCGTTCGATGCCCACACGCCAAGAAGATCCGTCAGGCTTGGCGCCATACGCAATAACCTCGCCACCAACATCAACAAGAAAATCTTTCACACCTTGAGCAGAAAGGAAATCAGCAATCAAATCAACCGAATATCCTTGTGCAATGGCGTTGAAATCCAACATGGTTTGAGTGCATCGCTTGCGCAAAATATTACCATCTACAATAGACAGGCCATCAGAGCCCAAATACTGCATCAACTGAGCCACGGTATCATCGGAAGGCATCGTTCCCTTTGAGAAACCAAAACCCCACGCATTGACCAACTGTCCCACAGTACAGTCAAAAGCATGATTGGTATAATGGTAAGTCCAAAGCGATTTGTTGAGGAGGTCAACAAACATAGGAGAAACAACAGAATCGAGATTGGCATTGACACGTCTGATCATTGAGCTATCCACCCACAGAGAGGCCATCTGGTCAAAATCATCAAGCAACGAGTCGATGGAATGCTTGAAATTGCGATGTTGCGCGTCGTAATAAGAAACGCTATAGTAGGTGCCTTGCGCCTCACCAGAGAAAGCGACAAAGTCATTCTTCTCGGCACACGCAGTCAGCATCAACAGACCAAAAACTACAAAAAAGCGTCCGATACATGAGTATCGAACGCTCATATCAGTTGTACAAGCAGTCATTATTTGACAACAACAAATTTTCTAATAATAGACTTGCCATTCTCGAGAACGAGACGCAACGTGTAGGTGCCATTAGAAAGAGCACTCAGATTCAAAGCGCCATTGACACCCAAATTGTCGAACTGGGAAACAGCCTGACCAGCAGCATTGAATACCATTGCCTGCTCGATGGCCTCGCTAGAAGCGACATTCAACACTCTGTGTGCGGGGTTAGGATAGAGATTAACCTCAACGCCTTCAACATCCTCAATGCCTACGCCGACCAACACGGTAATCCAGATGTTAGCTTCGCATTCGGTCTCGGAATTGATGGCTCTCAAGTTGACGTCAGTATTTTCTTGGATACCTTCGCTGATAACGAGAGTGTCGCTTACGATAGGAGCGCCATAGTTGTAAGACCATTCATAGGTAAGGGCATCATCATACTCGTCAACATAGAGGGTAACGGGCTCGCCAGCCTCGACGTGCAAAGTGCCTTGGATGGCATTGACAACAGGAGAAGGATTAACGGTAATCAAAGCAACTGCTGCGCTGTCGCAATGGTTAACAGTAAAGCCCAACTTAACGGTATCGGTCTGAGAATGGTCGTATTCCTTATTGTTCTTGAGCTCCCAAACAGCATAATCGCAACCTGCGATTTCAACAGTGTCGCGGTAAGGCTGATATACGAGGAAATGAACTACAGAGGTACTGTCTTTGCAATTGGCGGCAGTTCTGTATTGGAAAGTCTTCGTGGCAGTGCTATCGCTATAGACATAGAACTGGGTACCACCAGCGAATTTCCAACGTACGCGCTCACAAGCAGCCGCAGTGGTGTCGCTTGAAACGGTTTCAACAGGAAGAACTGTCAAATCCAATACCTTTTCGGTAATACAATCGTTTCCGACAGAATCGATATACATACCACTTTCGGTATAAGTTTCGTTAGAAACGGTCCATCTATACTGCATACAAGCTGTCATTGTGGTGGTATCGTGGTTTACAACGATGTCAAGGTCAAGAACAAACATTGAATCGCAACCATTGCCCAACTCATCAGTTACCAATACTGAATCAATGGTAGAAACAGTGTAGGAGGAATCTCTCCAAGTGTAGGCGCCGCAATGTTCTACGGTTTCAACAGTTCTGAAAACCTCTACAAGATCCAAGGGCAAGAAATAAATGGAGTCGCAATTGGTAGCGGCAACATGTACGGTGTCGGAATAGGTACCGCTTTCATCGTAGGTATTGCCGTGCCAATCGTAATTGCCACACCAAGAAATGGGAGCCAAAGTGTCGCGGTGTATCTTAGAAAGCGTAAGTGTCAAAGTAACAACGCTGTCGCAATTCTCCGCGGTCTTCAATGTGTCCACAAATACACCAGCATTGTCGTAAACGGTACCATTCCAAGAATAGGAACATTCACCTTCCACAGCGTCAGATACGCTGACAGAGTGATTGATCGTAAGATTCAAAATAAAAGCCGTGTCATTGGCAGTGTACAGGACAATGGTATCTTGGTTATAGTCGACACCATTAACATTCCAATGAAAGGAATCACAAGCAACTTTATCAACCTGAACGACAGGAAGACCTTTTGTTTGAGCCTGAAGCGAAAAAGGCATCAACAACGCTGCGAATACCAGACTTAATACTACTTTCTTCATCTTAATGTAAGATTTTGATTTCTTTATTTTTTATTATTTTACTCTAAACTAATATTTATCAAATCAATACAGCATCCAGCTCATTGATTGGATAAAAATACTAACGTGCAAAGATACTCTTTTTTTTGGAAAGTATCAGTTTTTTTTGCCACTAACTTGTTAAAAATATATAGCAAGGCTATTTTTTCAAAATCAATTCAGCCACATTTTCCACATGTTGGGTGTGAGGGAACATGTCGACAGGCTGGATACGATGCACCTCGTACTTTGCCGAGAGCAGTTGCAAATCGCGAGCCTGTGTGGCAGGATTGCAGCTCACATAAACGATTTTGCGGGGCTGCATAGCCAGAAGTTGGTCGATTACATGTTCGTGCATACCCGCTCTTGGAGGATCGGTAATCACCACATCGGGAGTGCCATGTGCTTTCACAAAATCATCCGTCAGCACCTTGGCCATATCGCCGGCATAAAATTCCGTGTTGGCATAGCCATTGAAAACAGCATTGATCTTAGCATCGGCAATTGCCTCTTCAACATACTCAATGCCAACGACTTTCTTACACAAACCCGCCAAAAACAAGGCGATGGTACCCGTACCCGTGTAAAGATCATAGACCGTCTCATCGCCCTGCAACTCGGCAAACTCCGCAACAAAGCTGTAGAGTTTCTGCGCCTGAAGCGAGTTGGTTTGGTAGAACGACTTGGGATTGATCTTAAACTGCAAAGTCTTTCCACCGTCATAGCCTTCCATCCGTTCAACCATGTGGTCTTTCCCGAAATAGACATTGACATCCAAATCGGTGTAGGAATCGTTGAATTTTTCGTTAATGATATATTGTAGGGATGTAATTTGCGGAAATTTCTCATGAATGAAATCAAGCAAAGGGAACAGCAAATCTTCGCGTCGTTCTGCCACCACTACAACGACCATCCACTCTTCCACCGTGCTATTGCGAATCACCAAATTACGTAAGAAACCCGTATGATTACGGATATCGTAAAACGACAATTCATGTTCTCGGGCATAGTCGCGCACAGCCAAACGGATGGCGTTGCTGGGCTCTGCCTGCAAAGCGCAGTGCTCGATACTCAGCACCTTGTCGAACAGCGACGGAATATGGAATCCCAATGCGCCAGTGTCCTCCACGCCAGCGGCAAGTTCCGCATCGGTGCGCCAACGACGCGTCGAGAAAGTATATTCCAGTTTGTTGCGATAGTAGAACTGGTTATCAGAGCCACAAATAGGGCGCATATAGGTAGTATCGACATTGCCCAAACGCTCAAGGTTGTCCTTAACCTGTTTCTGTTTGGCGACCAGTTGCTCGTCATAGACCATGTTCTGCCATTTGCAACCACCGCAAGTTCCAAAATGCGGGCACTGCAACTCGGCACGTTTGTCAGAATATTTCTTAACGGCGACCACCCTACCCTCTGCGTAGTTTTTCTTTTTCTTGATAATCTTGACATCCACAACATCGCCTGGAACCACAAAAGGCACAAAGACGACCATACCATCGACGCGCGCAATGGACATTCCCTCGGCGCCAGCCTCCAAAATCTCCACATCCTCAAGAATGATGGACTGTTTGGTTTTGTTCAGTTTCATGATAGTGAACTGGTAGTTATTGATTCGATGAATTGCGGACTTGTAGAATTGAGCGCTGAGGATTTCATCCATCCACACACTCAAAGTCACAATCCACAATCCATATCTATTAGATTAAAAAAGAAGTACTGTGGCATCACAATACTTCTTATGTTTTTTAGCAAAAGCAATTCGTCGGTATAAAATACCCACTATTATCTTTCGTCAGAAACGGTCAATTTTTTTCTGCCTTTTCTACGACGTGCAGCCAAAACTCGTCTGCCGTTAGCGGTTGACATTCTCTGACGAAAACCGTGCTTATTTGCTCTTTTTCTGCGTGATGGTTGGAATGTTCTCTTCATTTTGTACTCATTTTTGGAGTTGCAAAATTACAAAAAAAATCAATACGCCAATAAAAAAAAGGAAACTTTTTCACATTTTACAGATTTATCAACTGATTTTCTACAACTTACAAAATACAAGCAATAGTTATTACGAACAGCATTCAGGAAAATGATATCAAAAGAAAGAACGTGGACCTTGAGAAAATCGGTTTTTGGCTTTTTTTTCGTACCTTTGCAATTTTAATATCGACCACATGAAACATATATTTATAATCAATCCACTTGCCGGCAAATGCGATTCCACACAAGCAATCACGCAGACACTTGCGGCATACGCCCAGCAAATTGATTATGAAACTTATGTAACGCGGTTTTCGGGCGACGGGAAAGCCTTTGTCAAGCAATGGTGCGAGAATCACCCTGGCGAAGATGTGCGTTTCTATGCCTGCGGCGGCGACGGAACCATCAATGAGGTAGTAACGGGCATGATGGAATACAAATACTCCTTCAAAGACGGCAACGTTACGCAGCGACAAATACTTCCCGAACGTTTTGAACTGAGTTGCTATCCTTGTGGCAGCGGAAACGACTATATCAAATATTACGGCCACCAAGACGACTTCCTTGACATTTCGCGTTTGATTGACGGCGTAATGCATCCCGTTGATGTCATGCGTGTCAACGACCGATTCAGCATCAATGTCAGCAATTTCGGATTTGACGCCGCCGTTTGCGAACAGATGATCAAAATCAAGCGCAAACCCATTATCGGCGGCCGAAACGCCTACACCACAGGCATCATCACCTCAATCTTCACCCACATGAAAAGCCATTGCCGCGTCAAAGTTGACGGCAAACCGTTCTATGACGGTGACTTTCTGCTCAGCACCGTGAGCAACGGAAAGTATGTGGGAGGCGCCTACAAATGCGCGCCACTGTCGAAAAACGATGACGGCCTGCTTGAGGTAAGCTTATTCAAAACCATGTCGTTGCTAAAACTCGCGACCATGATAGGCGACTACGCAAAAGGTACCCACATCAATATTCCCGGCATCGAGAAGTGGATGCGCTACACACAAGGAACTGTGGTGGAGATAGAGAACGACGAACCTTTCACGCTCATCATCGACGGCGACGTGCTTCACGAACGCCACTACCACATCGAAAACATCCAGCATGCGCTGAACTTCATTTCGCCAAAGAAATAAGTTAAATATTTTCGAGCCAAGAAATTACCTACCAGAAGGTTATTTCCTCAAATCCTTATGCCTTTCTGCGCACTGTAAGCCACACTGCGCCGCAACTCAGAATTCCCACCAAAAAGAAAGTGACGATAAAATCCGTTACACGCATGGCGACAGGGAACGCTTCGACAACGAAATTTCCGTCTCCCATCTTGATGATGCCAAAACGTTGTTGCAACAGACAGATTACAAATCCCAACAGCAAACCCACAACCACACCAATGGCGGAAATCAACGCTCCTTGCAGGAAGAAAGTATGTCTTACATCTTTTTGAGTCATACCCATACTTTTCAAAGTCTCCACATCACGACGTTTGTCGATAATCAACAACGAAAGCGACGCCACCAAACTTAATGTTGAAATGAGAACAATCAACGTCATAATTAGAATGACACCCAGTCGTTCCGACTTGAAAATCTTATAATAAATAGGTTGCTGATCCATACGGTCCTTAACAGTGAAATCAGGGCCCAGAATCGTTCTCAGCGACTGCTTCACCTTTTCCAACCTTCCTTTTTGGACATGCACAGCCAAAGCGGTACATTCGTCTGGAGCATAGTCCATTAACGACCTTACAAAATCAATATCAGCCACTACATAACGTGAATCAATGTCCTGCTGAAGATAGAAAGTCCCCACATTGAACGCATAGCCACTGTTGAACGCCTCTTCCATTGAAAATCCCAGGCTGGTACCACGCTTGGGAATGTGCACAGCAAGGGGATAAGTTTCAATGCTACGCAAGCCCAACTGAAAGGCGATATCGGAGCCCACCAAGAGAGAACTCGGCAACCCCTCCCCACTTGGCGGCAAAGCAATTTGCAAATCCATTTGGGAAGCATAGTCCATAAACTGAGCCGTATCTACGCCACGCAACTGTACAATGGCGCTATTCTGTTGGTGCGTAACCCATGCGTTCTCCTCTACCATGGGAATCACCTTTTCCACACCTGGCGATTGCACGATAGCCTGATAATCTATATCTTCCGTATGGAAAGTCTTACCCTGTTCGGGTTGAATGAGCAATTCTGGATCGAAGATGTTGAAAAGGCTCTGCGTGAGGTTGCCAATGCCGTTATAGACCGACAGCACAATTATCAACGCCATGGCACTCACCACAATGCCACCCAACGATATCCAAGAGATACGGTTGATGACGCTTTTCTGCTTGCGCGAAAGTAGATAGCGACGAGCGATGAAGAAAGGAGTCTGCGACCTCACGGGATTGAAAAAGATTAATAAAGAGAAAATTGACTGACATTATACGTCGACAGCAATTTTCCTATTTCAAAGCATTATTTTTTCAGAAGATTTTCGATGTTCTCAATATAGTCCAACGAATCGTCGAGATAGAACTCCAACTGCGGAATGATGCGCAACTGTTTGCCTTCGCGAAGGCCCAACCGACGGCGGATGTCTCCGTTGTTCTCGGCTATTCCTTGCATCACAGCCTCCTTGGTAACGCCACCAATAGGGAAGATGCTCACATAAATACGAGCTATGGAGAGGTCGCTGGTAATGCGCACTTTGGTGACGGTTATGAGCGAGTTGCCCAACGTGGGCTTCATCTCTTTGAGAAAAATCTCACCTAAATCCTCCTGGATGAGACGAGAAATCTTATTTTGTCTTGTTGTCTGCATAATTTTGCAAAATTACATATAATTTTTAGATTTCACACGGACATATAAAATTTTCATGTATTGGACTTTTTATTCTTGATTTTTAATTTCAGCGGAAAGATACAAATATTAATGAAGAATAAAGAAGTAAAAATTCAAAGTAGCCCCGCCCAACAATGTATAATAGACGGGGGGGGGGGCCCAAAAAAAGCCGCCCCCCCAAAAAAAAAATAAATTAAAATTTTTTTTTAATTTATATAAAAAAGACACAAAAAAAAAAGGTTATAATGGAAAAAAAAAAAAAAGATTTTTATTTTT
>JAGHVO010000064.1 GCA_018064245.1 Candidatus Colimorpha pelethequi
GTTGGGTGTGACAATAATGGAACACATATAGTTTTTGAAGTATGTATTTCATCTGACGAAGCCCCGCACGAGTATGTGCGCCGTCGTGCAGGGGCATGAAATAAAGAGGGTGCCATTGCAGGGTGAGTGGAATCGAATAGCACACGCCTATTCACACTTCCCTGCCATCCCGCACCCAAGGCATAAAGCGGTTGCCTTACACAAAATATAACGTGTTTCGGCCGACTTTATTGCGTGGAGTAAAATTGAGCTGCAAGAGTCCACGCAGCACCGCAGCAACAAGAAAAAAAATTTAACACATAAATTGATTTACAATGAAAAAAACAAGATGTATTATAGCCCTTGTAGCGGCTATGTTCGCAGTTGGTGCCATGCTTTTCGTGGCTTGCCAGAAAGAAGATGAAAGATGTGTGAATCAGGAAAGTAAAACATCAGCTACTTTTACTATACCATTGGATAGAGGTGAAATTGACGTATTGACAAAAGAAATTGGTATTGCTCACAATTACACAGTCTTTGCGCTGTACAATAGCCCTGATGTCGAAGGAATGAATGCATCAGATCTCTGTCAATACATACATAATTTTTTTATTGATAATGGTGAAGATATGGGGCTTAAGATGTTGCCTGATTGTATGAGCGCAATTGACGACGTTGGGGATAAGGATGAATTATATGCATGTATTGGAGAAATGATTGAGAACGGAAATATGGAATGGGATTTTCCGGATGCTGTAGATGCAGAGTTGATTATGAATTCAGTGGAAGAATATTATGATTTTGTTGAGGACGCCTTTCTAAACAGCGATACATACGATGAATTTGAAACGGCATGTTTGGATCGTCTTAAAGAATTGTGCGAGTCAACAACTACTATTGAAGACTATTTTTATATGAGTGCAGGTTGTAATATTACATTATCATCTTTCTGTGCGTGGGTCGCTGTTTTTTCAGGATTTGATAATTCCAAGGGTTTACTTAAGGATGCAGTAGAATTTCTTCGGAATGGCTTTAAGGCTATCAAGAAGGCTGTTAGCGAGATGCTTGAACCATTGAGGAATATTGTACATGCCGATTTGGAAGGAGGTTTTTGGGGAGGTTCTGTAGGATTATTTGGGTCTGCTGCCGCAGCTGTGGTGAGTAGTGGCGGGGTCGCCATAGGTGTGTTTGCGGGTTGTTGGTGCGTGGGCGCAACCGTAAGTTCTATTGTATATGCAGAAAATCATTAATTTCCATTATATAAATACATTATGAAAACATTGTCTCAAAGAAAAAAACACCTGAAGATGCAAAAGTGCTTCTTTGTATTTTGCATTTTCCAATTATTGATTCTTCCAACACCGGTTCGCTCTCAAGAAAGCAAAGGGTTGGACGACAGGAGGTCACTATTCGGCCTCCATTTGGGGTTCGGCGAAAGCAAGACCGATATCTACCACGTTGAAAACGGCGAGGTGTTGGCTTTGGAGCAAGGGAATCATTCGTTTTACGCCCCGAATTTCCGTTTGGCGGTGATATACGATCTCCGTCTGAATCGTTGTCTCAGTCTGCGTGTAATGCCTGGAGTCAAGCTCTTAGACTACCAGTGGGAACCTGGTATCGCTGTGGTCAATCGCCCCTCCATCTACAAGTTGGAAAGCGTTTGCGGAGAACTTCCTGTTGACATCAAGCTTCACCCTTTCCGCAAAGGGAACTTTGAACCTTTCGTTCTTGGCGGAATCGTCTATGGGTTCGATTTTACATCGTTGCGCAACGATATCGAAGGTGTAGGTCAAATGAATGCCCATGATTTTAAGTGCAATTTCGGAATCGGCGTCGATTGCTACACTCCCATTCTCAAGCTGGGTGTGGAGTTGAAGGCTGGCTTTGGAATCATCCGGCCCAACACTACAAGCAACGACAATCCATTCTACTTCAAAAACGGTCCGACATTTAGTTTGGGTGTCAGCATAGAAGCTTAGCGATGCTGGATTTGGATTAGGTAAATCAACAAATATTTTCGCCTTATGAAAAAAACATTCTTTATTTCGATTGTCGTGGCAATGTCCATGTCAATGGGGGTGTCGGCGCAGGAGAATTATAGCAGTCCGACCGCTGGTTTAGAGAAACATCAGTTCGGGTTCGGCGTGGGTACGACGTTGCTGGACAATGTGGGTTCATTCAATCAATTTCTCAACACAGTGGGGTACAGTGGTTCGTTTAATCTTCACACAGTCCAAAGTTCGCTTTTCACAGTCCATTTCGACTATCAATACCGATTTAACGACAGCTGGTCAATTGAGGCTCGTTTGGTTTACAAACACCGTCACATCATTCAGCACATGACATTTGTATCAGACGGGTGCTATGGGCTGATAGGCAGTCTGAACTCCGTCTATCGCGACATTGCCATTCCTGTCACCGCCAACTTTCGTTGGGTTACGCGTTCGGGGTCGAGTTTTGAGTTGTTCGCAGGTGCGGGATTGACCACGCTTGGTTTGTCTGTCAAAAGTCCCGCCACGCTTGGTTTCAACGATATGGAGAATACAAGGTTTGACATCGGAATTGAATATGACAGGAGCATCGACGTATATGGAGTGGTGGGATTCCAGTTCGAGATTCCTTATGGTGCTTTCGCCCTTAAGCCTTTTGTTTCGTTGTCTTATTCTCCAATGAACAATTCCCGCTATACCGTTACTCCGTTGCAAGCAACCTCGGCCATTCCCGGCACAAAAACATCCACTCCGATGCACCTATGTGAACTTCAATGTGGTATAACTGTGCAGTTTTGAAATAAACGTCGATTGCTTTAAATATTCACTAAATGATCATATAAAACAATGTTTATTTCAAAAACGTTTGTACCATGAGTTACAATTTAGAAGAACTAAAGGACCTAATTATGAATGAGTTTCGCAAACTCAAATGTAAAGAAGGAGAGTGCTTGCCATTTAGAAACTTACAATTCGGTCTGTTCAATTCATTGAATCCAAAAGAAAAAGATCTCGTTGAAGATGCATTGAATTCTTTGCATAATGAAGGCTTGCTTGAATATAAAGAAAATAAGCCAGATGCATTGTTCTTGACGAAGAAAGGTTTTGACGGGCTCTATTCTTGCAGATCAGATGAAGAACTCTCACAATTAATCATGTCGTTGTTCTCAAAATCGAATCTTGGTGTCGGTCAAGGATTTATGTTCCGAACCCTTGAGATGAATGTAATTCAGGAACTGAACCCTGTTGAACAGGACCAGATCATGGTAGTTCTGAACAAACTTATTGCTGACAATATAATCTCGATTGATTCCGACAATCATTTTTTATGTCTCTGCCCAAAAGGATTTGACATGATTTATTAATCCTTGTTAATGGACGTATATTGTATTACAAGTACATAAGCACATTCTACATCTTTTCACCCACGGCAAGCTCACCCTCGCGCTTGCCGTGTTCTCTTTTCCGCCAATTCCACCTCGCCAACAGCTACCGTCCCCAGCGGTCACCGCTGGCCGCATCCACCATCACAACCTATTCCTCAATCAATATACCTTATCCCACCTTGGCTTCATTTATCCTCATATCATTCCCTAGTCCGCCCTAGACAATCCAAGTTGATCTTAGTCAATCCTATCTCTCCCTAGTCCATCCTAATGCCATTCCCCATCGCATAATTTGAAATTTCAACTGATAATTCTCGGCCTTCGGGCCCAATGTTTCATCAAATAATTTCAAATTTATGTCAGGTTTTATCTTCAAGCAAGACCTAGCTATGGCCTATTTCCCCGACTGTAGCAAAGCCACGGCCAGCAAGCTCCTCGCCCGCGAGATCCACAGCAACAAACCCCTTATGGCCGAACTCCAATCCGCCGGCTACACCCGCACCCGCAAACTCCTCTCCCCCCGCCAACTCCAAATCATCTACACTCACCTCGGCCACCCCTAACC
>JAGHVO010000020.1 GCA_018064245.1 Candidatus Colimorpha pelethequi
GTCATTGGCGACAAGCAACAGCTCAACCACATCTGCCTATTGAGCAAGCAAACCGATCTCTCGCTCATTCAGGCGAATGATATTGAAGCACGTTGGTCGTACCGAGGTTCTTCTATCTACGACCTTGCTGAAAGTATGGCAGAAGCAGAGAATATCATTCAATTGCGTGACCACCATCGCAGTTTCCTTGACATCATACAATTCTCCAATCAGGAGTTCTATGATAATACTTTGCGCATAGCTACCGACTATAGCCGGCTGCAATCGCCTAACAATGGTAAGCCCATTCTTGGCATGCAATGGATGGATGTTAAGGGTAAAACTATTCGGCCAGAAGCAGGTGGCGCTTACAATCTGAAGGAAGCGGAGGGCGTAATTCGTATTCTTCGCAGATTAGCCATTGAACTGGAGTTTGAAGGCTCAATAGGCGTAACCACACCATTCCATCTGCAGGCAGACATGATAACTAAAGCGTTGGAACGAGATGCTGAACTGCGGAATCATTTGGAACTGCACAATAACATTCTAATTGATACCGTACATAAGTTTCAAGGCGACGAGCGTGATGTTATTGTCTTCTCACCTGTTGTTTCAGATGGAACTAAATCGCAAAGTTTGCAGTTCCTAAAGTCAACGGGAAATCTGTTCAATGTGGCAATAACACGTGCAAGAGCATTGCTCGTGACCGTGGGTGATAAAGCATATTGCAAACATTGTGGTGTATCGTATCTTGAACACTTTGCCGAATATAGTTGTGGTGAGGATGCGCCAGTCGAAGCATCCGAGTGGGAGCATATGTTGCAAAAAGCGTTATCAGATGCTGGCATTCCGGTAACTGCCCAGTATCACGTTGACAAGTATTATCTAGACCTCGCATTATTCCACAATGGTAAGAAACTTGATATTGAGGTGGATGGCGCAATGTATCATCAAACTTGGACGGGCGAACTTTGCTACAATGACCAATTGCGCAATCAAGCTCTAATGCGTCAAGGTTGGGCCGTGATGCGTTTCTGGGTGCAACAAGTGCGTGACCAGTTGCCATGGTGTGTGGAGCAGGTGAAGAAGTGGATGGAAATAAATAGTGTAATATGACGAAGCAGCAATCCGTATTAGAATCCTTTTCGAGCCTTTGCAGGGTTTCACATATGTGGAGATTCATATATATGACGATTATGCTTTGATTTTGTCAAAAATCACGAAAATGTGTAATTTTGTCGTTTGAAAAAACTCGAAAATGTGTGTGGAAAGATTGTTTGTAATTGATAATCAATTTGTTTAAAATTGGTTGTTCGGTGGTTCTCTTAAGGCTTAAAACTTAAAACTATATTCGGTGCGTGGATTTATGGCTAAACGATGGCTTTTGCTACTGATAGCAGCGGTGGGTTTGATGGTTCCTTGCAGGGCTTTGTCGGGCTGGCAACATGCTACTGACATGTATCGCATTTTTCCGTTCGACAGTGTGCCGCAAAACAAGGCTGTGCTACGGTATTACAAGTTGGTGAACAGCTATCTCGACTATCCTTATACGCAACCAGGAGAGCGACCCTCGAAGAGCAATCCGAAGCGGCCGAAATCCATCGCCGACCATCCAAAGTTCAGTAAGATTCATTGGCAAGGAAGACATCGCATTTGGTTTCATTGGGGCTTTAACACCGACCCGCGCCAGTTTGCTCCTATCATCAACAGTTTAAATGCCGCCATTGCCGATGGGGTGATTCAAAAATCTGACTTGCCTGAGTTCTGGGATTTGATGAATGCGGAAGTGAGCAAGCGTAACCGTGCTTTGATGAATGAGGGTGCTGCGGTGTTCGGATTCGGCGAGTTGGGCGCCATCTCGGCGGCACAGCGTAGGCAGCTGAACGGCTTGGTGACGGTGCTTTATTCGATTCATATCTTGGGTGACCACCAAACGACGGATAGCAACGACATCGTTCCCCTCAATAGGGTGTATGCCGACATCTATTCTGCGATAGACAACATCGCTGGCAAGGATGCGGAAAACTACGCCAAAGCGAAGGCTTTGAAGCAGCAACTCAAACCCTATCAGCAAAATCCGAAGTCGTTTCTCGACGCAATGGAACGCTTTTTCTCGCCATTTCTGCTCTCGTTATCCGGTCCAGGCTACGACTACAAGGTAAGGTGGAAGGACTATTCGCTTCGCAAATAATAGATGAAATAGATTGCGCTATTTGACGTTATTTAATTTGAAACATTCTTGTAATTATGAAACTTCTCGAAAAACAATACCGCACTCCCTTTATCTTGGTGACCTCGCTCTTCCTTTTGTGGGGACTCGCCAACAATATGACTGATACGCTTTTGGCTGCATTCAAGCGTATTATGAATATGTCCGACACGCAGACTTCTTTGATTCAATTCGCATTTTATGGAAGCTATTTCTGCTTTGCGCTTCCGGCGGCTATCTTTATCAAGAAGCATTCCTACCATGCTGGCGTGAAGTTGGGATTGGTGCTCTATGCACTGGGTGCCATTATGTTTTTGCCTGCCGCCAAGGCGGCTTCGTATGCTTTCTATCTCATCGCCATCTATATCATGGCGGGCGGCTGCTCGGTGTTGGAGACTACCGCCAACCCTTATATCCTTTCGATGGGAAGTCCCGACACTGCTACGC
Source organism: Candidatus Colimorpha pelethequi (assembly GCA_018064245.1). GTDB lineage: Bacteria > Bacteroidota > Bacteroidia > Bacteroidales > P3 > Colimorpha > Colimorpha pelethequi. The sequence continues at coordinate 2,636 of JAGHVO010000020.1, forward strand.
GTAGGTTGAACATCGCTCAGGCGTTCAATCCTATTGGAAGTATTTTGGGTATTTTGATGAGCAAGTATTTTATTCTCAGTGATATATCGCTCTATTCCGTCAGCGGAACCTACGTCGCTTTGGGTTGCGCTTTGGTGGTGATTTTGGTAGTGATGTGTTTCGTGAAGATGCCACAAGGTGGCGATAGGGCGGAAGGGGATTCGTTGCGTGCCACTTTTGGACGTTTGTTTGCCAACAAGACCTATTGGAGCGGCGTTGTGGCGCAGTTTTTCTATGTGGGAGCGCAGATTGGCGTGTGGAGTTTTACCATTCGTATTGTCATGCAGGAACTCGGTGTGCTTGAGGCTGAGGCTTCGACGGTCTATCTCATCACGATTGTCGGGTTCTGCATTTCTCGATTTGTATATACTTGGCTGATGCGGTTTTTCCAGCCTTCGCGATTGCTCTTGGTTGGGGCTGTACTTTCCGCCCTTTGCGCGTTCTTGGTGGCGGTATCGGCGGGAAGTGGAATGTTCTTGATTGTCGCGTTGGTACTTATCAGTGTTTTCATGAGTTTGATGTTTCCGACCATCTACGGATTGGCGCTGGGCAGTGTCTCGCAAGGGTCCCATCCTGAAGATGCCAAGATTGGCGCTTCGGGGTTGATTATGGCTATTCTTGGCGGTGCGTTGATTACCCCGTTGCAAGGTTTCGTTTCCGACTCTTTTGGTGTTTATACATCCTTCTTTGTTCCTGTAGCCTGTTTCCTTGTCGTCTTGGGTTATGCCATTGTGGTGAACGGTAGTCGAAATAAATAGTGAGTAGTGACTGGTGATTAGATTAGGGACAAAAAATTAGGATCAACAAATTTTCTGTCTCAACTCAACAAATCAACAATTTTTCCAAATCTCCCAACCTCCCAATCTTCAAATCTCCAAATCTTTTAATGAAGCGTTTTTGTCAAACCCTCCAACTTGTAGCCAATTCGGAAATGGTTGAGCAGTATCTCGAAGCCCACCGTCATGTATGGCCCGAAATCATTGCAGGACAGCGTGAAGTGGGCATCCTTTCTATGCAGATCTTTCGCCACGACAGACAATTGTTCATGATTATGGATACCGTAGATGATTTCGACTTCCAGCGCGATATGCAGCGTCTTTCCAAGCTGCCCCGTCAGGCGGAGTGGGAGGCCTATGTTGCCCAATTCCAAGGCTGTCAAGCTTCCGCCACATCCGCCGAGAAATGGCAATTGATGGAAAAAATCTTTGATTCAGATAACTAAATAATCATTGTTCGTGTCAAAAAAAGTATTTGTTTCAGGTTGTTACGACCTTTTGCATAGTGGTCATGTCGAGTTTTTCCGACAGGCGGCGCAATATGGCGACCTCTATGTCGGCATCGGGTCGGACGAGACCATTCTGCATTACAAGCACCACAAGACAGTCTATAGCGAACAGGAGCGACTCTTTATGGTCAAGTCGATTCGTTACGTGAAGGATGCCTTTATCAATGCAGGCGATGGTATTATGGATTTTGTGCCTACTGTTGAGGCTTTGCAACCCGACATTCTTGTGGTCAATGCTGACGGAAGCTCTGACGAAAAACGTCGTTTCTGTGCCGAACATAATATTGAATATGTCGTTCTTGACCGCATTCCTGCCGAGGGTCTCACTGCACGTAGCAGTACGGCATTGAAACAGACTCCTTGTCAGATCCCCACACGATTGGATTTGGCGGGAACGTGGATTGACCAGCCTTATGTCTCTCAGTATGCCCCGGGATGGGCTATCACGATTTCACTTGAGCCTACTTTCGAGATTCGGGAGCGCTGTGGACTCTCCACCTCTACGCGCAACGTCATCAAGAGCATCTGGCCTTACCAGTTGCCCAACATGGACCCCGAGACTTTGGCGCGTTTGGTGTTCTGTTTCGAAAATCATCCCGAACGAGAAGGCGGACACATCAGTGGTGCGCAGGACTCCATTGGCATCTGTATGCCGGGGTTGGTGCGTCATCACTACGACAACCATTTTTGGCCCGACAAGATTGAGTCGTGCCACGACGAAAAGGTGCTTTCTTGGTTGGAAGGTCATCTCTGCATGATTCCTATGAATCCACGACGTCCAGGGTGCTCGGTTGTTGAGGGTAAGGACATTACTCCCGACAAGGTGCGTGCTCTGACGCAGGCTGCCGATGCTTGTTGGAAAGCAATGCTCGCTTGCAATTTGGATGCCTTCGCCCAATCCTATCGAGCTTCTTTTGAAGCGCAGGTCGCTATGTTCCCAGGAATGATTCAACCTACAATCATCAATCTTGACGGTTCTCGCGAACAAGATTCCGTACAGCCATTCATTGAGCGATATGCCGCCGAAAAAGGTGTCTTGGCATGGAAGATGCCAGGTGCAGGCGGTGGTGGATATTTGGCTTTGGTAGTGGATGACGCTTCCTCTTTTTGTGCTATCCATTCCGAAGCAATCCCTCTTGTCATCCGTCGTGCAGGACTATAGGCAATAATTTATGGATTATTCCGTTATAATATTTAGTGATCTGTGAACAGTGATCAGTGAATAGTGATTGGTGATTAGTGGCTAGGAAACCTAGTGAACCCCTAACTCCTAACTCTTAAAACTTAATACTTAAAACTTAAAACTAAAAACTTATACATGTCCAAGATTCTCGTTACCGGCGGAGCCGGATTTATTGGTTCTCATACTGTTGTTGAACTTCATCAGGCTGGCCACGATGTTGTTGTCATCGACAATCTCTCCAATTCCAACAAGGTCTCCCTGCAGCGGGTCTCCAAGATTACTGGCAAGGAAGTCCCTTTCTATCAGGTTGATATACGTGACCGTAAAGGTCTTGAAGAGGTGATGGCGGTACACAAGTTTGATGCTTGCATCCATTTTGCAGGACTCAAGGCTGTCGGTGAGTCTGTTGCCAAACCTTGGGAGTACTATGAGAACAACATCTCTGGTACGCTTGTGCTGTTGGATGTGCTTCGTCAACATAACTGCAAAAACATCATTTTCAGCTCTTCGGCTACGGTTTATGGCGATCCCGCACAGATTCCCATCACGGAACAATGTCCCAAGGGGCAGTGTACCAATCCATACGGTTGGACCAAGAGTATGCTCGAACAGGTCTTGATGGATATCCAAAAGGCTGATCCCGAGTGGAATGTGGTGCTGTTGCGCTATTTCAATCCCGTTGGAGCTCACAAGAGTGGCACCATTGGCGAAAATCCCAACGGCATTCCCAACAATCTCATGCCCTACATCACGCAAGTAGCGGTGGGCAAACGTGCCGAATTGGGCGTTTTCGGAAACGATTACGACACGCCTGACGGTACGGGTGTGCGCGACTATATCCATGTGGTAGATTTGGCGCGTGGACATGTATGTGCCATCAAGGCGCTTGAACGCAAATGTGGTTTGGCAATCTACAACCTCGGTACGGGACACGGATACAGCGTGCTTGACATGGTGAACGCTTTCGTCAAGGTGAACGATGTCAAGGTTCCTTACAGCATCAAGCCGCGTCGTGCCGGTGATATCGCCACCTGCTACAGTGACCCCGCCAAGGCTGAGAAGGAATTGGGCTGGAAGGCTGAATACGGCATTGATGAGATGGTCCGCGACAGCTGGAACTGGCAACGCCAGAATCCCGAAGGCTACCCCGAGAACTGATTATGATACAATATTTTTATTTACGGACACTCTACGGTAATTTGCGTTCAAGGGCAATTTATATAAGTATCCTTGCTGCAATACTCTTTGTTCCCGCTAATGCCTCGGCGCAAGCCTCGGGAATGCAGGGCACGGAGTTTTGGACAGGCTTTCTGTATCATTCGTCGGCATCATACAACCCTCCCATGCGTGATGTGTTCCAGTTGTGCTTCATACCTTTGCGCGATTGTGATGTTGTTGTCTCCCATGCTCCAACCTCTTTTCGTACCACCGACGAGGGATTGGTGCCTGTCTATCCCGACTCCATTATTGTGCATCTTGTTGCCGACTCGGCCACATTTCTGACTCTCGCCAATGGGCCCGACCTGATGTCGAATGTGTTTCTACCTGTGCCGCAGGGCATCCATGTCTCCAGCACCGACACCATATCGCTCTTCACTTTCGCGAACACCATAGACCTCGACACCCTCAACGACAATGAGAGCGGCGAGATGGAAATGACCTCTGTGTGGCCAGTGGACAAACTGGGGTGCGACTACTTTGTCAATGTTTACAACAACACCATTGGAGGCCATAATCCCGAAATACTTGTTGTGGCGGCTGAGGATAGTGTGAATGTGACCATTTCGGCTTCGGTGGACGGGACGTTTCCCGAAGTGACACATACCCTCCGCTTGGGCGAGGTGGTGAGGGTGTTCGGAACCGAGGCGGCGGGACGAAATGTCACATCGGAGGGTGGAAAACGTATTGCCGTGATATCGGGAGTGGGGAATATCTACATTCCCGCAGGCATGTTGTCGGCAGATCGTATTTTTGCATCCATGCCCCCGACAAACTATTGCGGCAGGCAGTTCCTTCTTTCTGTCACCCCGAACCGTCTCAACGACAGGGTGCAGGTGATGGCCTTTGCCGACAATACCACCGTTGCCCTTGACGGCGTACCTGTCGCAACCCTTTCACAAGGCCAGACATACGAGTTTGAGATAGACACAAATCATGTTGCCTCGTGGTTAGAAAGTTCCCAGCCAGTTTCTGTGTGCGTATTCCTCACGGGGTCGCGCTATGGTAATACGGACTCGTTGCAAAGTTCTCCAGGAAGTTATAGCGGCGATCCGTCCATGTACCCGCTTTGCCCTGTGGAGCAATGGTATAATCAGTCAAGTTTCTTTTCTTATAACTACCCATATCATGCAAATGTGGTGCTGGGAATGCCCACGATGACGTTTTATCCGCACAATTTTGTAGGTATAGCCACGCGTACCCAGCATGTTGCGGGGATGATGTTGGACGGGGTGTGCATAGATACGGCTTTTCACACCTTGCCCTACAATTCGGAATATAGTTATGCCAGGATGAGGGTGAGCGGGGGTACTCATCGTTTGCAAAACTCGTTGGGTCCTTTTGAAGCCCACGCCGTCACTCTCAAGAATTGCTCTGCCATAGCTTCGGCCACTGGATGGGCAGCGATAGAGACCCCTCTGGTGCTGCATCAATCTTTGGAGTTTTGCCAAGACGATGTGATAACCCTCAACCTTGCCGAGTTCACTGATTTCGATCCTCAATTTCTCCCCATTTGGGATTTGGGCAACGGGACAACGATGCAGGGTCCTTCGGTGACGTTGGCATCAACGATGGATACGGAATATTTGATAACAGTACTCTTTCAGCATGCTCCTTGTGTCCATTCGGTCGATACGCTCTATCTCACGGTGACTATTCATCCATCGTATAGTGAGGATGTTTTTGACACAATCAGCGTTGGGGAGCGTTATCTATGGCAAGGAACTCCGTTGACTCAATCGGGTGTCTATTCGAAATTGTTTGCTACGGCTCATGATTGTGACAGTCTTGTTACGTTGCATCTTGAAGTTAATACTGATACGCTTGAGTGGTCTATTTGGGTCCCTAATGTATTTACGCCGAATGGGGAAACCAATAGATTGTTTGGCGCAGTGGGAACAAATATTGGCTCGTTCAGTATTTCCATCTTTACCAGAACGGGCAATTTGGTGTGGCATGCAGATGATATCATGGCGCGCTGGGATGGAACCCACAAAGGCGTTCCTTGTACTACGGCTTCTTATGCCTATATAATTAATTACACTATTATAAACGAACCAAGTGTCAAGCATACCCTTGTCGGACAAGTACTCCTGCTCAGGTGAAATCTGTGAATTGTGTGCTATGGATGAAATCTGCCCTTTTGTCGCTTTTTTGCTTCAAAAGGGATTTCTTTTGTGTCAAAATGTCTTGATTCCGACTTTGGTATGGTTGCTGATAGTAATGTTTACAAAATAAGTTGCAACAATCAAAAAGACTCAAATCAACAGTTCAACAAATCGACAATTTTCAATTTTCTCAGCCATGAACCTGAATAATTTTACTATCAAGTCGCAGGAGGCCATTCAAAAAGCACAAGAGATTGCCCTATCGCGCCAACATCAGGCTATCGAGAAATGCCATCTCTTGAAAGGCATCATTTCTGTAGATGAGAATGTTACTCCTTATCTTTTCAAGAAGTTGGAGGTCAACCTGCCTCGGCTCTCGCAGCAGGTGGATGCGCTTTTGGAAAAATTGCCTCGAGTGAACGGTGGAAGCCAATATCTTTCCAATGATGCAAACCAGGTGTTTGTGAAGGCTTCGCAACTTGCAACCGAGATGAACGATGATTTTGTTTCCATCGAACATCTGCTCATCGCGCTTTTGTCGGGCAACGATCCTACCGCTCAGGCGCTCAAGGCCGCCGGAGTGGGGGAGAAGGCTTTGCGCACCGCCGTGGCTGACCTTCGCAAAGGCAGCAAGGTGGGCAGCCAGAGTGCCGAAGAAAGCTACAACGCCCTCAACAAATATGCCAAAAACCTCAACCAATTGGCGCAAGCTGGCAAACTCGACCCAGTGATTGGTCGGGATGAGGAAATCCGTCGTGTGCTGCAAATCCTTTCCCGCCGCACCAAGAACAATCCAATCCTCATAGGAGAACCTGGCGTAGGCAAGACGGCCATCGCTGAGGGCCTTGCCCATCGTATCGTGAGCGGCGATGTTCCCGAAAACCTTAAATCCAAAACCCTTTTCAGCCTCGATATGGGTGCGCTCATCGCCGGAGCCAAGTACAAGGGCGAATTTGAGGAGCGTCTCAAGAGTGTTATCCGCGAAATCAACGAGGCTGACGGAGAAATCATCCTTTTCATCGATGAAATCCATACGCTTGTGGGTGCTGGTGGTGGTGAGGGTGCCATGGATGCCGCCAACATCCTCAAGCCTGCATTGGCGCGTGGCGAACTGCGTGCCATTGGTGCCACTACGTTGGCTGAGTATCAGAAATATTTCGAGAAGGACAAGGCGCTTGAACGTCGTTTCCAGAGCGTGCTTATCGACGAACCAGATGTTCCCGATACCATCTCCATTCTTCGTGGTTTGAAGGAACGCTACGAGGTGCACCACAAGGTGCGTATCAAAGACGAGGCCATCATTGCTGCCGCTGAACTAAGCAACCGCTACATCTCCGACCGCTTTTTGCCCGACAAGGCCATCGACCTCATCGACGAGGCTGCCGCACGGCTGCGTATGGAGATTGATTCTGTTCCTGAGGAATTGGACGAGTTGGAACGCAAAATCCGTCAACTCGAGATTGAGCGCGAGGCCATCAAGCGAGAAAACGATACCGACAAACTCGAATCTCTTGCCCGTGAAATAGGTCAGCTATCCGAACAGCGCAGTCAGATGAAGGCGCGTTGGCAGAACGAGAAGTCTATCGTAGAGCAAATCCAGCAGGAGGTCAAAAACATTGAGTCTTACAAGTTCGAAGCCGAGCAGGCGGAACGTTCGGGCGACTATGGTCGTGTGGCGGAACTTCGCTACGGACGCATCAAGGAGGCTGAAAATCACGTCGAACAACTCAAAGTGCAGCTCCGTGCCATGCAGGCCGACAATGCGATGATCAACGAGGAGGTTGACAGTGAGCAGATTGCCGAAATTGTCTCCAAGTGGACTGGCATTCCCGTGACACGTATGCTCCAGAGCGAACGTGAGAAACTGCTCTCGCTCGAATCGGAGCTCCACAAACGTGTGGTCGGTCAGGACGAAGCCATCGCTACTGTTGCGAATGCCATCCGTCGCAGCCGCACAGGACTCAGCGACCTCCACCGTCCCATCGGCTCTTTCCTCTTCCTCGGCACTACGGGTGTGGGCAAGACGGAACTTGCCAAGACGCTTGCCGAAACGCTTTTCGACGATGAGGAGATGATGGTGCGCATCGACATGAGCGAATACCAGGAACCTCATAGCATCAGCCGTCTTATTGGAGCGCCTCCAGGATATGTGGGCTACGACGAAAGTGGCCAGCTTACCGAGGCGGTGCGTCGCAAACCTTACAGCATCGTACTCTTCGACGAAATCGAAAAGGCGCACCCCGACGTATTTAACACGCTCCTTCAGGTGCTTGAGGATGGTCGTCTTACCGACAACAAGGGCCGTACAGCTGATTTCCGCAACACGATTATCATCATGACCTCCAACATTGGAAGCGACATCATCCGTGAACGTCTTGACTCATTTGAGGAACTCTCTGAATACGATCTTGAAGAGACCAAACAGCAGGTCCTCAATCTTTTGAAAAAGACCGTCCGCCCCGAATTTCTCAACCGTATAGACGAGACTGTGATGTTCCGTCCGTTGTCGCAGAAGCAGATTGTGGGGGTCGTCAAGATTCAGCTCGCCCAGCTTGCCAAGACTTTGGAAAAGAACGAGATACTTATAACTGCTACCCCAGAGGCAGTCAATCAGTTGGCTGCTGTAGGATTCGATCCCGCCATGGGAGCGCGTCCGGTCAAGCGAGTCATCCAGCGCATGATTCTCAACCCTTTGTCTCAGCAACTGTTGGAGGAGAAAATCAATCCCAAAGACGACATCGTAATAGATGTAATAGACAACCAGTTTGTTTTCTACAATCCTCAATCGTCAAATGTGTGATTGTGTCTTATGCGCTTCCTCATGAGTCAAAAACGCAAGGTCTTGATGGCTTTGCGTTTTTGCGTTGTTAAATCCAATGAAAGCCGCCTCGTAAAATGCGCTATAAGGCTGTGCGGGTGGAGCGCAGATAGCTTGATGTTGTTGTGTATCAACGTTTATTATTGTAAGATAAGAAATATTATGATTAATTAGGTTGTTATATGGAGGAAAAATAGTAAATTTGCAATTTGTATAAAACAAAATACCGTTGAGAAAATAATCTAAATTTCAATTATTTATTAATCTAAAATTATTTATTTATGAAAAAAGTTTTATCTTTGATTGCAGCATTTGTGATGTTTGCAGGTGTTGCTATGGCTGACCCCATCAACGTGGTGTGCACTGAGGGCTCAGCTAGGTACTATGCAGAGGACAATGACTTGTACATTGTTCTGCAAAATGCTAACTATGGTTTCGCTTTTGACATTGTTTGCGCTGCTGGTCAGCAGGACATCGTTGATGGTCAGACCTACACTTTGGCTGATATGCTCGTGGATTACTCCTATGGTGTTGATCAGGCTGCTCAGGATTATATTAATTATGCTTCTGCTTCTATTACAAGAAGTGCAGATGGCGCTTATGTTGCTGATGTAACTGACGAGGATGGTGTTCAGTATCACATCACCTACACCATCGTTCCTCCCATCACCGAGCCTACCGACACCGTCATGATTTCCATGTCTAACGCAAACTATATGAACCGCGCTTTTGACTTGGTTGCTGACATGGACGTTATCCAGCTTATCGGCTATGGCGATAATAATGATTACCTCTTGAACGTGGTATTCTATGCAACCTCTTTCGCTGGTAACTACACTTTGGCTGACAGATATGAAGACGATCAATACTTCATGCTTTATGCTGTTGATGCTGATGGAAATACTACTAGTATCCCCTGCAACAACCTCCTTGGCGCTACTGTTACTGGTAGCCAGGCTTCTTGCACCGCTAACATCAAGTGGGTTGCTGAAGATGGTACCATGTATGACATCACCTTCGCCTATGCTGATCCTGTTGCTCAGAACCATGAGACTTTCGCAGCCAACAATTTGACCATTACTCCTAATGCCAATTACGATCTCTATCAGGCTTATATGGGTGTTAATGTTTACGATTTCGAGGCTTCCAACGACGATTACATCCTCTATGGTACTGTTTACAACCAGAACACTGACGATGCTTTCGGTACTTGGGATTTGGCAAATGGTGACATCGAGTTCAATCTCTACGATGCTCAGACCCTTACTGCAGCTACCGAGCCTTACACTGGCGTAATCACCATCACTGACGGTGGCAACACCATCACTCTTACCGGTACTTCTCTTTTCTATGGCAATGTTGAATATACTTTCAATGTTACCGGTCAGACTGTAGCTATCGAAGATGTTGAAGCTAACAACTTCTTCGCCTACACCGAAGGCCGCACTGTTGTTCTGAAAGGCGCTCAGGGCAGAATGGTTGATTTCTACGACATGACTGGCCGTATCCTCAGCCATCAGGTTGCCGCTGAAGACAATGTACGTTTTACCGCTCCCGCAGCTGGTGTTTACATGGTTCGCGTTGACGGCAAGACCACTCGCGTTGTTGTTAAGTAACTTATTTTGAGAAATGGCCGAAACGAATTCGAGCGTTCCCGCTCGACAAGGATTAGGCTAAACAATAATTGAAGTGGGTGCTCCAAACGGGGCACCCACTTTTTGTTCTCTGTTCTCAGGAAGGATCCTAAATGAATCATTCGGGTTATTCGTACTATTCGAGATCTACATCATCACGCAATTATCGTGAGACGACAAAGAACACGAATCTCACGAATTATACGAATAGATATAGTATGGTATAGGACTGGTTCTATTTATAAGCAAAAGAGTCAGCCGCAAAAAGCGGCTGACTCTTTTGTTGTTGTGTTTTGCTATGACAGTTGTTTAGTTGGCTTCGGTCTTGAAAGGTACCAGGTGTACGTCACTGCGACGTCCGTTCTCTTGGTCGTATGCGAAATAAATCAAGTAATAATCCATGTTTTTGAATTTGCAACTATACTCGGCGGGCGTGATTGTTTGGTTGCCGCGCAACAAGGGTATCGTGCCTGAACTTGAAATCTCTGCTGAAATCAGGTCAACTGCCATCTCTCCGAGCGTGTGACCTTCGCCCTGGAAGTAATCGACGTAACTTTTGCGCTGAAGGGAAATATAGTAACTGTCGTTGTTGGTTGTGGTGATGGTTGCATCCACTCCGTTGGAATAGGTTTTGGTAATGTTCACATTAATCTCATTGTTAGAGATAACCATATCAGCTGTGGTGACTTCGCAAGTGTAGATATAGGTTATGCGCTCCCCTTTGTCGTTGATGCCGTAGGCGTAGATTACATAATCAGACTCGGGGTCCATTACATAGGAGAAGTCGGCGAAATCGTAGCTCTGTGTGCCCTTGACGCATTGTGAGAGCATTATTTGATACCAAGGCTGTCCATAGGATTGGCTAACGAACTCAAACCAACTTTTCTCGAACCCCATGATGCTGTCGGCGCTGTAGGTGCTTTCGCGGAGGTATTTTGATTTCGGCATACCAGAGACGTAGTAGGTGATGCTGGTGTCGGAGCAATTGGTCGTGAATAGAATGTCGTTGCTTGTAACCTGTGTGACCGTGATTGTTATGGCTGGTTTTGCTGCACTTTCACCCTGCCCTTGAGTGTCGGTGTTGGATATCTCTTCTTTTTCGCAACTACATAAAAGGACAAGCATGAATGCGAAAGAATATAGAATTTTTTTCATGATATTGTATGTTTTGAAATGTTTCTATCTCAAAGTAAAGGTGGCTGTCTAGAACGCTACACCGATTCTGAAACCGGCAGTGAAGGCAAGGTGTCCATCAGAAGGAAAGAGCATAAAACTGTGGTAGTAGTTGTTTGTGGCGACGTCGCCGTTAGAAGGACCGAGTCCGGTGTAGATGTCAAAAAGGAACCACTTGTAGATGATTTGGTATCCCACTTCAGCCAGGAGTGCCCAGTGATTGACGTGCTGGGTAGTGACGATGGACTGTTCGGGATCAGTGTAGTCAAAATTCGCATAGACAAATTCGGGCTTTACGTAAAGTCCCGCCAAAGCCATGTCGTGGAGGGGGAGTATGTTCCATTTGTAGGCGGCCTTGACAAGCAGACCTTTAGGGTCGGCATCGTTCATAATATCCCATCCCAGTCCTACGAATCCTATGGTGAGTTCGGCACTATTATGCGTGCTTAGCGCTCGCTCGTATGTGATGCGTGTGGATCCGCTTCCTAAGGACAATAATGTGATTTTGATGTCGTTTTTTGGATTGTTTTGTGCAATGCAGGGTATCCACAAGCTGCACAGCATAATGATGATAAGTAATGGATTTTTTGACATTCGGATTGGGGTTAGTGAATAGTGATTAGGATCTAGGGATTCTTGACTCATAACTCTCAACTTTTTCAACTGACTCTAAACTCTCAACTTTTTTTCACACCAGGCAGGCATCGAGTTGGCGTATGATTTCTTCTTTGTCCATTTTCTGGCCGATGAAGACGATCTTCTGCATGCGGTCGCCGTAGTCTTCGTCCCAGTCGTGAACTAGCATTGGCTCACGTTGCATCATGTCAATCAGCTCGTCTTCAGGCATTGTGGCATACCATTGTCCTGCCTCTTTGAGTTTTTTCTGCACACCGGCTTGCTCGAAAAGGTACGACATGTCGATGTCGTCGTCGAAATAGCATACACCTTTGGCGCGGATGACGCTCTTGGGCCAGTTGAGATTTACAAATCGGTCAAACAACCCTAGGTCGAAGGCTTGGCGGCGATAATAGACAAATGTCCCGATGCCGTATTCCTCCACCTCGCCGCCTTCATGGTCGTGATGATGGTGGTGGTGATGATGTTCGTGTTCGTCATCTTCATCGTGGTGATGATGTTCGTGTTCGTCATCATCGTGATGGTGGTGATGGTGATCCTCTTCTTCTTGTTCGTAGTGGATGTATGGGTTCTTGGCCTCAAAATCCTCTTCTTCGGTGGTCATTCGTTCAATTTCCTTCACCCATCCTGCCGATCCCGAAGTCTCGTTGTAGCTGAACAGTCCAGTGAAAGTAATCTTTCGAATGTCTAAATCGGCATAGTCGGTTTCGATGATTTTTGCGTCGGGGTTGAGTTGAAGGATTATTTGGCGCAGACGCTCTTTTTCGGTTGCGGAAACTTCGGAAACCTTGTTGAGCATCACGATGTTACAGAATTCAATCTGTTCAATGAGCAAACGTTCGATGTCCTCTTCGCCGATGTCGTTGCGTGTGAGTCCTTCGCCACAATTGAACTCGCTCTGCATACGCAAGGCGTCCACCACAGTAACAATGCAGTCGAGCGAGGGAATGCCAAATTGTGTATATTGCTCGCCCAGTTGCGGAATGGAACAGATGGTGCGGGCGATGGGTTCGGGTTCGCAGATTCCGCTCGCCTCAATGACGATGTAGTCGAACCGTTCCTGCTTGACAATGTCGTTCAGTTGTTCGATAAGGTCCATCTTCAGGGTGCAGCAGATGCAGCCGTTTTGCAAGGCCACGAGGCTCTCGTCTTTCTGTCCTACGATGCCCTCTTTCTGAATCAAGGAAGCGTCAATGTTTATTTCTCCTATGTCGTTGACTATTACTGCGAAACGAATGCCTTTCTTGTTGGCGAGAATATGGTTGACCAAGGTGGTCTTGCCGCTTCCGAGATAGCCGGTAAGTAGCAGCACGGGAATGCGATGAATGTTTGTATGCATTTTTTATTGAGATTTTTTTGTAAGATAGATTTGGTCTCTGATCACAAATCACAGCTATAATAACAATATTTATGAAAGTTTATTGTGTAATGATTGATGTTTGCGAGTGTCGCAAAGCGCTGTTTTATTGATTTGTTGGTTCGAGTCTTGAATATTCCGAATTTTTTTCGTAATTTTGAAACGTGATAATTGTTTATTAAAAAGATGGAAAACTACATAGTATCAGCTCGTAAGTACCGTCCAACTACATTCGAAAGTGTCGTCGGACAACAGCATATCACTACCACTTTGAAGAATGCCATCAAGTCGGGACATCTGGCTCAGGCTTTCTTGTTCTGCGGTCCGCGTGGCGTGGGCAAGACCACATGCGCCCGTATCTTGGCAAAGACAATCAACTGTACCAATCCTACCGAAAACATGGAGGCGTGCAATGAATGCGAGAGCTGTCGTTCTTTCAACGAGAACACTTCGATGAACATTTTCGAGTTGGATGCGGCTTCGAACAATTCGGTAGATGACATCCGAGAGCTGGTCCAGCAGGTGAATATCCCTCCCCAAACGGGTCGCTACAAAGTATATATCATCGATGAGGTTCACATGTTGAGTTCTGCGGCTTTCAACGCTTTCCTCAAAACGCTTGAGGAACCTCCTTCATACGCTAAATTCATCTTGGCAACCACCGAGAAGCATAAGATTATTCCCACCATTCTTTCTCGTTGTCAAATATTTGATTTCAAACGTATTGAGACAGAAGATATCATCAACCACTTGAAGTACGTCGCAGAACAGGAACACATCCAATACGAGCCTGAAGCGCTTGCACTCATCGCTCGTGTGGCGGAAGGCGGTTTGCGCGACGCGCTCTCCACGTTCGACCAGTTGGTGAACTTTACTCAAGGCAATCTCACGCGGAAACTTTGTCTGCAAAATCTCAACATACTTGATACTGAATGCTATTTCTCTTTGGTTGACGCTTTCCTTAAAGGCGACATCAGCAGTTCGCTGCTTCAATATCAGGATGTTATCAATCATGGTTTCAACGGACAGCATTTCCTTACGGGACTTTGCGAACATCTGCGTAACCTTATGGTGTCGCTCGACCCTGCAACCCACAAGTTGATGGAGGTCTCTCCGAACGAACGCATTCATTTTGGCGAACAGGCCGTTACATGTGGTCTGCCTTTCTTGCTCAAAATGCTTGATATGGCGAGCGATTACGAGTATCGTTATCGTGACGCCAACAACAAGAAACTCTTTGTTGAAATCTGCTTGATGAAACTGGCTTCGCTGCGCAAGTCCATGCAGCAGCCTACATAGATAGCAAGAGCGCCACAAGCGGAACATATAACCTCGCCAAAACCTGAGCCCAAGAATGAATCTGCGGCTGCGCAACTGTCATTCACGGCCGCTCCAAAACCTGATGCTTCAACGGTAACTCCCCCCCCAACAGTCGTTCGTCCGTCGGGCATGCCTCGTTTGATGGATTCGGTGTCGGTCAATCCTGTCATCAGTCAAAATGTGGCTTCAAGAGTCAATGCGATGGCGCAACAACAGTCGGCTACGGCGGTCCAGCCTCTTTCGCAAGAGCGCCTCGACAAGTATTGGGACAAACTTTTGGAGAACGAACTTTATGCACCTTTGCTGAGGGACAAGAAAGTGGAGGTGACGAGCGATACGACGTTCGATATCATTGCCAACAACAGTTATTTCGAGACGGAGTTGAAGGAGTATAAGATGCCTATCTTGGAGCAGTTGAGAACTTGGACGGGCATCCGTGATTTGTTTTGCAGTGTGTCTGTAAGAACCGAAGCCCATGAAGAAAAGATCTATCGTCCTACCGACAAGTTCAACGCTATGGCCGAGGAAAATCCAGCCATTCACGAACTGCGCAAACTCCTGACGGAAATTGATTATTAGTCTATCATAATCGTGACCAGTGACTAGTGATTAGGAACTAGGGATCAAAAATATCAAATCAACAATTCAACACTTAATCAGTTCTACAACCATTGGCAAACGTTTTTATCATACTGGGCATATTGATTTTCAGTGCGCATTTCTTCTCTTATCTTTTCAGTAAGAGACGTGTGCCGGATGTCCTTTTTCTGCTTGCCATCGGCATTGTGCTAGGACCTGTGCTACATTTGGTTACGCCTGATATGCTGGGACGCTTCGCCTCGATGTTCGCATCCTTGACGTTGCTTTTCATTCTTTTCGACAGTGGCGTGGACCTTAGCATCGACTCCATAAGGCGCTATTGGAAGGGAATGGTGCAAGTTACTTTGCTCTCTTTTTTCCTTTCTATGGCGGCTGTTACTGCCATTGGATTTTATTTGTTTAGAATGCCGTGGCAGTCGTCGATGTTGCTGGGTTCGATGATTTCCGGTACGGCTGCGGCCATTGTCATTCCTTTGGTTTGGCAGATGCGTGTGAGCGAAAAGACCCGCACTACTCTGGCTTTGGAATCGGCTTGCTCAGGTGTGCTTTGTATCGTCATTTCGTTGGGATTTATCGAAGGATTCTCATCCAACGATATGGCTTTGGGAACTATGGCGGGAAAGATTCTCGCTTCTTTTGTCATGGCGTTGATTATCGGCATGGTGGGCGGCATCATCTGGGCAGGTTTGCTCGATAGGGTCCGCAAGATGAATAACTCCATGTTTCTTACGCCGGCATTTGTTTTTGTGCTTTACGGATTGACTGAGGTGATGGGCTTCAGCGGCGCCATCGCGGCTTTGGCTTTTGGCGTGGTGCTGGGCAATATAGATTATTTCGACATTGCGCTGCTTCACAAGTTTGGAAACCGTCGAATGATGCCTCTTTCCAACAACGAAAAAAGCTTCTTCAAGGAATTTGTCTTTGTGCTCAAGACTTTCTTCTTTGTCTATATCGGCATTTGCATTCCTTTCACGAATGTTGAGGCTTTGCAGTATGGATTGATTATCACTGCCGCACTCTTTGTGTTGAGATTTATTCTGGTCTTTATCGTGGGACACAAAAACACAATCAACGACCGCCTTACGGTTTCCATAATGATTCCCAAAGGACTCGTTTCGGCTGTTTTGGCCTCAATGCCGGAACAGATGAACATCGCTGTGGGCTACGAACTCATTCCTTGCGCTACAATGATTAAGTACACAACCTATTCTGTGATATTCTTCTCCATTGTATTTACCTCTGTTTTGGTGTTGCTTACCAGCAAGAAATTGGTCAAGCAGGAACCTTTGCATTGGGAACCCGAAGATGATTGTTTTGAGTAGGATACATGATGATTTGTGTATGGATATAAATTCTTGACTTTTAACTAATAACTATAGTTTATTTCATGCATTTCTATAAATTCGACGGGGCGGGAAACGATTTTGTTCTTGTCGATATCCGTGACAACGACCTCCAACTTTCAACCGAAACAATAGCCAATATCTGCCACCGCCGTTTTGGCGTGGGCGCCGATGGCTTGATGACGCTCTCTAATGGACCAGAAGACTTTGATTTTGAGATGCGTTACTATAATAGTGACGGCCGTCTTGGTTCTATGTGCGGCAATGGTGGCCGTTGTATAGTCGCTTTCGCTCACTTGCTTGGCATCAAGTCCGACGGACACTATCGGTTTTTAGGATATGATGGTCCCCATGAGGCCGACATTCTGCTTTGGAACAAAGATACTCGTAAGGGATTGGTACGCCTGGGAATGAGAGATGTTTCTTGCTCCGAGATTCGCCGTTGTCTCAATGGATGGTTTCTCGACACGGGTTCGCCTCATTATGTGCAGCGTGTGAAGAACTTGAATGAGTTTGATGTTGCGGGAGAGGGTTGCCGTCTGCGAAACAACCATGATGAGTTTCCACAAGGCACTAATGTCGATTTTATTGAGGAACTTCCCGATGGGACGCTCTTTGTCCGCACCTACGAACGTGGTGTTGAAGACGAAACTTGGGCTTGTGGAACAGGTGTGACGGCTTGCGCAATTGTAAGTGGCAACGGCAACGTAAAGACTCGTGGCGGCGATTTCAAAGTCACTTTCGATTCCACAGGAACCGCCTGTACCAACGTGCAACTTACTGGTCCTGTATCCCTCAACTTTCAGGGAGAATGGCAGTTGTAGTGAATTGAGAATTATAATACTTATCAATACTATTGCTGCTAAAATCAAAAGTCATAGCTTATAACTTAAAACTTAAAACTGAAACCCGAATAACATCCACTCCACATGGATCTTTTCTCCTCAATAGACCTTGAACCTTCGCGGCAGCGTATTGAAGAACTTACGCGCCTCATCGACAAGTACAACTACGAGTATTATATGAACGATACTTCGTTGGTGAGCGATTTCGAGTTTGATGCGCTTCTGCGTGAATTGATCGATCTCGAACATCAGTATCCCGAACTTGCCTTGCCAACTTCGCCTACGCGTAGGGTGGGTGGCACGATCAACAAAAATTTCCGTCAGGTTACACATCGCTTTCCCATGCTATCGTTGGGCAATACTTATAGCATTGAGGAAATTGAGGAATTTGAGTCCCGTACGCGCAAGCTTCTGGGCGATACGAAGTTCACTTATACTTGCGAACTGAAATACGATGGAGTGGCAATTGGTCTTACCTATAAGCATGGTGTGCTTACGCAGGCCGTTACGCGTGGAAATGGTACAGTAGGCGACGAGATTACTGACAATGCTCGTACTATTCCTACAATTCCGCTCAAGTTGCAGGGTTCCTATCCTGACGACTTTGAGGCGAGGGGAGAGGTGGTCTATCCTTTTGATGCTTTTGAGACAATGAACAAGCAGCGCGAAGCGGAAGGCGACGAACCTTTTGCAAATCCTCGCAATGCGGCAAGCGGCTCTCTCAAGTTGCAGGACTCCCGCGAGTGCGCCAAGCGCAAGCTCCAGTTCTGCATGTATTTCATGATGCTCCCCGGCGACAATTCAATTCAACAACTCAACAACTCAACAACTCAACAATACAACACCCATTTTGGTCGTCTTGAAGCTGCCAAGCAAATGGGTTTCAAGGTGCAGCCTTATATTAAGGAATGTGCCGACATCAACGAAATCAAGGCTTTTATCGATTATTGGGACAAGGAGCGTTGGAACCTTCCTTTTGGAATCGATGGCATTGTCATCAAGGTCAATCAGGTTGAGTTGTGGCAACAATTGGGGTTGACGGCTAAGTCGCCCCGTTGGGCTATCGCCTATAAGTTCAAGGCTGAACGTGTGAGTACGCCCTTGGAGGACATTAGTTTTCAGGTAGGGCGCACGGGTATCGTTACGCCTGTGGCTAATATGGCGCCCGTCTGGCTGGGTGGCACTACGGTGCGCAGGGCTACACTCAATAATGCCGACTTCATCGAGAAGATGGACATCCGCGAAGGTGACTGGCTTTTGATCGAAAAGGGTGGCGAAATCATTCCCAAAGTCGTTGGCGTGGATATGGAACATCGCATCGCCAACGCCAAGCCTGTATCGTATCTCGCAAAATGTCCCGAATGTGGAACGCCGTTGGTGCGTACCGAAGGTGAGGCTGGATTCTATTGCCCAAATGTTGATGGCTGTCCTCCGCAGATTATCGGCCGTTTGGAGCATTTTGTGGCACGCAAGGCGATGAATATCGATTCTCTTGGAAGCGAGCGACTTTCCATGCTTTACAATAAAGGACTTGTCCGCAATGTGGCGGATCTCTACTACCTGCGTCGTGAGCAACTTATAGGTTTGGGTGTTGAAGAGGGTGCCTCTATTCAAGAAAAAGGTGCCGAAAATATTTTGTCTGCCATCCGGAAATCGTGCGAAGTTCCTTTCGAGCGCGTGCTTTTTGCCCTTGGCATTCGTTATGTTGGTGAAGTGGGTGCCAAGAAACTTGCCCGATTTTTCAAGAATATTGATGCCTTGATGGCTGCTACTGTCGAAGAATTGGCCCATGTTGAGGATGTTGGCGAGAAGACTGCCGTCACGGTGTTTGACTATTTCGTTGTTCCGGAACATCGACAGTT
The DNA here is from genome assembly GCA_018064245.1 of Candidatus Colimorpha pelethequi. GTDB lineage: Bacteria > Bacteroidota > Bacteroidia > Bacteroidales > P3 > Colimorpha > Colimorpha pelethequi. Next base: position 22,057 of record JAGHVO010000020.1, read on the forward strand.
GGTGGAACGCCTTCGTGCGGCAGGACTCCAGATGCAAGTCCACGACACGTCGGTTTCCAGTGTGTTGGAAGGCAAGACTTTTGTGGTAAGTGGCATCTTTTCTCGGTTCTCTCGTGAGGAGATTAAGACTCATATTGAACAGCATGGTGGCAAGGTCTCCAGCTCTATCAGCTCCAAGACCGACTATGTGCTGGCAGGTGAGAAAATGGGACCCGAAAAGCTCAAGAAAGCCGAGAAACTGAACGTGCCTATCATCTCCGAGGAGGATTATCTTGTTATGGTGGGCGGAAAATAGATGTTTGCGCAATGAAGTTGAAACTCTTTTTGTTGACTTGTATTTTGGGGTCTGCAACAGCGTTGTTTGCGCAACCAAGTTATTATCAGATAAGTGGGCTGGGTGCCTATACCATTCCCAATAGCGATGAATATGGCTATATTGCTTCCTTTAGTGGCGGTGTGGCTTTTGATGTCGCTTGGAACTTCAATAGGGGTGAAAGGTGGTTCCAGTTAAGACCTGATTCTCAGTTCGGTATTCGAGCTTCTTTCCTCTGTTTCGACAATCCTATTGCGGGACATCGTTATGTGGTGGAAGGCACTATGAGAAATACTCTGTTGCATTTTCCCAAAACGAAGTTGCAGTGGCTCTTGAATTGTGGATTCTCTTGCTTTACAAATCCTTATAAACGCTCCGGAGACCAAGAAAATATTTTCATTGGTTCGTACTTGAACTGTATGATTGATGTGGGCATGGATTGTCAAATCGGCTTGCGCAATGGTGATGTGCTTTCTCTGGCGTTGATGTTGTCCCATTCTTCCAATGGTTATATTCTCAAGCCCAACCAAGGTTTGAACCTTATGCAAGTGGAGGTGGGCTATCAGTTTTCAACTGCTGTTGATGCGCCTGATAGAAGTGATATGGCTTGTGTCGATTTTGAGCGGTTCGCCCACTCTCATTTTTTCCTTTCGGCATCTCCTGCCTTTGTCAAGGCGCGCTATCCTTTCGTTGATGATCCATACTATTTCGCCTATACGCTCCAAACGGGTTATTTGTATGCATTTTCTGCCCACAGAATGGCGGGAGCAAGTCTTGATTTTATGTACAACTTTAGCCATTCCGACATAGCCCGCTCCAAAGGCGTTGATGTTCCGACTCCGCTTTATTTAGGTGCTTGTGCCGACTACGAAACCTATTGGGGACCCTTTTCAATCCGGCTTGCCATGGGTTGCTATCTCCACAAATCCGAGTTGGAGTCCATTCCCGTATATGAACGTGTCGGTGCCTACTATCATTTCGGAAAATCTCTTCGCCAATTTGCAGGCATTTCTCTCAAAGCCCACTATGCTCACGTCGATTACATCGAATGGACCTACGGCATTGAATTGTAATTCTTAATCGATATTTGTTTATAGTCCTTCCCAAAGATAGAAGTCTTTTGTTGTTTGGTAGTACCAATCGCTGTAGGTGTTGTCGTTGGTGCGGATGTTGCAGTGGTGTTCTTGACAGAAAGAAACAGCGGCTTTTGTGAAATGCAATACTGTGCGGCGGATGGCGCTATCAGGTTTGTTGTGGATGTGGTAGCGTTCGCTGCAGTATAGAGCGTTGAGTTCGGCAAGTCGTGTTACCGTCTCGGCTTCGACAGGTGGAAGGATGCACCAAAAATCGCCTTCTGCGGTCAGCAATCGGGATGCGTGGACAACCAAGTCTTCAAACGACAATGTGTCGTTGTGACGCGCTTTATTGCGTTTCTCGGAGGGACATTTCAGCGAATTTACAAAGTAGGGCGGATTGGAAACTATTAGGTCGTAATGTGCGTCCTTGTCCCATTGTTGTAATGCGGATAGGTGAGGGGTGAGGTTGTCGCTCCACGGACTGTTTTTGAGATTTTCCGAGGCATTGGTAATGCTGTCTTTGTCAATATCAATGGCGTCGATGTCGGCATTGTGAAATCGTTGTGCCAAAATGAGCGCGATGACGCCGCAGCCTGTTCCGATGTCCAAGATATGCTGTGGCTTTGCGCAGTTCACTATGCAACCCAGCAATACACTGTCGGTGCCTACCTTCATGGTAGCATTGTTGTCTTGAACTGAGAATTGCTTGAATTGGAACATTGGGATAAGTACTTGGTGATCTGTGAACTTCTCGCTTGTTCACTGATGCGTGAATAGATAAATAAAAAAGCCGTCCTTGCGGGCGGCTTTTTATTGAGTTGAATAGGATTACTTCCTTTCGCCCTTGCGAGCGGTATAGAAGATTTTGAATGCGCCGCAGTTACGAAGTTCCTGCTTGATGTCGCTTATCATACCCATCTTGGTGTCTTTGTCGGCCTTGATGGCGGTGGTAATCAAAGGACGGTCGGCTTCTACGCGGGCGGCCTTCTCTTCCTCTACGAATTGACGGATGTCCGATATTTCAGCAATCTGGTCGTTGAGCTGGATACGAGAGTCCGTACCTAATTTTTTCTGCTCTTTTGGAATAGGTACACCAACATTGATGTAGCTTACCAAACTTTTCTTTTCCAGTTTGCTAACCTCAGTTCCCTGTGGTACGGTGATCTTTACAAACAGAGTGCTTTCACGCATGGTGGTAATCACCATGAAGAAGAACAATAGCATGAAGATAATATCAGACATAGAACCCATATTCAGACCAGGGGTCTCTTTTGGTTTTTTACCTGTAAACTTTGCCATTATTTTGACTCTCCTATTTTTGTGGGCTCTGCTTCCGAGATAGCCACAGGAATGGCTTTGTCGATAGCATCACGTTGATCATCGTTAATATCGGCGTATTTCTTGCCAAATCGATCCGTAGCAAGTTCGTTACGCATTTCGTTGATGGCGGCAGCCAATTCGTTCTGTACTTCAATGTACCGATCGTATGACGTACCACGGTCGTTTTGCAGAGAGATGATACCTTTGGTGACTTCCATCTTGCCGAGCAAAGGAATTTCAACGGTCTCTTTCTCGGGAAGGTTGTCAAGATTCATTGGGTTGCCAAGGAATTCCTTTGCACGATCCTTCAAATCCTTGATATCACCAATTTCTCCATTATAGAGAAGTCTGTCTTTGCTATTGATTTTTACAACGAAGATATTGCGTTCACGAACATCTGGCGGTTCTTGGTTGTCCTGTAATGGCGGCGGCAAACGTCTTGCAATACCTTGATCCGTGTTGATGCTTGATGTCATCAGGAAGAAGGTAAGCAACAAGAACGAGATGTCGGCCATTGAACTGGTGTTCAAACCAGGTGTTGATTTTTTAGCCATATCTTATTTCTTTTTAAACAGTTTGGATACTTCCACATAAACGATAGACAAAGCTGCACCGATAACAAGGATATAAACCAAGATGCAAGCAGCACCAATCCATTTGGAGGTGGATACCGTGAGGTTGTTTTTATCAAGCAGTCCCTGGCTTACGTCTGTACCGGTAGCCAGCAAGAAGGATACGAGGCAAACGACAATTGCCAAGCCAATGATGGCGAGGGCTTTGATTGCCTTTTTGCGATCGTCCTTGAAATTCTTGAAAAACTGCAATAAAACAAATGCTAAAATAGCAATGACTGACAATACTACAAATGCGAACGTAATGCCGTAGGCGATGTCGTACAAGCCAGAGTTCTTTTCATTGTCGAGCGCGAAAATTATAGCAAAGATAGATGCTACAATTGACAAACCCAGACATATAATTGTGATGAGTTTTCTTGTTTTTTCTTTCATAACAGTTTAAGGATTAAAATTACTAATTATTTGTTTACTCCTTATACTATTATCTCTTGTTCTTTACGAGGATGTCCATGAAGCTGATAGAACCATCTTCCATCTGGGCAACGAGGCTTTCGATTTTGGTAAGGATATAGTTGTAGAAAATCTGAAGAATGATAGCTACGATAAGACCGAACACTGTGGTCAACAAAGCAACTTTCATACCACCAGCAACAACGGTCGGGCTGATATCACCAGCAGCTTCGATATCATCGAATGCCTGAACCATACCAACAACGGTACCGAGGAATCCGAAAGAAGGAGCCAAAGCGATGAACAAGGCAATCCAAGTGAGGTTGCTTTCCAAACGAGCCATCTGAACTCCACCGTAGGAGGTAACGGCTTTTTCAACGTTGTCGAGACCTTCGTTTACGCGGTCAAGACCTTGGTAGAAGATGCTGGCAACAGGGCCACGGGTGTTGCGGCAAAGATCCTTAGCGCCGTCATAGTCGCCTTTGGAAACTTTTTCTTCAATGCCTTCGAGAAGTTTCTTTACATTGGTGGTAGCCATGTTCAGATAGAGCACGCGCTCGATAACCAATGCCATACCGAAAATGAGGCAGAGGAGCACGGGGGTCATCCAACCTGCACCACCTTCGATATATTTCTGCTTCAAAACTTGGTGGAAAGTCTTTTCGGTTTCTGCTGCGGGAGCAACTTCCTCAGCTTCAGCTTCTGCGGTTTCTGCAACAGCAGCTGCGTTGTCGGTAGTTTGTTCGTCAACTTGTTCGGTAGCTTCGGCGGCGGGTGCTTTTGCTGCATCCTGTGCCATCAGACCATTGAGGTTGGTGAATGTCAATAAACCAACGATTGACATCAAAGCAATTACTTTTTTCATGATTTGTTTGAATGTTGATTATTAATTAGTTAATTAGATTCGACACATTGTCAATAATTATGCAAATATACACTATTTTTCTGAATCAGCACAATAACAATCATTTTTTTTATGATTGCCGGCCTTGCATTGTGTTGAGTAGTTCTCGCAAGGGCTGTTTCCTTTCTTCGTCAATCTTGATGGCGTTGAGTTCTGAAATTGCCATATTCATTTCTTTTTCAATGGCTTTTTCTACTTCTTCTTGGATGTTTATGTGCGAATAGATTGCCAAAACCCGACTTACTTTTTCTTCTGCGTCACCATCAAAATTGGTGAAAAGTTTTTTCAATTCTTCTTTGTCGGTCTGAGAGGCGAGTTCCATTGCTCGCAAAGGAAGGTATGTTTTCTTGTTGTCACGAATGTCTTGTCCTGTCTGCTTACCGAACACAGCCACATCGCCGTATGCGTCCAGCAAGTCGTCTTGCAGCTGGAACGCCAATCCGAAGTGAATGCCAAAGTTGTAGAGCCTTTCAACGTCTTCCTTGGGTGCCTGTGCGTAGAGTGCGCCGATTTTGAGGGCGCCTGCGAGCAAAACTGCGGTCTTGAGGCGAATCATTTCCATGTAGTCGTTGATGGTGATGTCGTTGCAGGACTCGAAATTCATGTCGTATTGTTGGCCTTCGCACACTCCTATTGCGGTTTCGTTGAAACAGTTGAGGATTTCTTGGAGCTGAGGATGTGGCTGCTTGAGATAGTAGCGCCATGCTAGCGCAAACATGGTGTCTCCGGATAGAATAGCTGTGTTTTCGTTCCATTTCCGATACACAGTCTCTTTGCCTCTGCGCAAGGGCGATTTGTCCATCAGGTCGTCGTGTAGCAACGTGAAGTTGTGGAACACTTCTATTCCGATGGCGGCGTTGTGCACCTCTTCGTCCGAACCGCCGAACATTTGGTTGGCTGCTATCACTAACGATGGACGTATGCGCTTTCCTCCCAGTCGTAAGGTGTATTCAATGGGTTCGTAAAGTTCCTTAGGTTCGCTCAAGAACGATTCTTGTTCGAAAATTGTTCCGACTGTTGTCAAGATCTCTTTTAAAGAAGCCATGATGCTATTAATTGATGATTTATAATGTCTTGAATCAAAATCGCTGTTCGCTAAATTAGAATGGATAGTCGATTCCGAAATTGGTGACGATGCTCTTGAATTTCAGATTGTCGAATTGCCATCTTTCGCCGCTTGGGAAACCAGGATCGTATATGGGTATGGCAAAGTCGAGTCGTAGCGTAAGGAATGAAATCTTGAGCCTGAATCCAATCCCTGTTCCAATGGCGATTTCTTTGTAGAAGTCGGTGATGTTGAATTTGCCGTAGCCGGTGATGTCGTCCAATGGAGAAACCCAAACGTTGCCCATATCGGCGAAAATGGCACCTTCCAAAGGTCCGATTAATGGGAAACGCTCTTCCAAGTTGACGACCAATGACATATCGCCGATGCAATCGATGCTGTAGCCATCGTTGTCGAACCGAAAGTTGCCAGGTCCCAGGCGGCGAATCTGCCATGCTCGGATTGTCGTTGGGCCTCCTCCAAAGAAGCTCTTTTCGTATGGCATTGACTCTGAATTTCCGTAAGGTACGCCGATGCCCAACATTGCACGCAAAACAAACGAACTCTTCTTGCCGTGGTAGAAATAGTGTTTTGAATCGGTGTAAAAACGCAGATATTGTGAATATTGCACGCCGAACAATTCGTAGCCGCCCCATTCGCCAGGGGCGTTGGTGGCGGTGCAGATGGCGGCGGCAAGGTTTCCTGCCGACTCGACGGATGCATGCAGATAGGTGAAGTTGTTGCGTGAACCGAAAATCTGATTGCTGTAAGTGTAGTCAAACCGCATGGCGGGAATGAAGTGGTCGCTGTATTGGTAGATGAGCCGCTGTTCGGAAGAGTAGGAGAGGATTCTTAAGATGTAGTCTTCGTCAAGATTGAGAAATCTCACATAGGTGATGTCGATGGGGTAAAACCGAAGTTGCGTGCGTCTGTTTGGACTCCAAGAGTAGCCGAATGAGGTGTTGAACTGTGTGCGTTCAAAGTAGGAGCGATACTGGTATCGGCCGCCAGCGGTGATTACGGTGTGTGGTATGTTTCGTACTTGTTTGATTCGGTTTCCGAATGGGGCGAGAAAGGTGGGAAGGTCCAGCGTGGCATTCAATCCGCCTTCAAAGGCCGAGAAAATGCCGTAGAAGTCGTTGGTTTTGTTCTTGAAAGCCATCTTGGGTAGCTCGAGCAAGAGGTTGCCTTCTACCGTAAGCTGTTCTGCGCCGCCGAAAAGGTTTTTGTGCTGGTACGAGATGATGCTTTCCAGTCCAAAGTTCCCGTTGGTGAGGAAGTTGCCGGATTCTTGCTTTACAATGGGAGATGCGTTGGTGAGCTCAAGTGAGAGGCTGACCTTCTGTTGGTTGCTGTTTTTTAGGTGAATGTAGGCATCAAGCAGTCGTGTGGTGTCGTTGCTTTTCGGCGACTCCTTGAATTCAATGTTGATGTACTTGAAATTCCTGAGGTTCAGTAGCGAATTGTAGGTCGCCGATACTTGACGAGGGCGATAGGTGTTGCCGGGAATCATGTTGATGGTGCGCCGCAATACGGATTCCTTGACTACCGAACTGTCAATATTTATTGAACTTATATAATATTGTTGTAAGGGTCGCTTGAGAATCTCTCCGTTTGCGTTTACCACTTCAGGGTTTTTGACCAGAACCTCAATGTTCATTGAACCAGGCGAATAGGTTGTGTCTATAATGAAACTTATGAGGTCTCGGGAGGCGAGATAGTATCCTTCGTTTTGTAGATTTGTCGCTATTTGGTCTCGTTCTTCCGTTAGTTTTTCTACATCGTAGTAGTCTCCTGCCTGAATCTTGGCGTTGGGGCGCCATTGCTCTAACAAGGGGAGTATTTCTGGCGTTTCAACATTGTAGGTGATGCTGTTTATCTTATATCGCTCGGACGCATGGATGATGTAGTTGACTATCACTTCGTTATCGCCAGTTTTTATAGTGTCGAAGGTGACGGTGGTTTGCAGGCAACCTTTGCTTTTCATCATTTCGGCAATCTGTTCGGCGCTTTGTTGTGCCGATGATTTGCTGTAGATGACTGGTTCCTCGCCAACATTCCTTAAGGTTCGGTTCAGCCAATTGCTTTTGTCGGGATTAGAGAGTATGTAAATGCCCATTTTTTGCCGTCCGAAAATGAGAAAGCGCTGGTTGGACTGTTGTCGGATATATTTCTTTGATTCGGAGGCGATGTCTTTGATGTCGCTCGAAACCGCGCTGCCGTTTTGCATCTCGACTGAGACTTTGTTGCGTTTCAGCACAACTTCGTCATCCTTGAGAAACTTGGATGTGCTACAGGAGCAAGCCATCATTCCCAGAAGGATGATGAAACCGTATCGTCGTATGAACTTTTTCTGTTTGATGGCAGTGGGTTATAGAAGTGATGATGTTTAAGATTCCAGATTGCACTTGCAATATATTGTTTATAACTCATTCAATATGAGTTCTGTGGATCCGAGGTTCTTTTGCATGTAGGCGTTGCAGTTTTTTGAGCAAAGGGTGCGGTATTCGGCATTGTCGAACAATTTGTCGAGCGTTTTTTCGAGTTCGATATAGCGGGTGTAGGTAAATCCACCTTCAAGCGCAATCATGTCGCACGCCTCTTGGAACTTCTTGTGATTGGGTCCAAAAACTACAGGTTTCCCAAATGTTATGGCTTCCAGTATGTTGTGAATTCCGCGTCCCCAACCGCCGCCAATATAGGCCACATCGCCATATTGATAGAGCGAGGAGAGCATTCCGATGTTGTCTATAATAAGAATTGTCGGGTTCTCGTGAAAGGATTGTAATGCGGAATAACGAATACAATTTTTTTCGCCAAACAGATTCTCGATCCATTTGATATGTGACTCGCTGATGACATGTGGCGCGAGAATCATCTTGAAGTTGTTGCCGCGATGCAGAATATATTCTTTTAGGTATTCTTCGTCGGGTTCCCAGCTGCTGCCGGCGATGAGCACTTTTGACTGTGTGCCATCGGCGTTGAGAAACTGTTCGATTTCGGGGAACGATTTCACATGTTGCGCAATGTCGTGGACTCGGTCGAAACGGGTGTCGCCTGCAATGGAACAGTTTGCAATTCCGTGAGAATTGAGCAGTTGCATAGATTCTTCGTTTTGTACAAAGATGTGCTTAAAGCAACTTTTTAGTTGTCGAAGAAACCATTTGCCGTAGCTTTTGAAAAAATACTGGTTGGGACGGAAAATGGCGGAGAAAATGTAGGTGGGGATGCCTTTGTCGCGAAGGGTTGTGAGGTAGTTGAACCAAAACTCGTATTTGACGAAAAACACAATGTCGGGATTGACGAGGCGAACCATCTTTCGGACATTTCTCGGCGTGTCCATCGGCAGGTAGCTCACCACGTCTGCTTGGTCGTAGTTTTTCCTGATCTCGTATCCAGAAGGGGAGAAGAATGTCACCCAAATTCGGTATTCGGGGTGGCGCTGCTTGAATTTCTCAAGAACAGGTCGCGCCTGTTCAAATTCTCCCAGCGAAGCCGCATGAAACCAGGCTGTTGGACGGCTGCTGTCGGCGGGAATGTCCTTGATGGCTTTCCATCCCGTCACCATTTGGTGCGCCTTTATGTTGAAAAGCGATGCAATTCTTACGCCAAAAGCATATAAATAGATGCCTATCGTGTAGATAATATTCATTTTGGAACGTGTGGGTAGTGACTGGTGAATAGTGATTGGTGAAAAGTATGTGCGAGTGTTAACTTATTGATTATTTTAATAATAGTAGTATTCGCTGGATGTCTTGCCTTTGAGCGGGAACATCCAGCAAAGCTTGAGCGAATAGGTAACGTCGAAATAGTTATTGTTGTCTTTTCCTGCGAGTCCCAAATAGTCGTCAATAATGTAGTCGCGGGTGGAATGGCTCCAGTTTTGGCTGATTTCGAAAGCAATATAGAAATTGTAATAATTGGAATTGTTGCTCATAAACCAGTAACCCAAGCCTTCGGTAAGCATGAAGCCTCTGCGTTGATGGTCGTAGAGTAGGGCGTAGTCGCCGTCTAATTGAGGCGCTTTCTCTTCGTTTTTCATGAAGATGGTCTGGTGCTGCATCAGTCCCACAGACAGTTTCGCGAGAATGCCCGAGTTTGGGTTTTTGCTCGGAAACAGTGGGAATATCTTGCCGCCGCCCACCTTAAACGACAAGCCTCTGTTGTAGGCTGTTACAACAGCGTCGGCGCCGTTGCCGCCAATGATGATGCCTTCTTGGGTGTAGATGTTGTTCAACCGCTCTTCTTTGTTTTGAAGGTTGTCGTTTCCAAACCAAAAATCGCCATCGAGATCTACAATCCAATTTGATTTGTATTTATAATAGGTGCTGACGCCAAAATCAAGCCAGGGCGCTTTGTACAGACTGTTCATTGTCGCGTTTTTCGATGTGGAACCATCGGGCAGGTAAACGTTTGACAGTTTTGCGGAAGGACAGATGGCTCCGACGTTAAATCCAAAAATATGGCATTCCATTGTGTCTGGTTTCGTGTATTCTTGAGCCGTTGCGCAAAGTGGAATGAATGCCAAAACAATGGCCAAGATGCTGAACCTTATGGATTTGTTGAGATTGTTCATAGTTGATAATCGTAAATTGCGTTTTATTTTGTATTTTTGCAATCAAAATATCTTGCAAAGATACGAATTTATTCCTGAATTTCGAAAATTGATTGATGGAATAACATACGTTTTGCGGCAAAAAGGATTTCTCCAATCTGTAATTAATAATCACAATAATAATGGCAAAAGATTTTGTTAAACGCTCAGAAAACTATTCTGAATGGTACAACGAATTGGTTGTACGCGCCGATTTGGCTGAAAATTCAGCTGTTCGTGGATGTATGGTCATCAAACCTTACGGTTATGCAATTTGGGAAAAGATGCACGACGCTCTCGACAAGATGTTCAAGGAAACTGGTCACGTCAATGCTTACTTCCCCTTGTTTATTCCCAAGTCGTTCCTTAGCCGTGAGGCTGAGCATGTTGAGGGTTTCGCCAAAGAGTGCGCTGTGGTTACGCACCATCGTTTGATGAACGATCCCAATGGCAGCGGCGTTGTGGTAGATCCTTCTGCAAAGTTGGAGGAGGAACTTATCGTGAGACCTACTTCTGAAACCATTATTTGGAGTACCTATAAGAACTGGATCAAATCCTACCGCGATCTTCCTATCTTATGCAACCAATGGGCAAACGTTGTACGTTGGGAAATGCGTACACGTATGTTCCTCCGCACGGCAGAATTCTTGTGGCAGGAAGGCCACACGGCTCACGCTACCCGCGAAGAGGCCGAAGCTGAGGCTCGCAAGATGCTTGACGTCTATGCCGATTTTGCTGAGAACTTTATGTCTGTTCCTGTCGTGAAGGGCGTAAAATCACCCAATGAACGCTTTGCAGGCGCTTTGGATACTTATTGTATTGAGGCTATGATGCAGGATGGAAAGGCTTTGCAAGCTGGTACTTCCCATTTCTTGGGACAGAATTTCGCCAAGGCTTTCGAAGTCCAGTTCCTCAACAAAGCCAACCAGCTGGAATATGTTTGGGCTACCTCGTGGGGCGTTTCTACCCGTTTGATGGGTGCGCTCATCATGACCCACTCCGATGACAACGGTTTGGTACTGCCTCCTAAGTTGGCTCCCATCCAGGTCGCTATTGTTCCTATCTGCAAGAACGACGAGCAGATGGCTGAAATGGACGGCCATGTTGCTCCTATCATTGATGCCATCAAAGCAAAGGGTTTGACCGTGAAATACGACAACCGTACCGAATACAAACCAGGTTGGAAATTCAACGAATACGAGTTCAAGGGTGTTCCTGTACGTCTTGCCATCGGTCCTCGCGACTTGGAAAATGGCACTTGCGAAGTGTGCCGTCGCGACACCTTGGAGAAGGTTACCGTGCCTATTGAAGGCATTGCAGAATATGTGGAGAAACTGATGGACGAAATTCAGCGCAACTTGTTCCAGCGTGCCGCTGATTTCCGTGCCGCCAACACCCGCAAGGTCGATACCTGGGAAGAATTTCAGGTCGAAATCGAAAAGGGCGGTTTCTTGCTCTGCCATTGGGACGGTACCACCGAGACCGAGGAAAAGGTCAAGGAACTCACCAAGGCTACCATTCGTTGCATTCCTTACGATGCTCCCGCAGAGGAAGGCAAATGCGTGTTCAGCGGAAAGCCCAGCCACAGACGTGTCATTTTTGCTCGTTCCTACTAATTTGAGATTATTTGATATCAATAAAATAGCCTAAGACAATCGCCTTAGGCTATTTTTTATTTGTGTACAATATTTCTATGTGTTTTACGTTATTAAAATATCTATTTCAAAATCTACTACTATGAAAATCTCTCAAAAAATGCTTGCAGAATGTCTGGGTACATTCTGGTTGGTTCTTGGCGGTTGTGGTACTGCTTTGTTTGGACATGTCGGATTTCTGGGTGTTGCTTTGGCTTTTGGCTTGACTGTCATTGCAATGGCTTACGGCATAGGTCATGTAAGCGGTGCACATCTCAATCCTGCCGTCTCTTTTGGCGTATGGGTGAATGGACGTATGTCTTTTAAGGAAATGTTGGCGTATTGGGTTGCCCAGTTTGTGGGTGCCAGCATCGCAGCCTGCATCCTTTATATCGTTTGGAACGCATGTGGCTTGGGTGCAACAGGTGTCTTCGCTGCCAACGGCTTTGGCGCTGACTTCCAAGCGGCCACGGGCAATTCCGACTACCTGGCTGTAAGTTGTGGTGGTGCATTCCTCGTTGAAGCAGTGCTCACCTTCGTGTTCTTGATGGTCATCCTCGGTGCTACCGATGAGCGCGCCAACGGCAAATTCGCTGGTCTCGCCATTGGTCTTACCTTGACCCTTATCCATCTCATCAGTATTCCGCTGACCAACACCAGCGTCAACCCCGCTCGTTCTTTCAGCCAGTGCCTGTTCGCCAACAGCGATACTTGGTCGGCTTGGGGCGATTTGTGGCTCTTTATCGTGGCTCCGCTCGTAGGCGCAGGTCTGGCAGGTTTGTGCTACAAATGCTTTAATGCAAAGACAAAATAACAAGATTTCTCCTTAGAATAAATTCATCCGATGCCAGTGGTGTCGGATGAATTTTTTTTTATGAACATGGTGGACTGATATTGTGAAAAGAGGCTTGTTGATGTTTGAATAATGCGTATTGCTTTGTTGGATAACTCTTTGTGTTTCTTTTTTTAGGGTGTGGCTGTGTAAAATTGACTTGGATACGATAGCTTGAATTGCAGAAAAAATGAGCTCGGTTTTCACAATTCACAGACTCTTCTTTGCTTTTTCGTATTGCATTGAAGTCCATGTCACTTTTTTTTCGTAAATTTGCAATTTATTTCTATTGTTAAAAATATTATTAATTATAAAAAAATCATTGAGATGACGAAATTTGTTTACACGTTCGGAGGCAAGACTGCCGAAGGCAAGGCTGACATGAAAAACCTGCTTGGCGGCAAGGGCGCCAACTTGGCAGAGATGTGTCTTTTGGGTCTTCCTGTACCCGCAGGTCTCACCATTACCACGGAATGTTGCACGGCTTATTATGAAAACAATTGCCAACTCCCCGCTGGCTTGATGGAGGATGTTTGGAAAGGTATGGAAAATGTTGAGAGACTCATGGGTATGAAATACGACGACCCCGAGAATCCTCTGCTTGTTAGCTGCCGCTCTGGTGCACGCAGCTCTATGCCTGGTATGATGGACACTGTGTTGAACATCGGTTTGAGCAGCAAGACTATCCCTGGTTTGATTAAGAAAACTGGCAACGAACGCTTTGTTTACGACTCCTATCGCCGTCTCATTATGATGTACGCCGATGTTGTTATGGAGAAGAGCGAAGGCATCGAACCTGCTGACGGCAAGGGCATCCGCAAGCAACTTGATGACATGCTTGACGAATTCAAGGCTCAGAAGGGCTACAAGAGCGATACCGATCTTACCGCCGATGACCTCAAGGAACTTGCCGAAGTTTTCAAGGCTAAGGTTAAAGATGTTCTTGGAACAGAATTCCCCGATGACGCTCGCGCTCAGATGGAAGGCGGCATCAAGGCTGTCTTCAAGTCTTGGAACGGCAAGAAGGCTGTCAGCTATCGTAAAATCGAAGGCATTCCCGACGATTGGGGTACTGCAGTAAACGTTCAGGCAATGGTATTTGGCAATATGGGCGACAACAGTGCCACCGGCGTCGCTTTCACCCGTAACCCCGCTACTGGCGACAACCAGTTCTACGGTGAATGGCTCATCAACGCTCAGGGTGAAGACGTGGTTGCTGGTATCCGCACCCCGAACCCCTTGAACGACGACACCAAGAATGAGCAGAACAAGAATATGCCCTCTCTCCAGCAGCTCATGCCCGAGACCTATAAGGAGCTCTGCGACATCCGCGCTATTTTGGAGAAGAATTTCCACGATATGCTCGACATCGAGTTCACCATCCAGGACGGCAAGCTCTACATGCTTCAGTGCCGCGTCGGAAAACGCACCGGCGTCGCTGCCCTGACCATGGCTACCGATATGTTGAAGGAAGGTCTCATCGACGAGAAGGAGGTGGTGATGAGAATATCCCCCGCCCAGCTCGACGAACTGCTGCACCCCATCCTCGACAGCAGCGACGAGAAGAAGCACGACGTTATCGCCAAGGGTCTGCCCGCAGGTCCTGGCGGCGCAGTAGGCGTCATCGCTCTCACCAGCGAGAAGGCCAAGGAGTATGCTGCCGCTAAGATTAGCAACATCCTGGTTCGCGAAGAGACCAATCCCGAGGATGTCGAGGGTATGCGTGCTGCCGACGGTATCCTTACCGCTCGTGGCGGCATGACCTCTCACGCAGCCCTCGTGGCTCGTGGCTGGGGCAAGTGCTGCATCGTGGGTTGCGACGCTGTGAAGATTGATTTCGAGAAGGGCATCGTAACCATTGATGGCCGTCAGTTCAAAGAGGGCGACACCCTGGCTTTGAACGGCTCTAAGGGCTATGTCTATGCCGAAGAGGTGAAGATGATCAACGCTACCGAGAACCCCCTGTTCCAGGATTTCATGAAGCTGGTTGACAAGAACCGCACCATGGGCGTCCGCACCAACGCAGACAACCCCGACGATGCTCTCCGTGCTGTCAGCTTTGGCGCCGAAGGTATCGGACTCTTCCGCATCGAGCACATGTTCTATGGCAAGAATAGCGAGAAGCCTCTTGAAAAGCTCCGCAATATGATCCTGAGCGACACTACCGAGGAGCGCATCGTCGCTCTGAAGGAACTCGAACCTTACATCAAGGAGAGTGCCAAGGGCACCCTCAAGGTACTGGATGGTAAGCCCGTCACCTTCCGTCTTATGGATCCTCCTCTGCACGAGTTCGTTCCTCAGACCGAAGAGAAACAGCGCATCGCTGCAGAAAAGCATGGATTGAGCTTTGAGGAGGTCAAACGTCGCATTGACGCTCTCCATGAGGTCAACCCCATGATGGGTCTCCGCGGCGTCCGTCTGGGCATCATCTATCCCGAAATCACCGAGACGCAGTTCCGCGCCCTCTTCAGCGCTACCGCCGAACTGATGAAGGAAGGCTGCAACCCCATCCTCGAAATCATGGTTCCTCTTACCATTACTATCAAGGAGCTCAAACATCAGAAGGATATCGCCAACCGCGTTAAGGCCGAGGTCGAGGCTCAGTATGGCGTTGCCATCGACTACAAGTACGGCACCATGATTGAGATTCCTCGTGCCACCCTCGTCGCCGATAAGATTGCCGAGGTTGCCGAGTTCTTCAGCTTCGGTACCAACGACCTCACCCAGATGACTCTCGGCTTCAGCCGCGATGATGTGAACGCTATCGTCAAAACCTATGTCGATGAGAAGATCATCCCCGCAGACCCCTTCAACACCCTCGATCAGGAAGGTGTCGGTCAGTTGGTGGAATACGGTGTGCAGCGTGGCCGCAAAACTCGCGAGAATCTGAAGTGCGGTGTTTGTGGTGAGCATGGTGGCGACCCCGCATCTGTCGAGTTCTTCTATCACGCAGGTCTCAACTATGTGAGCTGCTCTCCCTTCCGCGTCCCCGTGGCACGTCTCGCTGCCGCTCAGGCAGCCATCAAGGCAAGTCGCAACTAATGAGATAATCGAAAATGCGGAGTTTGTCATAGTTGCAGCTCCGCATTTTCTCTTTTGTAGGAGATAACATTATCTCTAAATCGTCTAATTTTCAAATCTTCAAATTATGGATAAAATCATCGACGCTCTGGAAAAAATCGGTATTACCGGTGTCAAGAAAATACATTACAATCCTTCCTACGAAGAATTGTTCCAGATGGAAATGGATCCCACGTTGACGGGCTACGACAAAGGTCAGCTTACCGAACTCGACGCAATCAACGTAATGACGGGCATCTATACTGGTCGTTCGCCTAAAGACAAATACATTGTAATGGACGAGAACTCCAAGAACACCGTTTGGTGGACTTCCGAGGAGTACAAGAACGACAACCACCCCTTGAGCGAAGCCAACTGGGCAGTGTTGAAAGACCTTGCAAAGAAGGAACTCTGCAATAAGGAACTTTTTGTTGTTGATGCTTTCTGCGGCGCCAATAAGGACACTCGCATGGCTGTTCGCTTCATCATGGAAGTGGCTTGGCAAGCTCATTTCGTCCGCAACATGTTCATCAAGCCAACTGATGAGGAACTCAAAAGTTTCACTCCCAACTTCACCGTCTATACCGCCAGCAAGGCAAAGGTGGAGAACTACAAGGAATTGGGCTTGAACAGCGAGACCGCCGTGGCTTTCAACATTTCCAGTCGCGAACAGGTTATCCTCAACACTTGGTATGGTGGCGAGATGAAAAAGGGTATGTTCAGTATGATGAACTACTATCTTCCTTTGCAGGGCATCGCCGCTATGCATTGCTCAGCCAACACTGACATGGAAGGCAAGCATACCGCTATCTTTTTTGGCCTTTCCGGAACGGGCAAGACCACTTTGAGCACCGACCCCAAACGTCTGCTTATTGGTGACGATGAGCATGGTTGGGATGACGAAGGCGTGTTCAATTTTGAAGGTGGTTGTTATGCCAAGGTCATCAACCTCGACAAAGACAGCGAACCCGACATCTACAATGCCATTCGCCGCAATGCTTTGTTGGAAAATGTTACTGTTGATGCTAATGGCAAGATCAATTTCGCCGACAAGAGCGTTACTGAGAACACCCGCGTAAGCTATCCTATCGACCATATCGAGAAGATTGTACGTCCTATTTCTGCCGCTCCTGCTGCCGAGAACGTCATCTTCCTCAGCGCCGACGCTTTTGGCGTATTGCCTCCCGTCAGCATCCTTACTCCCGAACAGTGCAAATACTATTTCTTGAGTGGCTTCACCGCCAAGTTGGCAGGTACCGAGCGCGGCATCACCGAGCCTACTCCTACCTTCAGCGCTTGTTTCGGTCAGGCTTTCCTCGAACTCCATCCCACCAAGTATGCTGAAGAACTGGTGAAGAGAATGGAAAAGAGTGGCGCCAAGGCTTATCTGGTCAACACTGGCTGGAATGGTACTGGCAAACGTATCTCCATCAAAGATACCCGTGGAATCATAGATGCCATCCTCGATGGTTCTATCGACAAGGCTCCTACCAAGAAGATTCCTTATTTCGATTTCGAAGTGCCTACCGCATTGCCCGGCGTAGATCCCAAAATTCTCGATCCTCGCGACACATACGGTTGCGCTTGCGAATGGGAAGCCAAGGCAAAAGACCTTTCCGCTCGTTTTATCAAGAACTTCCAAAAGTTCACCTACAACGAAGCAGGCAAGGCTCTTGTCGCCGCAGGCCCTAAACTGTAATTTTGAATCATACCATAAGAAAAGGGTAGTGCAGATGCGCTACCCTTTTTCATTTAATGGTTCTCGGCTGACTATTTTCGGCTCGTTGTTTTGCAAAGGTGATAGACCACGCGAAGACTTTTGGGCGTTTCTATCTCTTTGGTCTCCTCTTTCACGATGCTGTCGTTGACTGTTTGTATGATATGGCTCAAACCAGGGGTGATGGTAGATAAAGTGTCGTAGTTGATGTTGCTCAGCACATTGCCGATGGCCTGCATCAAGAGCTTGTCGATTTCTTTCCCCAGATTGGAAATGACCGTTTCGGAAATGGATGTGATTTCCGATTTTGTGTTGCCGTTCTCGTCAGTAAGGTTGTTGACGAAACCATTTTTTCCGTTTGTGAGGTTTTGCGTGAAGAATTGAATGCAGTTGGAAGTGTTGATTTCGTATGCCAGCACCAACGTGTCTCCATTCTGATATTGAATCATATAGTTGATGGTATCATCAGTTGTGAAGATTGACAGAGTGGAATCGGTGCGCGAGAATGAAGCATAGAGGTTTTTGTGTCCAAAATCGTCAGTTAGCACGACCTTTTGCCCGTCGAGAAAATTCAGCGAGAGTTGCAGGGAATCGCCTTGAAACAAGGAGTTTAGAAGTTCGTTTCCTTCAATTTCCGCCTTTGTGGTTGTGTAGTTTCCCGACAAACTGTTGGTAGTCGAGCAACTTGTTGTGCATACCAAAAAAACTGTAACCAGCAGAGCTTGATGCAAAATCTTTTTCATAGGAATTATTTGAATTAATAATTGATTAGTTTCTTTGTGAAGTCGAAAAGATATATTGTGAACGAAAAAATAAACGACCCAACCATTTCGTTATTATTATAAACGCAAATAGGATTAGTATATTGCTTTGGCTGTAATTCTGGAAATTGGGAATTTTGAATTTCAAAGGCGTATAGATATGATATATATTAAATTACGACATTTTTGCTCAAGTCACTTATTTTTCGTATATTTGCAAGATTGCTAATTGTATGATGTATTGAGGAAATGTATTGTTTCTCAATACACAATTGATGTGTGAGAAAAACTATATTTATGCTACAACAAACATCGCAAAAAAATATCAAAGTCAACCTAAACTCTGAATATGGATTGTTGAATGCAGTTCTGCTTCATCGACCGGGTGTCGAGATTGAGCGAATGACGCCTCAAAATGCAAGTAAAGCGCTCTATAGCGATATCTTGAACAAACCAATAGTTGATCAGGAATATAGTAATTTCTGTGGCGTGTTGGAACGCTGGACCAAGGTCTATTACGTGATGGATTTGGTTGCGGAATTGCTTGCAAACAATACCACAAAGGAGTTTTTGGTACGTGAAAGCTGTCGCCACGACAAATGCGAATACTTGATTGATGAACTTCTGGGTCACGACAACACGACTTTGGCACGTGAACTTATCGAAGGTGTTGAACACCCCAAGTGCGCCGAACGCTATGCGCTGAAACCGCTTTATAATCTGTTTTTTACGCGCGATGCCTCTTCGTCGGTCTATGACCGCGTGCTGATTAACTCAATGTCGTTTGAGGTGCGTGAACGAGAGACTTTGCTTTACAAGACGATTTTTGAGCAATATTTTGGCGCTCAGTTGCTTAATGCACAATCATGGAATCCCGAAGCACATACCGAGGGCGGTGATGTTCAGATAGCTCGTCCAGACTTGCTCTGCATCGGTCAAGGCATCCGCACCAACAAATTAGGCATTGAATATCTGGCGCAGACATTCGGAAAGGAACGCGAAAGGTTCTACATCATCTCGCAGGAACTGCCTCATGAACCAGAATCTTTTATCCATTTGGATATGGTGTTCACCTTCCTGAGTGGCAACCAATGCATGGCCTATGAGCCTATGCTGAAAAAGACCGACAACTTCGCGGGCAAAGCTACAACCCTTATTTCAATCGAAGGCGGAAAAGCTTCCTATCGTGAATATCCCAATATCTTGAAGGCGCTTAGTGCCGTTGGAATGGAAATGGAACCAGTGTTGTGTGGTGGCTCTGACTTTTGGATGCAGCAACGCGAGCAGTGGCACAGTGGTGCAAACTTCTTCGCTTTGGGCCCTGGCAAGGTGCTTGGTTACCATCGTAATACCCACACTATCGAGGCTTTGGACAAGGCTGGCTTCAGCATCCTCAATGCCGAGGATATTTGTTCTGGCAAGGTGGACATGCATCAGTATGAGAAATTTGTGGCTGCCTTCAAGGCAAGCGAACTGCCCCGTGGAGGTGGTGGCGCACGTTGCATGACAATGCCTATCAATAGAGTGTGAAGAGTGGAGTGTGAATAGTGTCCTTTTACTAATTCTCAATTCATAAAGCTCTTAACTAACTAGAAACTATCAACAAACTTTAATTCATAACAATTCAAACAATGAAAAAGTATCACTTGGCGAACAACATTATAGGCTGGATCGTATGTATCGTGGCTTGTACTGTTTACATTCTCACTGCCGAGGCGACTGCATCTTGGTGGGATTGCGGTGAATACATCGCAACAGCCTTCAAATTGCAGGTGGGTCACCCTCCGGGAGCACCTACTTTCCAACTGATTGGACGTCTCTTCTCGATGTTCTCCGATCCTGCGACTGCTGCATATGCCGTAAATGTTATGTCGGCAGTATGTAGTGGATTTACCATTCTGTTCCTTTATTGGGGAATTACCTTGTTAGGCAAACACCTTTTGCCCGACCCGAAGAATCCTTCTTTGAAGGACGCTCGCACCTGGGGTGTGTTTGCCGCTGGTGTGGTGGGCGCATTGGTCTATACCTTCAGCGACACTTTCTGGTTCTCCGCTGTCGAGGGTGAGGTCTATGCTATGTCTTCGTTCTTTACCGCTCTGGTTTTCTGGGCGATATTGAAATGGGAAGAGCAGTCGGAAGATCCCCGCTCTTTGCGTTGGTTGATTTTGATTTGCTTGTTGGTGGGTGTCGCTATTGGTGTTCACTTGCTTAACTTGCTTACCTTGCCCGCCATCGTGTATGTGGTCTATTTCAAGAAATGGCAAAAAACTACGTTCAAAGGATTTGTTTTGAGTGGCGTCATCTCCGTGGTGTTGCTCGCCGTCATTTTGTGGGGCATCATTCCCGGCATCGTAAATGTGGATTCCGCTTTCGACGTATTCTTTGTCAATAAGTTGGGATTGCCTTTCAATAGCGGTACAATCTTCTTCTTTGTGGTGCTTATTGCCGCCATCGTTTGGGGACTTTGGTACACATCGGCAAAGAAAAAGAACAAGCCTGTCATCAACGCCGCCATCTTGGGCTTCTTGATGTTGATTGTTGGCTATTCCACTTTCTTCTTGCTGATTATCAGAGCTAACACCAATACTCCGTTGAACGAGAACGCTCCTAAGGATGCTGTTGCTTTGCGCGCTTATCTTGGTCGTGAACAATATGGCGAAACACCTTTAATGAGTGGTCAGTTCTACACCGCAGGCAAGCCTATTGATGCCGAGAAAGGCTATACGAAATATGTTCGTGGCAAGAGCGAGACGGGTAAAGACCGTTATATTCCAGCATCCTATGCTCAGAAGTATATCTATCGCCAGAACCATACAGGAGCATTCCCTCGTATGTGGAGCGATGACGCCAGTCGTCAACACCCAAAATTCTATGAATATTGGGCAGGTCCCGTTCGTGGCGACCGCAGACCGTCGGGTGCGCAGAACCTCAAGTTCTTCAACAAATATCAGTTGAACTGGATGTATTGGCGCTACTTTATGTGGAATTTCGCCGGCCGACAGAACGATATCCAAGGTCATTATTTCAATGATGATGGTACGCGCGACTATCTAAACGGCAACTGGATTTGTGGCATCAAGGCTATCGACCAGTCTCGTTTGGGTCCTCAAGACAATCTGCCCGATCATCTGAAGGACAACAAGGCTCGCAATGTCTATTATTTGCTTCCTTTATTGCTCGGTATCTTGGGCTTGATTTACCATGTAAAGAAGAACCCGAAAGATGCATTCATTGTCTTTACGATGTTCTTCATGACGGGTCTTGCCATCGCAATCTACTTGAATATGCCTCCGCGTCAGCCGCGTGAGCGTGACTACGCCTTTGTAGGTTCCTTCAGTTTCTTTGCCATGTGGGTCGGCTTCGGCGTCATGGCTTTGGCTGAATGGATTACAAAACTCTGCAAGAAAGAGGAGGTTTACAAGATTGTCCTTCCCGTAGTCTTTGTGCTCTGCATGGGCGTGCCCACCTTGATGGCTTCCGAAAACTGGGACGACCACGATCGTTCGGAGAAATATGCCGCTCGCGACTTCGCCAAGAACTATCTCCAATCGGTGAAGCCCAATGGCGTATTGATTACCTTCGGCGACAACGATACCTTCCCCTTGTGGTATGCTCAGGAAGTTGAAGGTGTGCGTACCGATGTACGTATCCTCAACTACACTCTTTCGGGCATGCATTGGTATGTGGAACAGTTGTTTAACAAGCTGTATGAGTCAGAGGCATTGCCATTTACGTTGCCCAAGGAGTTTTATGGATTGGGTCACGACGTGGTTTATTTGCAAGACCGTACCAGCGAGTTTCTTGAAGTGACCGATGTGTTGGCGTTGTTGCGCGACCATCCCGAACATTTTACAATGAACTATCAAGGCGAAGATGTGGTGATTCTGCCCACCAAGCGCTTCAAGATTACCATTGATACTGCTGATTTGGCCGCTCGTGGCGTCATTCCCGCCGAGTTGCGTGGCCAAATTCCAACGGAAATTCGTTGGGAAATAAGCAGCAACGCTTTGATGCGCCATCAGTTGATGATGCTCGATATCTTGGGAACCAACCGTTTCCAGCGCGACATCAACATCATGAACCCAGGCTACATCAAGGATGTGTTCCCCATTGTGGAAAGCTTCTGCGTACAGGATGGAATGAACTATAAGTTGGTTCCTTACCGTGGAATGAACCGTTTTACCGCCGAAACTTTTGACTATTTGTTGGAAGGTGTCGACGGCAAACCTTTGCAGTGGGGCAACCTGAATTCCGACATCTATGTCGATCCTGTCAGTATGAACATGGGTGACGCTCAGCGTCAAACCTTTACGTTCGCCACTGAGGAATTGCTCCGCCTTGGTGACACGGCAAAGGCTCGTCGTATGATGGACACCTGTGAGTACTACTTCCCCAAGAAGAACTTCTACCACAATAAATATTGTATCTATATGATTCCGCTATTCAAGTCGGTTTATGGACAGGAAAAGGCAACGGAAATGTGGAATGATATTTATGATTACTATGCCCAGGATTTGGCATACTATGCTCAGTTCACTGGTGAAAAGGCCGCAGGCGTGAAAGCCGTCAAGGAAGAGGCTATCTCTATCATTTACACCCTTGGCAACGATTCCCATTTCAACATGGAAAACCCGCAGCTGAAAGATAAATCCAGACAACTCTTGTCGCTTTATGGCATTAGTCTATGAAGAAACCAAAAGTGAACAAAAATAAAAAGGTCAGCTTCTCCCTCCCGCAAAAGGAGGGAGAATTGCTGCGCCTTTACGCCCAGCAGCAGGGAATCTCACGTCCCGATGCCATTAGGCGTATTTTGAAGCAGTTTTTGAAAGAACATGCACAGGCCGAGCTGAAGTCTGTACCAAAGAATCAACTCGACATTTTCGATTCCGTTCAAATCGATATCTTTAACAACACGTCAAAATCATGAAGATAAAATCTGTAGTTTTCTTGTTGGTAATGGCACTGATGGGTTTCGGCTCTTTTGCCGCCGAAAATAGCGCCACCGATAGTGCTGTCAATGAGACCGAGTCGCTTGATGCGGGTCCAATTATCATTGGGCATGTCACCGACGCACATTCTTGGCACCTTTTCGACATCAACCGCAAAGACGGTACGGAACACGCCGTTGCCATTCCTCTGCCGATCATCCTCATCAACGATGGACATCTTGACATCTTCATGTCTTCGAGATTCCAACATGGACACGCCGACTACAAAGGCTATCGTCTTGTTGGTGGCGGCTCCGAAAAAGAGGTCGTGGTTTGTGTTGATGCCGAAGGCAACGTAAAGACGGACGCTGACGGCAAAGCCATTTCTCCTGTGGATTTGTCAATCACTAAAACCGCTGCTGCAATTATGATTGCCGTGGTGTTGCTGATAGTGATTGTATTCGTTGCAAAGAAAGGTTACAGCAAGCGCAAGAATCAAGCGCCGCATGGGTTGCAGTCGTTGGTTGAAATGCTTGTGCTTTTTGTGCGCGACAGCATCGTGCGTCCGATGATTGGAGAGAAGCATAGCGACAAGTATCTTCCATATCTGCTTACGCTGTTCTTCTTCATCTTTTTGTGCAACATTTTGGGATTGATACCTTTCTTCCCCGCAGGTGCCAATATTACCGGCAATATTGCTGTTACGGCCACATTGGCACTTATCACGTTCTTTATTACGAACATCAGTGGCAACAAGCACTATTGGATTGACATTTTCAATACTCCAGGAGTTCCCGCTTGGTTGAAAATCTTCCCATTGATGCCTGTTGTAGAACTTGTAGGTGTGTTCACGAAACCTATCGTGTTGATGGTACGACTTTTCGCCAACATGACTGCTGGTCATATTGTCATCCTTGGCTTTGTGGTCATCATCTTCATTTTGAGCAATCTGTTCGGTATGGCAATTGGCGGTACCGTGTCAGTAGTATCAGTCTTGTTCAGTGTCTTCATTAGCTTGCTGGAATGTCTGGTTGCCTATATCCAGGCATTCGTCTTCACCATGCTTTCCGCTTTGTACATTGGCATGGCAGTAAGCGAACCTGCTCACGAACATTAATTTAGAGAATTTATAAATTTATATTTCTCAATAAACTTTTGTCAGTGAAACAAAAAATCTAAAACAATATATTATGAAATCAATAAAAGATGTAAACTTCAAAGGTCGCAAAGTCCTGCTGAGAGTCGATTTTAACGTTCCCATGGATGAGAACAAAAATATTACCGACGACACACGTATGCGTGAATCGTTGCCCACCATCAACAAACTTTTGGCTGACGGTGCTTCCATCATCATTATGGCGCATTTTGGCCGTCCCAAGAAAGGTGGTTTCGAGCCCGAACTTACGTTGCAGCCTGTTGCAAAATATCTTGAGACTTTGATCAACCGTCCCGTTCAGTTCACCCAGTCTTTGCTTGGCGAAGGCAAGGTAGAAGAGATGGCCAAGAACCTCAAGGAAGGTGAGGTGATGTTGCTTGAAAACATCCGCTTCTATCCCGAAGAAACCAAGGGTGGCGTAGAACTTGCTGAGCAACTTTCGAAACTTGGCGACTGCTACATCAACGACGCATTCGGCGCAGCTCACCGTGAGCACAGCTCGACGGCCGTCATCGCTCGTTTCTTCCCCAACGACAAATATTTCGGTTTCTTGATGGAGAACGAGGTTCGCAATCTTGAGAAACTGATGCAGAATCCTCCTCGTCCCTTCACGGCTATCATTGGTGGTAGCAAGGTGAGCAGCAAGATTGGCATTTTGGAAAACCTTCTCGACAAGGTTGACAACATGGTCATCATTGGTGGCATGCGTTACACCTTCACCAAGGCTTTGGGTGGAAAAATTGGCAATTCTATCTGCGAAGACGACAAGATGGATCTCGCCCTTGAACTGATGAAGAAAATGGACGAACGTGGTGTGAAGTACTATCTTCCTACCGACAGCGTGATTGCCGACAATTTCAGCAACGACGCCAATACGCAGATTGTTCCTTCCAACGCCGTTCCCGATGGTTGGGAGTCGATGGACTGCGGTCCCGAAAGCTGCAAGATGCTTCGTGACGTTATTATGAGCAGCAAGACCATCCTTTGGAACGGTCCTGCCGGCGTATTCGAGTTGCCCACTTTTGCCAAGGGTACCCACGAAATTGCTTCCTATGTTGCCGAGGCTTGCAAGCAAGGTTGTTTTGCGGCAGTTGGTGGTGGCGACTCTGTTGCCGCTGTCAAGCAGATGGGTCTTGCCGACCAGATGAGCTATGTTTCTACCGGCGGTGGCGCTATGCTCGAATATCTTGAAGGCAAGGAACTTCCCGGCATTAAGGCTATCAAAGGTTGATGCGCAAGAAGTAGTCGATAACAAAAGGACTTTAAGGCTTGAATGCCTTAGAGTCCTTTTATGAATTTTAACGTATAACGTCCTCTAATGTCAGTTCCTTTTCTCCCCATCACTTTGGAAGAAGTCAAGCACCTCGGTTGGTCGGAGGTGGACATTGTCATCGTTTCGGGTGATGCTTACGTCGATCATCCTTCGTTTGGCACCGCCGTCATTGGCCGCACCCTTGAAGCCGCAGGCTATCGTGTTGCCATTATTCCCCAGCCCAACTGGCGTGATGATTTGCGCGATTTCCGCAAGTTTGGCAGGCCACGGCTATTCTTTGGGGTGACTTCAGGCGTGATGGATTCGATGGTGAACCACTATACCGCAGCGCGGCGTTTGCGCCACGACGACGCCTATACGCCTGGTGGCGCTTTCGGTTTCCGTCCCGACTATGCAACCTACGTCTATAGTCGTATCTTGAAACAAATCTATCCCGATACGCCTGTAATCATCGGCGGAGTTGAGGCTTCCATGCGTCGTTTGGCGCATTACGACTATTGGAGTGATGCGTTAAAACCTTCCATCTTGATGGAGTGTCCTGCCGATTTGTTGGTCTATGGGATGGCGGAACGCATTATGGTGAAGGTGGCGAGATTGATAGAGCAGGAGGGCCCTAAGGCTGATCTTTCCTCGTTGTTGCAGACGGCATACGTCTCTCAATCAAAGCCTGAGGTGTCGGATCTCTTGGAATTGCATTCCTTTGCGGATTGTCAGAAAAGCAAGAAACTTCATGCCGAGAATTTCCATGTCATCGAACGAGAGTCAAACAAGATTGAGGCTGCCACTATTTCGCAGTACTATGAGAAGGGGAGTGCGGCGCTTTCTGAGGAAGGTTCCTACGTTGTCGTCAATCCGCCCGAGCCGCCAATGACGACGGAGGAGATGGATGCCTCGTTCGACTTGCCCTATTCCCGTTTGCCACATCCAAAATATAAGAAGCGGGGTGCCGTTCCAGCCTACGAGATGATCAAATATTCTGTCAATATCCATCGTGGTTGTTTTGGTGGTTGCTCTTTCTGCACAATCTCGGCCCATCAGGGCAAGCAGATTGCTTCGCGCAGTGAAGAATCCATTCTCAAAGAGGTGAACCAGCTGACGCAGATGTCTGATTTCCACGGTGTGCTAAGCGACTTGGGAGGACCTTCCGCCAACATGTACGGTATGAGGGGTAAGAATCAGGAACTTTGCAAGAAATGTGCGCGCTACAGTTGCATCCAACCTTCGATATGCAAGAATCTCGACAGCGACCACCGTCCGTTGATGGACCTTTATCGCAAGGTCGCTTCTGTTCCCGGCATCAAACATGTCTATATTGGTAGTGGTATCCGTTGCGACCTCTTTACAGCAGAAAACCATGGTTGGGACTATTTCAAGGAGGTTGTGTTGCACCACGTCAGCGGTCGTCTAAAGGTGGCTCCCGAACATACCTCCAGCCAAGTGCTGAAGCGAATGAGGAAACCTTCCTTCGACCTGTTTCTGCGCACTAAGCAAGAGTTTGACGCTATCTGTCGCAAGGCGGGTCTTCGCTATCAATTGATTCCCTATTTCATCAGTTCTCATCCAGGTTGCCGTTTGCGCGATATGGCCGAATTAGCAGTGGAGATGAAGAGATTGGGCTATCGCTTGGAGCAGATACAGGATTTCACGCCTACGCCCATGACGCTTTCTACTGAGATGTACTACACAGGCATCGATCCCGAAACTATGGAACCTGTTTATGTCGCTACGCATCCCAACGAGAAACGAGAGCAAAACCTAATGTTCTTTTTCTACAAACCCGAAAATCAATCCCAAATCCGCCAAATACTCCAACGCAGCCATAACGAGCAATACATCCCTAAATTATTCGGGAATCGCAAATGAATTTATTTTTAGGTGAATTATGCGTCGTTTTTGTATTTTCGTAGTGTCCATTTTAGCGTTTTTGCAGTCCTTCTCGTATAGTGTAATGGCTCAGGAACGGGTGGACTTTGATCTTGCAAAAATCAACGGACATTTCTTTTTTCATGCCAAGTCGGTGCAAGGCAACTCGTTGCAGATAATGCTTGAATCGGGATTGCCGGCGTTTTTGGTCAGTCGTGATTTCTATGAGCAGAATCGTTCCGCAATTCATTTTGATTCGTCCGATTCAAAAATCCGTTTGTTCAACGAACTGTATCACATATCGTTCAAGGCTGACGATTTTGTGAATGTTGGCGGGGCTGTATATGATGGACCAATCTTTGTGTTGGACGATTTTGAGGGATATAGTATGCCGATTCAATATCTGCGACTTCCGTCCGACAGTACTGCTTTGGTGCTTGTTGATTTGCCCAATGGGAGGTTGTCGGTGCTGCCAAGAAATGGTGTTGATGTTGATTCGCAATTAGTTGTGTCTCTACCAATGGAAATAGACAAGCAGATTGGCTTTCCTGTGGTAGAGGACACCATTTTTGTGGAATCTGATTCAAACAAATTTTCTTTGCAAGGTCGACTTATTGTTGATTTTGGCAATCCGATGCTACTGTTTTTGCGCAAGCAGCATCCAAGCATAAAAGATGCAATGGATCGAGGTTCATTGGTGTTACACGACACATTCAACTCTCAAGGCGAGGTCGTCTCGCAAGGTTTGTATGCTCAAAAAGTTACGCTTCTGGGATATACGTTTCAAGAAGTGAGCATTGGCGTGACCGACAAAATGCCAGCCCTCAACCATTTGGGTCTATTAGGCATCCCGTTCTTCAAAGTGCCGGTCCTTTTTGATTTCAATCAAGGCCGCATGATGTTGTTACATAATCACAAGTGATTTTGTGACATTCATTTCCCATTCACCCATTTGTGGATTAGCTTGATGGCTTCGATGTTTCGAGGCACTTGAAGGTCTATTAGTCCGCTTTCAATGGGGATGACGTTGCCGCTTTTGACGGCGGTAAGGTCGGTATAAGGTGAGGTCTTGACGAAAGTTTCAGCATCTTCCTGTCGGATGAGAATGTAGTCTGGGTCGGCTTGCATCAATGCTTCAAGGCTGTAGTTCCAACCTTTGATGTCGTTGGCAATATTTTCTGCCCCAGCCATTTGTATTATTTCGTTGATGAAAGTGTTTCCTCCAGCGGTGAAGTTGCCCGCAGCGCCAAATCCCACCACATAATAGAGCGTGGGACGCTTTGCGAGGGAGTCGGTCTTGATGTCGAGGATTTCGTTTTTTAGCAGATTTACCAAACTGTCGGCTTCGTGACGGCGATTGATGAGGTTTCCGATGCGTTGGATGTTTTCGTAGAGACCATCGTATTGCGCTTTCTCAATCACGCAAGCCAAAGGAATTCCCATTGCGTCAAGATGCTCAGCGGATTTCTTGGGAACCATCGAGCCGCTGATGACCAAGTCGGGCTTGAGGGTGAGTATTTTTTCGATATTGATGTTGCTGATGCCGCCGATGCTTTCGATCTGTTGTGCCTCATCTGGATATTTGCAAAAATCCGTTCTTCCAACCAAAAGATCATCGCCGCCCAAGGCAAAGATGATTTCGGTCACGGCAGGAGAGAGCGACACAACTCGCTGAGGTTGATCAGGTACGGCAATGTCGCGACCGTAATCGTCATGAAAAATAGTATTGGAATGGGACTTGCTTGAAGTATTGCCACAGCCAATGCACAGCAAGACTAAGAAAAAGGATAGGGCAGTGGTGAACAGTAATCTGTGATAGGTGGTCGAGCAATACATGACTGGTGAATAAAATATGAATTATCAAGCATCCTCCATGCCACCGCAGAGGTGCATCACGTCGCCAGTGTTGTAGGAAGAGAGTTCGCTGGCATAGTAGAGGCAAGCTTTTGCCACTTCGTCGGCAGTGCCGGGACGGCGCAACGGAATCCTTGTCTGCCAGTAGGCTTTCAACTCGGGAGGCATGTCTTGTGTCATCTCCGTTTGGATGAATCCTGGAGCCACCACGTTGACGCGGATGTTTCGAGCGCCCAATTCCTTGGCGGCAGCCTTGCTGAATCCGATGATGCCGGCTTTGGAAGCCGCGTAGTTGCATTGGTTGTTGTTGCCGGCGATACCCACCACGGAACTGATATTGACGATGCTGCCAAAACCTTGTTTCCACATTGCGGGTTGCACCGACTTGGTCATGCAAAACACCGACTTAAGGTTAGTGGCGAGGACGTCGTCCCACTGTTGTTCGGTCATACGCTTCAAGGCAGCGTCGGCGGTAATTCCTGCGTTGTTGATGAGGATGTCGATGTGGCCAAAATCGGCGAGCACTTGTGCCACCATCTGTTGGGCTTGTTCTAGGTTGGATGCGTCGGCAGCGTAGCCTTTGGCTTGTACGCCCATGTCTTGTAGCTGTTGCTCAACGGCAATCATGTTTTCGTTGCGTGAACGTCCGCTGAAAGCGATGTTGCAGCCCTCTTGGGCAAAACGAAGCGCGATGGCCTTGCCGATGCCGCGCGTGGCGCCAGTAATGATGGCAACTTTATCTTTGAGTAGTTCCATTAAGTTATATGCAATTATGTTAATACTAAAATAACGTATTTTCAAGCATTATAGTATATGAGATTACTCCTAAAATGCTTCCATGTGATCTCAAATGTAAGGTTCAATTGTATTTATTTCTCCCATAAGCATTTTGAGGTAGCCAGCCTTTTGGGCTATGGATTCTATCTGTTTGGGATATTTTTTCCACAAATGATATTCAACCTCCCAAGTCTCCTCTGCTACGCCTCCGTCGGACCATTGCCAGCAGGCAGGAAGGAACTTCTCTATAATCTCAAAGTCCCCCTTATCCATCTCTCCCATCACGGCCTCGTCAAGATAGTAGTCTCTACCTTTCCCATCCTCTGAGAAATGTGCCGGGTCCCAAAATTGCCAAAACTGGTTCTTGCTCTGTGGCATAAGGGCAAGGAAATCTTCATGTGTCAAGGCCTGTTTGCTGATAAGCTTGTGGTAGATGGTTTCGAGTACCTTCTCATACGCCCAATCAATATTCTGCCATGGAACGTTATGCATATTCATCCAGTCTTTGTCTCTTTCGCAGAGGATTGAATCTTCGTCCACCATGCAGTAGTTACCCCAACCTCGTCCTCCTTGAGGGGAAAAAACACCGCAGCCTATGTCGTGTTTGCTAGATCCTGGAATGCGGAAATCGCCCCAGTTGCAGACTTTCTCACCATCTTTGGTGGTCATCACACCCTTGTAGGCGTTGTTACTATAGCCATCACTATCGTTATATACTGTGGAATAATGGTACTTTCCCTCTATCACATCGTATTCGTACGAGGCCGTACCTTTCCACGCATTTCCAAAATCGTCGTTGAGTTCGACGGTGGCGTATATTATTCCGCATTCGGTGCGATGGATGAGGCTGTCGTAGTCCTCAAATTCGGAAGGGGAGAGTTTTATGGAATCCAAATATATATAGCCCTTGATATTCTTTACAAAACCTTCGTCTTCATACCAGCTCCAGACACCACTTACAGAATATAAAAGGCCTGCGACTTTCTCCACCTTGGTGAACTTGATTCGAAAACGGTCGAAGTCGCCGATAAACCCTAGCACGTCGGGACGTACCCACTTTTCGATAGTATGCGATACTGGCATGCCATTTTCAAATTTGATTTCGTAGTCCGTCAGCGTGTCGGGATTGATTATGGTGAGTGAGATGTCGGCTTGGGATAATTGGTCCATGGGTTCGGATTGCACCTTTTTTGATGAAGAGCAAGAATATATTATTACGATAGTCAGCAAAGTGAAGAACGCTTTTTTCATAAATTATTTGTTGTTTGTATGTTATAAATGGATAAGTGGTGAATATTGTTGAAATGTGTTAGTTTGCTGAATTTTAGTTTATTGAGATGGATTATGATAGGTGTAAATTCTAATCAAAGATACAAAAATAACAATAGGATGACAAATTTTATTGTAGTTGTTTGCTTGGTATGCTGAATAACAAAGCGGGGCGCGCGAAGAGCGCCCCCCTTGAATATTTAAATTACTAAAAGATTAGAGCAGTTTTGCGAGTTTTGCGGCGAGGTCGCCAACGCGGGTGCTGTAACCCTTCTCGTTGTCGTACCAAGAAACAACCTTTACGAAGTTGCCGTCCATAACCTGGGTGAGCAAGCTGTCGAAAATGGAGCTGTTGGTGTTGTCGATGATATCGATGCTGACGATAGGATCTTCAACATACTGGAGAACGCCTTTCATAGGACCTTCAGCAGCTTCCTTAATGGCAGCGTTGATTTCTTCCTTGGTAACGTTGCAGTTCATCTCAGCGGTGAGGTCAACAACAGAACCATCGGGAGTAGGAACGCGCATTGCGAAACCATCGAGTTTGCCTTTGAGTTCGGGGATAACCAAACCTACAGCCTTGGCAGCGCCAGAGGAAGTGGGGATGATTGATACGGCGGCAGCGCGAGCACGACGGAGGTCGCTATGGGGCTGGTCGAGGATTTTCTGGTCGTTGGTGTAGCTGTGGATGGTGTTCATCAAACCACGCTTGATGCCGAATTTGTCGTTCAAAACTTTGGCAACGGGAGCCAAGCAGTTGGTAGTGCAGGAAGCGTTGGAAACAAGCTGCATCTCTTTGGTGAGCACGTTGTCGTTTACGCCCATAACTACGGTAGCGTCAACGTCGTCGGCCTTGCCTGCGGGAACGGTGAGGATGACTTTCTTTGCACCAGCGTTGATGTGCTTCATCATCTGCTCGCGTTTTTTGAAGAGACCAGTGGATTCAACAACGATGTCGATGCCGAGTTCTTTCCAAGGAAGCTGTTCGGGGTCGCGTTCTGCATAGATGCGAACTTTCTTGCCATTGACAACGAGGTATTCGCCTTCAGCGTGAACATCACCGTCGAAGTTCTCGTGTACGGAATCGTACTTGAAAAGATATGCGAGGGTGTCAGCGCTTGTCAAGTCATTGACTGCTACGATGTCAAGTTCGGGATGAGCCATCATAGCGCGGAAGGACATACGTCCGATACGGCCAAAACCGTTAATAACTACTTTTGCCATAATATATTGTTTTAGATTGGTTTGAATAAATTAATATTGATTATTGAAAGTACAAAGATACAAAATAAATTGATATTTGCCAATTGCCAATAGATAATTGATTATTGATGATTGATTATTATTTAGTTAAGAGCTTTGCGGATTGCGAATTGCGAATGATTTCCTAGTCACTGTTCACTATTCACTAATCACCATTCACTATTCACATATTTTTTCGTAATTTTGCAATCCGAATTTTTTCATACTTTATAATATATAATGGAAAAAGAATCACGGAAAAAAGGGCTAAAGCCGTGGAAGGAAATCGGCTTTGGCAGAAAGATTTGGCGCATTGTGTGGATGGCAGTCGTGGGACTTTGGCTGCTTTCGTTGTTTCTGGTGATGCTCTATAAGTTTGTCAACCCACCATTGACGCCTTTGATGGTGCAGCGTTTCTTTCAGCAAGTGACTGAGTCGGACCGAAAGGTGAATTTTGAGCGCGACTATGTGAAAATAGAGGACATTTCGCCAAATCTCGTGACGGCTGTGGTCTATTCCGAGGACGGCCTCTTTATGTACCATCATGGTTTTGACGTCAAGCAACTCAAAAATTCATACCGAGAAAACAAGCGTGGCCGACGTGTGCGTGGCGGAAGCACTATCAGCATGCAGACCGCGAAAAATGCTTTTCTCCCTCACCGTCGCAGCTATCTTCGCAAAGCGTTGGAAGCATATTATACCATTCTTATAGAAAAGGTTTGGGGCAAGGAACGTATCATGGAGGTTTATTTGAATATTATCGAGTTTGGCGACGGAATTTATGGCTGTGAGGCGGCGAGCCAGCACTATTTTGGTCACAGCGCCAAGAATCTCTCCCGTCGAGAGGCCGCCCAGCTTGCAGTAACCTTGCCTAGTCCTTTGAAACGCAATCCTGGCCATTCCACGTTCTTTTTCAGAAGTCAGACCAACGTGGTGATGGGTCGAATGGGATGGGGTAGGGTGTGCGTAGATCCCGACAAGATGCGCCCCAACAAGAAATACCAAAATCAAGAGACCATTTGGGACTTCGTAAAGTGGCTTTGGGAAGAAAAGAAGAAAGAAAAGTGATTAGTGACTAGGATACCAACGAATAAATATATGGACTCTTGGCAACGATATGAGCGTGATTTCAAGACTTTCTTGAAATTGGAGAAAGGTCTGGCGGACAACAGCGTCCAGTCCTATCTCACCGATTATGCCCATCTGTCACGTTTTGCCCAAGAGCAAGGTCTTGAACCCGAGCAGGTGAAATTGGAACATTTGCAGTTGCTTATAAAGAATTTGAATGACATGGACATTGCCGTTTCCACGCAGTGTCGCATGATTTCGGGCTGGAGGGAGTTTTTCAAGATGCTGCTCATCGAGGACGCAATCGCCGAAAGTCCAGCCGATCTGCTCGATATGCCTTCCCGTCCCAAGCGCTTGCCCGACGTGCTGACCGACGAAGACATCCTCAAGATACAAAACACTTTTGATCGTAGCCGTCCCGACCAAGACCGTAACTACATCATCGTTGAAGTAATGTATGGTTGTGGACTGCGTGTCTCGGAACTCGTCAATCTCAAACTTTCCAATATCTACGAAGAAGATGAATGCCTGCGTGTTATGGGTAAAGGAAACAAAGAACGCTGGGTGCCCATCAATCGGAGAGCATTGGACTTGATGCTGATGTACATCACCAAAATCAGATGTCATCAGCCCGTCAAGCCAGGTGAGGAGAAATATGTTTTTCTCAACCGCCGAGGAAGTCATCTTTCCCGCAACTATGTCTTTATGTTTTTGCAAAAGGCGGTTGCTGCGGCGGATATCAAGAAACATGTGAGTCCCCATAGTCTGCGTCATAGCTTTGCCACTGAGTTGGTGCAGAACGGCGCCGACCTGCGTGCCGTACAGGAAATGCTCGGACACGAAAGCATCACAACCACAGAAATCTACACCCACCTCAGCCGACAATATCTTCGCGAAACAATCTCCACCTATCACCCACACTATAGACTGAATTGAGAACTTATCAAATTGAGAATTGAGAATGTAAAACCTAATCACTATTCACAAAATCACACAATAATTCCCTAAGATACGTCGTTATATTAAATTCACGGAAAACAATCGATAAAATACACTATAAAAATGAACGTTGAAGAATACATTGTGGCAAGACTTAACGCCTTGATGCACACCAATGACGCCGAAATCGTCAAACGATTGGAGGGCGGTATGAGCAATTACACCTATGTGGTGGAATCTCAAGGAAAGAAATATACCTACCGCGTGCCAGGCAAATTCGCAGAGAAATTCGTTGACAGAGATGACGAACTGCTCAATCTTCGCGAAATCGACCAATTGGGCTTGAGCAATGTCACCACATACGTGGAAGTACGTTCTGGTGAGAAACTGGCTGAATATGTGGAAGGTACCATCATGTCCGAGACAGATGTCGTTTCATACAACCAGATGTCTGTCGCTGCACTGAAGAAGATCCATTCCAGCAAGGTACATTTCAAGGACTACAATGCTTTTGGTCGTCTTGACGACGATGAGCGTTATTGTCGAGAGACTGGTTTCTCCCATCCCGATGAGTATCTTGCACTACGTCATAAACTTGACGAGATGCGTCGCACCCATGCCGCTGTACCCCAAGTTCCTTGCCATTGCGACTACCAACCTACCAATTTGGTCATCCAAGGCGAAAAACTTTTTGTCCTTGACTGGGAGTTCGCCGGTATGAACGACCCATTCTACGATATCGCTTGCTATGGTAACGCTGGTTTTGACAAGGCTCTTTCCTTGCTTGACGCCTATTTGGGACGCAAGGCCAACAAAGAGGAGTTGCAGCGTCTCTATTTCCATCGTGCATTCCAGTGCCTCCAGTGGTACAATGTAGCCATCTTCAAAGACCGTGTAGGGCTCAGCAAAGACCTCAACATGGACTTCAACCAAGTGGCGCTGATGTTCCTTGGTATGGCAAAAGACCTTATCGAAAATTACGAGAACTTGTAACCTGTTGTGAGTAGAATCGACAATCTACCATTCAAACTCTTAACTCTTAACTCAATAACTCTTAACTTTTCTCATGTCCGAAAAGAACAACGACATCATCCAACAAGTCACGAACGAAGAATACAAATGGGGCTTCGTGACGGATATTGACACTGACACTATTGGCAAAGGTCTCAACGAAGACGTTATCCGCCTTATCTCCCAAAAGAAGAACGAACCTGAGTGGTTGCTCGAATTCCGCCTTAAAGCTTTTCGCCGTTGGCGTCAGATGGAAGAGCCAGACTGGGCACATCTGGATTATGAAAAAGTTGACTATCAAGACATCATCTATTATGCTGCTCCTAAGCAGCAGGAACAGAAAAAAAGTCTTGACGAGGTGGATCCCGAGTTACTTGCCACTTTCGACAAGCTCGGAATCCCTTTGCGTGAACAGAAACAGCTTGCAGGCGTGGCATACGATGCCATTATGGACTCTGTTTCCGTCAAGACCACTTCGCAAAAAATGCTCGAAGAACAGGGCATACTCTTTTGCCCTATCAGCGAGGCGGTACAGAAATACCCAGACCTCGTCAAGCAGTATATGGGAAGCGTAGTTCCTGCTGGCGACAATTTCTTTGCTGCACTCAATTCCGCAGTCTTCAGTGACGGTTCTTTCTGCTATATCCCTAAGGGTGTTCGTTGTCCTATCGAGCTCTCTTCGTATTTCCGTATCAATGCCAAAGGTACGGGTCAGTTTGAACGTACCCTTATCATCGCCGACGAAGGCGCCTATGTCTCCTACATGGAAGGCTGCACCGCTCCTCAACGTGATGAGAACCAGCTCCACGCTGCTATCGTCGAGATTGTTGCTCTTAAAGATGCAGAGGTTAAATATAGTACTGTACAGAATTGGTATCCAGGCGACAAAGACGGCAAGGGCGGTATCTACAACTTTGTCACTAAGCGTGGCATCTGCAAGGGCTCTCACAGCAAAATCTCTTGGACGCAGGTGGAGACGGGATCGGCAGTTACTTGGAAATACCCCAGTTGCATCCTTCAGGGCGACGATTCCACCGCCGAGTTCTACAGCGTGGCAGTTACCAACAACTATCAGCAGGCCGACACCGGTACCAAGATGATTCACATTGGCAAAAACACTCGAAGCACTATTATGTCAAAGGGTATCAGCGCAGGTCATAGTCAGAACTCCTACCGTGGTCTTGTGCAGATCAACAAAAGCGCCGAAAATGCACGCAATTTCTCGCAGTGCGACTCCCTTTTGTTGGGTGATACCTGCGGCGCTCATACTTGGCCCTACATCAAAGCCAACAACACCACCGCCATTCTTGAGCACGAGGCCACTACCAGCAAGATTTCTGAAGACCAGCTTTTCTATTGCCAGCAACGTGGCATTTCTCCCGAAAGCGCTGTGGGTCTTATCGTCAACGGCTACGCCAAGGATGTGCTCAAAAAACTTCCCATGGAATTTGCCGTAGAAGCGCAGAAACTTCTCAGCATCTCTCTTGAAGGAAGCGTGGGATAAAAAACGGTTCAACGTCAAGGTCAAGGTAAAGGTCAACATCAAGGTTTTAAAGGTAACGTAGGATGAAAAAACTGAGTATGGAGGAACTCAACCGCATCTCGGTTCAGGAGTTCAAAGAAGTGGAGAAAATTCCGCTCACTGTTGTTTTAGACAATGTGCGAAGTCAGAACAATATAGGTTCGGTCTTTCGTACGTCCGATGCTTTTCGGGTAGAACGAATCTGTCTTTGTGGCATCTGCTCCACACCGCCACATCGTGACATTCATAAAACGGCTCTTGGCGCAGAGGATTCCGTTGATTGGACCTATTTTGAAGACAGCGTGGCTTGCGTTCAGTCGCTCAAAGAACAAGGATATAAAGTATATGCCATTGAGCAAGTCGATGATAGCATCAAACTTGACAAATTGTCCCAAAGTTTGACATTGGATGCAAAGGATAAAGTCGCCATCGTATTTGGCAACGAAGTCGAGGGTGTTATGGATGAGGTCATTGCACTTTGTGACGGCAGTATTGAAATTCCACAATTCGGAACCAAACACTCTCTCAACATCTCTTGCGCCGCCGCAATAGTTTTGTGGGAATTCTTCCAATTACTTAAGAAATAGTCATTCAATTCGCAATTTTCAATGTCAATGACGCTCGACGATATTCGTCAAACTTTCTCCAAGGACCTATACGCAACAGAGGCTACTGGTGTACAAATCCTAGAAGTGGGCGACCATTTTGCTCGTTGCGGCGTTACGCTCACTCCAATACATCGCAATGCCATGGGGTCAGTGATGGGGGGTGTGTTGTTCACTATTGCCGATTTCGCCTTTGCCGTAGCTGCCAATAGCAATGGTCTGGAATGGGTCTCTTTGGAAAGTTCTATCCACTATCTTTCTTCAGCACCCTCGCAACAAATCTTTGCTTCAACCAAGTGCATCCGCCAAGGTCGCACCACCTGCCTCTACGAAATAGAAATACGCAACGAGTCGGACAAATTGTTGGCAATTGTCACCACATCGGGGATGAAAGTTAACTCATAAGAGAATTAAGAAGTTGTGTACATATGAGATAAAATGGTCAAATGTTTGAAATTGACCGCTATTCTGTTATTTTCTTTGCTTCCACTTGGGCTTTTATCCAAGGTTTGGACATGTCGAACAGTTCTTCGATAGGCAGCGCCAACTTTTCAACCAGCATGTGGGTGTTTTCTTGGTGTTCAATGCTTTCGAGTTCGCTCTTGATGTGATTCCAATCGTGGTTGGCATATAGCAACGGCACAAAGTTGTAGAGGTCGAAATTCTTGATGACCATATTGTCGATGCCAGTAGTCTCTATTCTTGAATGAGCTCTTGCCAAGCGGATTTCGCCCACTTCTTCCAATACATGCAAGTATTTTTCATAAAGCACATATTCGTTGAGCAGAAAGGCTGTGGCTGTGTCGCTGAGATTGTTCCAAACAATGGTGGGCAACGGTTTTGACACAAAACGTCCCAGCATAAACGCTCCAGCAGTCAATCCCGAGATGCCACGGATGAGGCAGGCTTCGCAGGCTTGCTTGAAAAAAACTATCTTGTTGTTGTTGTAGAGCAGGTTGAATACCCTTGATTGATCTTGATGGTCGCCCATCTTGCTTTCAAGCACTTGTTTAATGTATAGGTCTGAATGGTCTTGATACCAATTGTTTACGATAATCATTGCCTGCTCTGGCTTGTTCTGTAAGTCGCAGCGTATCAGTCGTGCCAAGGTGTCCACGTCGGCGATGTAGTTGGCCTTGGTGGAGTTCACGATTTCCTGGTATTGGGCATAGGCGACTTTCATGTCTTCGAAAAACACTTTCTCTTCGTCGTTCAGCTCCACGGGTTCGTTGTTGAGATATTTGGTGAATCGTGCAGGCTTGAAGTCGGCGACACCTTTGTAGATGGTTTGCCGTTTGCTTGAAACGGTGATCATGTCCATCTCCTTGAGTTCCAAACCGTCTTCGTTAATCAGTTTGTCGCCTTCCTTGCGAATGCCGAAACTCTGCAAATCCATGAATGCAGGAATGCCGTAGCCTCGGCAAGCCGTAACCACATGAATGGCTGCGGGAGTCATACTCATGATGGCGTCCACCTCGTTGAGTGTGATGGTGTCTTCGGGAATAAATCTGTCTTGGCAAAGGCAAACGTTCATTCCCAAGCTTTTCAGTTCGTGGGCTTTCATCGCACTGAAACAGAGCGTTGCCGTGATGGCGGTACGCGGCAGCACACTCAGTCCTTTGCCGAAATATTGCAGTTTCTCCAACGACGAATCGTCAATAGAAGCCGAAATGATTTGTCGGAGGTGGTAAGGCTTGATGAGATCCATCACCTGCGGCTCGTCAATCATGCCTTCTTGGTACAGGTTAATGGCAGAAAGCAGCGCGGCACGGCCCGTCATTTCCGACATATTGAGTTGTAGCACAGAGAAAAGGCTCACTTTGTGGTGCAATGTCTCCACGGCAAACTCAATGGTAACGGGCGAGTGGTGGCGCATCTCCAATTTCTTAAGCAGGGGATGGAAGTGATAGACGGCAGGGAAGATGTCCTTGATTTCGTTTCGGTTATGATAGCAGCGGTCTTCCGAAGTAACGTCTCCCGTCATGATTTCCTCACCGAAAATATTTCTGTAACTTTCAATTTGACAACCACTTCCAGTGCGACTGTGGTGACTGTAAAGCACGCCTGGGTAGGACTCGTTGTTGCCGATGGTCCACACCATTTTTTGCAAGATGAACGAAGGAAATGCCTGTTTGCCTTGCATGAAGGTCAGGATGAGGTCCTGGTTTTCGATGTAGAAATCGCGTACATGTAAAATCAGTCTTATGGCCTGGTAATGAGCGTCGTGCAGCGTGCGCTCACCTTCCGTTCCGGTAGCGATGATTTTCTGCTCCATTTCTTCGATGCGAGCAGTCTGCATCTCGTTCGATAGCTCAATGTCGCTTTTTTCGTAACGATGTTCAATCTTGAGCATTTGGCAGATGCTGTGCAACGTGCTCAAATAGACTCGGTTGGCCATTGTTTCGGTATGGTTCAACCTAAAACCTTCGTAAGCCTCTCTTGTCATACCAATGTTTAGCAACGTAGGCATGAGTCCTGGAATGTATTGAGGCATTGCGCAGCGAATGGCGAAAACAAGCGGATGACGCGAGTCTCCCAACTTGTTGCCGGTCATTATTTCAAGGTTGGTTATTGCATGTTCAATCAATTCGGGCATGTGCTCGGGATGGTTGAATGCCGCTGCAGTGATGATGCAAAAATCAGGCACAGGATAGCAGTTTCGCGTAAGGTCAAGCAGGATGCGTCCTTTGTGGCTGATTTCTTCGTCTGTGAAATTACCTGTTGTAAGTGTGGTAATCAGTTCGTTGCTGTCCCACAATGGATTTGCCTGGGCGTATTCTTGGCAGTTCTTCCAAAATGCGTCACGACTTTTTTCAAGTTCCTCATGATGTTCTTTTTCGTTGAGAAGCAAGTTGAAATAGTCCTCACGTTCTTTGTCGTGCAATTTCAGAAGGTAGAACATATCGTACCAACGAGGAGGAAACTCCTTGACAGATCCGTCGTTGTCGGTGTAAATCACCGTGCCAGGTTTGTTGCCCTCCAAGGTGTTGGCAATGTCGTCGTTGTCTTTGTTGAAGATTTCGCGGCCTTCCTTGGCGTAAAGCCGAATCATGTAGTAATTGGGGTAACTTGCTCGAATTAAGAAACTCATGATGTAGTGTGTAATAGTTTTAAGTTTTAAGCTTTAAGTTTTATGTTGTAAGGGCTATTTGTCAATTGTCAATTATCCAATCGCAAGCCCTTTCTATCACATTGTCGATTCCGATGGCTATGGAGTCTTTGTCGAGAATGACGTACAGGTCGGGAGGTACTCCGTTTTCGTAGTTGTTGCCGTCCAAGGCGATGGTGCGTGTTACAGGGAAACGATATCTCCATCCGTTTGGCAATTCTCCTCCGTTTGGCAAGCCTAATCCGCCGCCGGTAGTGTCGCCCACAAGAATCATGTTTTCGTAACCTTGTGTGCAGATGGCGAAAGTAGATGTTGCGCTATAGGAACCTCTGTCCACCAGCACCGCGACGGGTTTTGCATAAGGCTTGAAATCACCGCAGTCGGCTGGTGCATAGAGCGTTTGTCTTGGCCCGAAATCTTCGTGTTTGGGACCATTCTTGATTTGTGTCGTATAAAGTGCTTGGCCGTGGTTTGGCATGATTTGGAGCAGGTTCCAGATATTTGCGACGCTGCCGCCTCCATTCTGTCGTAGGTCGAGGATGATGCCTTTTGCCTTTGGATATTGCTTGATGATGTAGTCCATCTGGCTGGCACTTACTGCGTTGGAGAACGATGCATAGCGGATATAGATGACATTGCTGTCTCTTAGGCAGTTGTGTTGTAAGTTGCCTGTTGAATGATGGTTGATGGTGAGGTAGTTGAGCATTACCACGTTCCAGTCGAGATTGCTCTGGGCATACATCTTGTAGTAGATGGAATCGCTATGCGACGCGTCGAAGGTTGCGATGAGGTTTACATGTCCATCTTTTAGTGTATTGAGCATTTCTGCCATAATGCTGAACAATTGCTCATTAGACATTCCGTCATAAACCTTTGGTCGAAGTGTGTCATATACCATCTGCCAATCCACATCCTTGACATCGAAAAAGGAGTATTGCTGGTCGATGCGCTCCCAAAGATAGTCGAACGATTCCACGGCACTACCTTGAGGGTCGTCATCCATCAAGGCTTTTTCGCATCCAATAGTCAGCAAGCATCCGATAAATATGAGTAGCCAATGTTTCATGTTTTCGTCTTATTGTTTGGGTGCTTTCAAGATGAAATCTAACTGCAACACAAGTGCATGTCGCGCCTCTTCATATTTCCAAACTGTCGCGTTTCTTGTTGTCAGAAAGTCCCAGTCGTATGCCAATCCGATTCTGTTTCCGCTGCGAAGGTTGAGCCATGCGCCAATCTCTGTGGAGAGCGCTGGAAAACCTACGCCGTGCCATTCGTATGTGTTGAACAGACATTCTTTGTCGTCGATGTCGGCGGTAAAGTTGTCGATATAAGAAAATCCAGGAGCATAGCAGTAGGCAAACGGATTGACGCCCAATTCTCCGTAGAATTTCCATCGCTTGAGGATGAATTCCGCACGTCCTTGCAGTCCGACGAAAATGAAATCCTCAACAGCAAAATTGGCGTTCATAAATTTGGAAGTGTTCTTGCAACCGATGTAGTCGCCCAAAGAAACACCTCCAAGAAGGTTCCATCTGTCGTTTTTGAAACAACTATAGTATCCTTTTACAAACAATTCAGCACTGCCGCCGTAAGTGGAATAGTTGAACTTTTTCAGTTGTGAAAACTCGCGGTTGTAGATTCCACCCGTGAGTTTGGTAGTGCAGTAAATTCTCCAACGAGGCCGCACGATGTTTACATCCAGTCCGGGCTGAATCACGGCGCCCTGGTAGGTGAGGGGAGAGACCCCTTGGTCGCGAAACAAGCCTTTCCCCAATCCCGTATGGAGATTGAGGCTGGTCTGCGCTGCAGTCGTAATTGTTGCGCACAGCATCACAAAAAGCATCACAAGTTTCAGCAATTTGTGTCGCACGTCCAATAATCCTAAAATCATACTGCAAAGATAGTACTTTTCCCGTTATCAA
The DNA here is from genome assembly GCA_018064245.1 of Candidatus Colimorpha pelethequi. Lineage (GTDB taxonomy): Bacteria > Bacteroidota > Bacteroidia > Bacteroidales > P3 > Colimorpha > Colimorpha pelethequi. The sequence continues at coordinate 64,876 of JAGHVO010000020.1, forward strand.
CATCATTTTTTTTATAAGTTTTTCAAATATGAGGTTCTCATTATTGGAAAAAGTCTTAATTTTGCAGATTATTAATGAATTATAAATTTGTATTGCAATATGAAAAAAACTCGTACAAAACGATTGTTGCTTGTCGTTGCAGCCGCCTTGTTGGCAGGCTCTTTTTCGGCATGCAACAATGATGAAAAAGTTTCTAATGAGGAACTTGCAGCGATGCAGGCACGTCTCGATTCCATGATGACTCAATACCAGGCACTTCAGGAAGAGAGCGGTCAGTATCATGACCAATTGGCAGGCAAAGATAGTTCTATTGCCGCACAGGCAGCAGAAATCCAAAAACTTATTTCTCAGTTGAAACAAGCTCGCAATGCTTCCAGCAGCAATGTCAGTGGAAACGATAACTCCCAGGCGCTTGCTTCGGCTCAGGAAAAAGTGCGTCAGAAAGAAAGCCAGATTGCCAAGTTGCAAAAACAGCTTGACCAACAGCAGCGTGAGTTGGAAAAACTCTCCAACAGTCACAACAATACTTCAAGCAACCAGGATGAGGTTGACAAGCTTCAAAAGCAAATCCGCACCCAGCAACAGCAGATTGAGCAGTTGCGCAGTCAGATTGCCGACATGGGTCAGGGTAGTACGGCAGCTTCCAACGAAAACAAGGCACTTGCAAGTCGCAACGAGTCTTTGGAACGTCAGAATGCCGAACTCGGTTCCCAAAACAGCGCACTCTCCAAAGAGGTACAGTCCTTGAAATCCGATGTGGCTGACCTCAACGCCCGAATCGCTAACTTGTCGAAATCCAGTTCCGATGCCGACAACGCCGCTTTGACCAGTTGTCGTCAGGAAGTTACCGCTTTGCAGGGTCAGGTTTCCGTACTCCAAGGTCAAGTGTCACAACTTGAGGCTCAGAAGTCTTCTTCCGCATCCTTGAGTGATGCCGAGTTGGCAAAGATGGAGTCCAAGAATGCTCAGTTGCAGTCGAAGATTGAAAGTCTCGAAAGCAAGGCTTCTCGTTATGAATCACAGATTTCCGAACTTGAATTCCGCCTCTCCGACAAGGAATCCCAACTTGCCAATTGTGAAGCTCGAGTGGCGCAGCAGTCAAAAGGCATGAACGACCAAGAGTCCGCAAACAGCCGTTACGCTCAGCAAGTTACCTCTTTGCAACAGCAAGTTGAACAGCAGCAACAAGAAATCGCTTCTCTGCGCAAAGAACTCAGCGACAAGGAATCAGCATTGCAGCAGGCACAGCGCGACCTTGCCGCAGCTCAGCAAGTCGCCACTCAAACTGAAACTCCTTCAAAAGGTACCGTCAACAAGAAACTTGATGACTTGCAGGCTTTGTGTGACAGCTACGCTGCCGAAATTGAGCGTCTGCGTGCCGAGAACGCCCAATTGCGTCAGGAAAACAGTCAGTTGCGTACCGATATGGCAAACATTCAGGAGAATGCCAAGGACGCTTTGACCGAGAACAGCCGTCTGGCTCAGAAGGTTGAACAGGCCAGCATCCTCGTTACCAATGGTATGACTGTTACCCCCGCCAAGAAATTCAGTGGCGCCACCATCAAGGAAACTGACAGAGCTGACCAGACCGTTGGTTTGAAGATAGAGTGCAACATCCTCGACAACAATGTTATCGATCCTGGTACGGTTACCATTTACGCTCGTGTGGCTACCGCCAACAACCGCCTTGTAAGCAACGGCGATGCTATTGCTTTTGAAATGGCCGGCGTAACGATGCAGTGCACTGCCAAGCAGGACATTGAGTTTACCGGTATGGGGCGCAAACTCTCCATGGTTTGGCGCAAACTCGACAGCGTGGAAATGGCAGCAGGTCTCTATTGGGTAACGCTTTACGCCAACGGCCACGAAATCGGCAAGAAAAGCTTCGTCCTGAAATAATTATCAATTCTCATTTTTCAATTCTCAATTTTCAAGGTGAACAACCAGAAAAAATACAATACCTATCGTCAGACGTTTAAGGAATTCGTCTATGAAGGTTATGAATATGATGTGCAGTCCGACGGGCTGCACATCTCTTTTTTGTTCCATATCGATGGCAGTGGCCAACGTTTTGAGTTCCACCCAAAGGCGCATGTATTGGCACGTCCTTTCTTGAATTTCAATCAGGAAAAGGCAGCGATGGACATGCTTGTATTCAACATCGGCATGGTGGAACTCATCAGCTATTGGAAATGTCTTTGTCCCCAGAAGGTGGAGGTGCGTTGTGGATGTCTTTCCGACGAACAGATAGCGTTTTGGAAAAAACTTTATTTCAACGGACTCGGCGAATTTTTCTACACCAATAGTATCCGCGCGACGCTTGAGGACTTTATGACCATCAGCTCTACGACGACTGGTTCCGATCAATTCTCAGTTGTCAATTCACAATCGTCGATTGGACGGTATCTTGTCCCCATCGGAGGAGGTAAAGATTCTGTGGTGACTTTGGAGTGTCTGCGTGGTGCGAATGGTGCGAAAAGTGTTGTGCCGCTGATTATGAATCCTCGTGGCGCTACCATCGAGTGCATACAGGCTGGCGGATACACAATGGACGACGTGCTTGTCATTAAGCGAGGCATCGACCAGCAGTTGCTGGATCTCAACGCTAAGGGTGCCCTGAATGGTCATACTCCTTTTTCCGCAATGTTGGCGTTCTATACAATGCTTGCTGCCCAGCTGAGCGGCATCCCCAATGTGGCACTCTCCAACGAGAGCAGCGCCAACGAGAGCACTGTGGTGGGTACAAATGTCAATCATCAGTATTCCAAATCGTTGGAGTTTGAGAATGACTTCCGCAAGTATGTGAAAGATAATATCTCTACGCAGTTCAACTATTTCAGTTTCTTGCGGCCGCTGAGTGAGTTGCAGATTGCTATGCTCTTTGCCCAGAATGAGAAATATTTTGACGTTTTCAAAAGCTGCAACGCAGGCAGTAAACAGGACATCTGGTGTGGAAAGTGTGCCAAGTGTCTGTTCGCCTACATCATCCTTTCTCCTTTCATCGTCCCCGAACGTCTGAATTCCATCTTTGGCAAGAACATGCTCGACGATCCCGAGATGGAGAACTTCTTTTTGGAACTTGCAGGAAAGGCAGAAACCAAACCTTTCGAGTGTGTAGGAACAATCGATGAGGTGAACGTCGCTTTGGGAATGACTATGAAAAAATGGTACACTGCCGACAATCTGCCCTACCTCTTACGTGGATTTGCCCCGTCGCAGGCTGCGATGGATTTGAAACATCTTTTTCAGGACAATAACTTGTCGCAAGATGAATTGAACTTGCTGGCTTCCAAATTGGTTTAAAGGATTGAATGTCCATTCTGCTTAAAACTTTATACTTTAAAACTTAATGCTAAGAAGAATACTACAAGATAAGAAAATTCTTATTGCCGGTTATGGAAGAGAGGGAAAAAGCAGTCATGCCTTGTTGCAAAAACTGTTTCCCGGAAAGCCGTTCGACATTGCGCAAAACAATGAGGAAATCCATTCGTTGTTGGCGCAAAACAGCTACGACTTGATTCTCAAATCTCCAGGGATTCCCACTTTTGTTTTCGAAGGCCATTGCGATTTGGACATTATCTCTTCGCAGACAGACATCTTTTTGCAAGCGTATGGTAATCAAACGATAGGTGTTTCTGGAACCAAAGGCAAGAGTACTACAACGAGTTTGATTTATCATAGTCTGCAATGGGCTGTGAATACAGGAAAAGAGGTTCGGATTTCTCCCAAGGCTCCTGTTTGCAAGAAGGTCATCCTTGCCGGAAATATTGGCATTCCTTTGTTCGATATACTCGACCAGATAGACGATGCATCCATTATTGTCGCAGAGTTCTCTTGTCATCAGTTGGAAAACATCCATCGGGGTCCACATATCGGTATCTTGTTGAATCTCTTTCAGGAACATCTCGACCACTACCACGACTATATGGGCTACAAGATGGCGAAGATGCAAATGGCGTTGCGACAGATTCCCGACGATCATTTCTTCTATTCCACCGACAATGCGGAATTGGCTGACTTGGTGTCGCAACAGCGGATTTGTTCCCAAATGCACCCCTATGCCTTGAAAGAGGCTGAGGAGGTCGCTTCTTTGCAATCAACGCTCCAAGGAGACCACAACCGCAGCAATATCCTTGTTGTGTGGCGTGCGTTGCGGCTCATGGAGATGGACAAAAATACTTTCGCCGAGGCACTTGCGACCTTTTCGGGTTTGCCGCATCGATTGGAACGGGTAGGGGAGTTTGCGGGTATTACGTTCTATAACGACTCCATTTCTACCATTCCTGCCGCTTGCGAGGCTGCCGTGAAGGCTTTGGGCAACGTGGATACGCTGATTTTAGGCGGCTTCGACCGTGGAATAGACTATGCGCCGTTAGCCGCCTTTTTGGACACTACCGCAATCCGCAACCTTGTTTTTGTGGGCAAGGCTGGAAGTCGCATCCATGCACTTTTGCAATATCCCGAGAAATACAATATCTTGTTGGAAGACAACTACGAAAAGATTGTGCCATGGTGCTTTGAACATACAGCGAAAGGAAGCATCTGTCTTCTTTCGCCGGCTGCAGCCTCCTACGACGCATTCAAGAATTTTGAGCACCGCGGCGAGACATTTAAGAGGTTGGTGGTCAGTGAATAGTGATTCTTAACTCATAACTCTCAACTCATTCTCAATTCTCAATTTTCATGGTTCGTCAACTTTTGCATAATAATCCTGGCGTTTCGGGCGAGGAAAAATTCGCCCACGACACCATTATTGAATATCTTAAACCTTTGTCGCCCACTCATCTCTACGATCATGTGGGTGGCTACGGTGTTGTGGCTATCTGGGAGTCGGATCCTGAAGCGAAAACCATTGCTTTCCGTGCCGATATCGATGCGTTGCCCATCGGACATCGTTGTGGACACGACGGACATACCGCCATAATGTTGCGTTTCGCCGAATTGGTGGCAGCCAATCCCTTGCCACATCTCAACACGATGCTGATTTTCCAACCCGAAGAGGAAACGGGTATGGGGGCTGCGAAGATTGTACAAAGTGGACTGCTCCAAAACGTCGCTGCCATTTATGGATTGCACAACTTGCCTGGCTATCCTCTCGGACAAGTGGTGCTCAACAAGGGTACTTTTGCCGCGGCATCTTCGGGGGTGGTATATCGGTTGCAAGGCCGTGAGACTCACGCCTCAACACCCGAGAAAGGTGTGAATCCAGGACTTGCCGTTTCGGAAATAATCCAAGCCATGTTGCAACTTAATACAAATCCTTCCGACTTGCAGCATTTCCAACAGGCTACGCTGATTTGCGTGCGTTTGGGCGAGGAGGCTTTCGGAACCTCAGCGGGAAGTGCCGATGTGATGTTCACGTTGCGTGCCTATACCAATCGACAGATGAATCTGTTGCTTGATACCGCCAACAATATTGCCAAGGATGCAGCCATACGCCATCACTTGGAATTGAAAACCAGCTATCGCGAACCTTTCAAGGCTACGGAAAACGACCCTCAATTGGTTGCTGAATTGGGCAAACTGGCTGCGGGGTTTGGCTACGATGTGGTGATGCAGGAGACTCCTTTCCGTTGGTCGGAGGATTTTGCTGAATATCAATTGCAGATTCCAGGCGTCTTGTTTGGAATAGGTGCAGGCGAAACCCACGCCGAACTCCATCATCCCGAGTACGATTTCCCCGACGAAATCATCGAACCCTCTGCACAGTTGTTTGCGCATATTAGAGGGGAGCAGGGAATAAAGTGATGTTGCTCACTCTCATTAAATCTGATTATAAGGTGTTCGCATCCCATTGAGGGAACGCATCCCCTTCGGGGTGTTTTTTTGATGTGAAGGATTAAAATAAGGAATTAGAAATCTCTTTAAAAGGCACTACCCCCCCCCAAAAAAAAAATCTCCGTTTTAATTAATATATTGAATCCTCTTTCATTATGATAAAAGCACTTGAAATTGAAGAAACTGTACTAGTAAGCTGTGATTATTATATACATGGCCGTATAATAATCCCTAATGGCGTGACTGAGATAGGAGAGTACGCCTTCTCACGTCGCACAGGCCTGACGAGCATCGAAATCCCCAATAGCGTGACGAAGATAGGGGAATGGGCCTTCCAGGGTTGTACAGGACTCACAAGCATCACTATTCACGATAGCGTGACCGAGATAGGAGAAGGTGCCTTCCAGGGGTGTACAGACCTGACGAGCATCGAAATCCCCAATAGTGTGACTCGGATAGGACCTGGAGTCCTTCATGGTTGTACGGGCCTCAAGAGCATTATTGTTGTGGAGAGAAACAAGCATTTTTCTGCACAAGACGGTATTCTTTATTCAAAAGACAAAACACTATTGCATACCTGCCTGCCTTCCAAAATTGGTGCGGTGATAATCCCCAAAAGCGTGACTAGGATAGGAGAGAATGCCTTTTATGGTTGCGCAGACCTGACGAGCATCGAAATCCCCAATAGTGTGACACGGATAGGAGATTTTGCCTTTCTCGATTGTGCAGGCCTGACGAGCATTGAAATCCCCAATAGCGTGACTCGGATAGGAGATTTTGCCTTCGAGGGTTGCACACACCTTATGAGCGTCAAAATCCCCAATAGTGTGACTGAGATTGGAGATTCTGCCTTCTTGCGTTGCGCAGGCCTGACGAGCATCGAAATCCCCAATAGCGTGACCGAGATAGGAGATTATGCCTTCTCTAATTGCACAGGCCTTCAGGAAGTCCATTGTAGAATAGAACACCTCAGTGAGGTTAAGATTAGAAATGATATCTTCGGGATTAATGATATCTTCGAAAATATAGACAAATCCCAAGTCACTGTCTATGTCCCTATCGGAACGGGCTATGAATACCGCCACCACGACTTCTTTCAAGGTTTCAAAGCAATTGTTATTGAAAAATAGGAAGGTATATAGGGTATGGCATTCCCTTGCTTGTATTCGGTGTAGATACTCTCTTGATTTGATAGAATGCTGGTCTGTATAATGTTTTATTGACATATTATTAACGTCTAATCTAAACTGACTTTTATAATTTGCTCCTATCTACGCATTGTTACGAAGATACTTAAAACTTTCGAAAATATGAAAAGAACGATTCTTCTACTTTCCGCCTTGCTGACTTTTTCGTTGACGCAGGCGCAATTGCTTGACCCCGAAGCGTATCAGGGACAGTCGTGTACCTCTATCATGGTCGGCAAAAAGGCCACTACGGATGGCAGCGTGATTACTTCACATACCTGTGACGGTCGCTATCGTACATGGATGTCCATCGAACCTGCAGCCGATCATACAAAAGGGGAGATGTTGCAGGTGTTCAAAGGCACTGCGCATACGGTGTCGCGTGACGACTCGACGGGTGTGAAACTGGCAGGCGAAATTCCGCAGGTGGCTCACACCTACGCTTATCTCAACACTGCCTATCCCTGTATGAACGAGAAACAGTTGGCTATTGGAGAAACCACTTTCGGCGGCCCCGACACTTTGGTCAACAAGAATGGTATGTTCTTGATTGAGGAACTGGAACGTGTGGCATTGCAACGTTGTACTACGGCTCGTGAGGCGGTGTTGCTGATTGGTGATTTGGTCAAGAAATATGGCTACGGCGACGGTGGCGAGTGCATCACCATTGCCGACAGAAACGAGATTTGGCAGATGGAGATTTTGGGCGAAGGTCCAGACAAGATTGGTGGCGTATGGGCTGCGCAGCGTGTGCCCGACGATGAGGTGGCTGTGAGTGCCAATATTCCGCGTATCGGCAAGCTCAACCGCAAAGACAAGACCAATTTCCTCTGCTCCGACAACATTGAGAAGGTTGCCAAGAAATACAACCTGTGGGACGGCAAAGAGGATTTCGTTTTTTGGAAAGCCTTCAACGCCAGCTATGCCAATGGTCGCAACTTCCGTGAACGTGAATTCTTTATCCTCAACGCATTGGCTCCGTCTTTGGGACTTACCTACGATATGCCTGAGCTGCCTTTCAGCGTAAAGCCCGACAAGAATGTTGATATCAAAGAGGTCATCGAACTTTTCCGCTCCACCTACGAAGGTACGGATATGGATATGTGTCAAAACGTGAAGATGCCCCAGAAACACAAGGCGGAAGACGGCTCGGTATATTACGATACGGTTGTCAGTCCTATCGCCAATCCATGGATAAGCAGTAATATGCAAAACACCATCAACTACCTTGCACCAGGAACTATTGAGTTTCGTCGTACGGTGAGTGTGGCTTGGTGCTCGTATAGCTTTGTGGCACAGCTGCGCGACTGGCTGCCCGACGCAGTGGGTGGCGTGTGCTGGATGTCGGTTGACAATCCCGCCCAGTCGCCACGCATTCCCATCTTCTGTGGAACGACTGAGCTGCCTGAGGTTTTCGGTCATTGCGGACAGAAAGGCTATGACGAGAATGCCTTGATCTGGAAATACCGCAAGGCAAACAAACTCGCCACCGTGGCATGGCAGAGCACCAAAGAAAAATTTATGGATATGGTACAGTCTCAGAAAACGCAATCTTTTGAGATGGCGGCTAAAGCAGAGAAAGAGGTTGTGCAAGACAACACTAAGGCTTCCAGCATCTTGAATGCTTGTACGAAAAAAGCTTTTGACGAATCCGTGAAATCGTGGAAACAGATGGAAGATAATTTGTGGTTTAGATTCGGAATGGGATTCTGATTGACCTTGACTTTAACCTTAACCTTGACTGGTAATTTTCAATTCTCGATTTTAATTCGTTCAAATCCGAGATCAGCATACTACGAACAAACAAAAAGCCGCCTCAAACGAGGCGGCTTTTTTATCGATATAAAATGTTAAGATATTCAGACTCTGCAGTGACTAGTGATTAGGAATAGAATCCTCCTTCTAATCTCCAAATCTTCTAATCTTCAAATCTGAAATATTTATTTCTTGGTAATGTTGATGAAATTGGGGTACTTGATGGTCTGACCGGCGACTTCCAGCGAGGGCTTGATGCGGAGGTCAAGGTCGGATGAGAGACCGTTGGAAGAGAAGGAAGAAGCGAATTTCTTGAGGTCTTCGGCGCCTTTCTTGGAGAAGAGGCTGTAGAGGTCGGTACCCACGTTGAGGGGAACGATGGAGGTCTTGTTGGCAACGATGTTGTAGCGCTTGTTGAGCGTGCCCGTTGCGTACTGGCTTTTCTGGATATCGAGAGCCCAGTCCATAGCGGAGAGAACGGCGTTCTTGTCGGTTGGATTCTTTACGTTCACGTTGACGTCCATGTTCAAAGGCACTTTCTTGCTGACCATGGCGGTGGTGAGTTTCACAACGTCCATTGCGGAGATGTTGCCGTTGGTGATGTCTTTTACGTTGACGCCCGCAACGCTGAGGTTGTTGACATTCTTGAGGTTGAACTCACAGTTGGCGAGGTTGGCGAGACCTTGTACTTGGGATGCTACGTCGGAAAGAATGCTGCAAGATGCGCACATCAGTGCGATGGATGCGAGACTGACAATAAGGATCTTTTTCATAAATTGTTATTTGAAAATTGATAATATACTGATGGGTTTGAAAATGCAAAGATACGAAAAGAAATTGAAATAAGTGATGCTTTATGCAATGAGTATATCATTGCAAATTGACAAATGGGTTTTGATTTGTGGGCTTTGTAGAATGAAATTTTATTTGTATTTTTGTATATTTAATTAATTGGGCGTAATACCTTTTAGAAACAATATAAAATAAATAAAAACAATCATTTATGACTACCAACGAAACTCCAGACAAACAACTAAACTTTTTGGAAGAGATTATTGAGCGTGACTTGAGCGAGGGCAAGCACAAAAGTATCCTTACTCGTTTCCCTCCAGAACCCAATGGCTATCTGCATATTGGACATGCAAAGTCGATTTGTCTGAATTTCGGTTTGGCTAAGAAATATGGCGGCAAGACGAACTTGCGTTTCGACGATACGAACCCTGTAAAGGAGGACACCGAATATGTTGACGCTATCCAGAACGATATCCGTTGGCTCGGTTTTGAGTGGTGCAGCATTCATTATGCTTCCGATTATTTTGACCAGCTTTATGAGTGGGCTTGTGAGTTGATCAAGAAGGGTTTGGCTTACGTTGACGACCAGACCTTGGAGGAAATCCGCCAAAACCGAGGCACCGTGACGCAGCCTGGCAAAAACAGCCCTTGGCGTGACCGCTCGGTGGAGGAAAACCTCGACCTTTTCGCACGTATGAAGGCTGGCGAGTTTGAGGACGGCAGCAAGGTGCTGCGTGCCAAGATTGACATGGCGCACCCGAACATGCAGTTCCGCGACCCTATCATGTACCGCATTCTTCATGCCGAGCATCATAGAACGGGCAACAAATGGTGCATCTACCCGATGTATGACTACGCCCACGGCGAGAGCGATTCCATCGAAAACATTACACACTCAATCTGTACTTTAGAGTTTGACATTCATCGCCCTCTGTATGATTGGTTTATCGAACAGCTTGGAATCTTCCCGAGCCATCAGTATGAGTTCGCTCGTCTGAACATCAACTACACGGTGATGAGCAAGCGCAAACTGCTCCAGTTGGTGAAGGAAAACTACGTGAGTGGTTGGGACGACCCGAGAATGCCGACTATCTGCGGTTTCCGTCGTCGTGGCTATACCCCCGAAAGCATCCGCAACTTCTGCGAACGTATTGGTGTGGCTAAGCGTGACAACATCATCGATTATTCTTTGCTCGAATTCTCGTTGAGAGAGCATTTGAACAAGACAGCTCAGCGTCGTATGGCTGTGCTGGATCCCGTAAAGGTGGTGATTGACAACTATCCAGAAGGTCAGTATGAGACTTTGACGGCAGTCAACAATCCCGAGAACCCCGAAGACGGAACACGTGAGGTGCCTTTTGGCAGAGAACTCTACATAGAGCGTGAGGACTTTATGGAAGACGCTCCCAAGAAATATTTCCGTATGACGATTGGCAGAGAGGTGCGTCTGCGCTATGCCTATTTTGTTACCTGCCAGAGCGTTGAAAAGGATGCCGAAGGCAACATCACCTGCATCCATTGCACCTACGATCCCGCCACCCGCGGTGGCGACGCTCCAGACGGCCGCAAGGTGAAAGGCACTATCCATTGGGTTAGCGCTCATCATGCCGTGGATGCCGAGGTGCGTCTGTTCGACCGACTCTTTGCTACCGAAGCTCCCGACGAGGCTCCCGAAGGCAAGACCTTCCTCGACAACCTCAATCCCGACTCACTGCACGTGTTGCAGGGCTGCAAACTGGAACCGAGTTTGGCGAATATCGAGAAACATTTCGAGAATGGCGTGGAAGCTCCCGTACGCTATCAGTTCGAGCGCATGGGCTATTTCTGCACCGATCGCGACTCCACTCCCGAACACCTTGTTTTCAACCGCTCCTGCACTTTGAAGGACAGTTTCAAAATTGGTGAAAAGTGAATAGTGATCTCTTAATAATTCTCAATTCTCAATTATCCAAATCTCCAAACCTTCAAATCAACAAATCAACAGTTCAACAGTTCAACAGTTCAACAGTTCAACAGTTCAACAAATCAACACCACCTATGTCCCGTCTTTTCCATAGTTCAATGTATGTCTTCGTGGTTGCCTTGTTTTTGGCAATCATTGGGGATACGTTGTTGACTACGGGACTATTCATGGATGGTTTGATTTACTCGAACGTCGCCAACAATATGGCGCACGGCATCGGGTCGTTCTGGCATCCTTCCTACACCTTGACGCAGTTTCCTGAGTTCTACGAGCATCCTCCATTGGCAATGGGTTTGCTCAGCCTGTTCTATCGCATTTTCGGTGACGGCATCTGGGTGGTTAGGTTCTATTCCATGTTCATGACCGTCCTCACGGCATGGCTATTGCTCAAGTTGTGGAAACAGTTGGGCTTTGAGATGCGCATGGGTTGGCTGCCGCTGTTGATGTGGACGCTGGTTCCCGCCGTGACGCTCAACTCGCACGAGAACATGCTGGAATGTACGATGGCGGTTTTTGTGGTTGAGGCGGTGTTATTGATTTTGCGTGGTGGCACTTGGCGAATGATTTTGGCGGGTGTAATGCTCGTAGCGGCGTTCTTGACCAAAGGGTTCACGGGACTTTATCCGTTGGCGTTGCCATTGATTCTTTTCCTGACTCGTCCTCGCGACAACGCTTTCACTCGTTCTCGCGCCCATGCAATCAATGTCGCTGGAACCAACACGCTTTTGCTGATTGCATCTATGGCGGTCACTTTCGGACTGGTGTGTCTGTTGCCAGGCGCTTGGGATTTCATCACCAATTATTTCAAGATTCAGGTGGTGGGAACCATAAACGAGCCCGTGGTCTCCACAAGATGGTGGATTGTGCGCAAATTCTTTGAAGAGACATTGATTTTGTGGGCGTTGGTAATCGTGGGATTTGTGTTGGAACTGCGTCGCTGCAAGTCCGACCCTATGACCGTGCCGCATCTTCCGCAACTTCCATTGTTGCTGCTCACCCTTTGTGGTGTTTTGCCTATTATGGTAAGCTTGAAACAGCGCGACTTTTATATTCTTACGGTCTATCCATTCTTTGCTGTGGCTGTGGCTGCGGGTTTGAACGACCTCATTGCCAAGTGGTGCTCCAAGGTGAATAAGCTGGCTTGTGGTATCGTTGTGGCTTGTGCCGTGGCGTTGTCGATTTTCGCCATAGTGTTCAACGCATCCCATTACGGCAAGCCGGGTAGGGACGTGGCACTTCAGGAAGATATGAAACTGGTGGTTCCTTATCTGCAAAAAGACGAGTTGGTGAGTGTGGGACAGGCGGACTATGATCACTATCGTTTGCATGGCTACTATTGGCGTTCCGCTCATGTCTCACTGACTAATCAGATTGGCAACAAGCATCTTTTGTTGGGTGACGAAACGCAGTTTAAGGCTTTGCAATTGGACACGCTTTATTCACCCATCAATCTGCCTACGCAACAATACAAGCTTTATGAATTGGTGACTAGTAATCAATGAATTGTGAATAGGACTTCTTAACTCATATTGTCTGAATATCTGAACATCTAAACATCTGAATAATAAAAATATAAAATAACAATTTACTCATGAAGATTTCTTACAAATGGCTCAAGGAATATGTTGACACCGAGCTGACTCCCGAAGAACTTGACGATTTGCTGACCTTTAGTGGTCTTGAAATAGAAGGTATCGAAAAGGTTGAGACCATCAAAGGTGGTCTGGAACATGTGGTGATTGCCCAGGTGCTCACCTGCGTTCCACATCCCGATTCCGACCATCTGCACATCACTACCGTTGATGTCGGTGGCGAGCGTCCTTTAGACATCGTTTGTGGCGCTCCCAATGTGGCAGCAGGACAAAAGGTTGTCTGCGCCCAGATTGGTACCAAAATTTACACTTCCGATACAGAGTTTTATGAAATCAAGAAGGGAAAGTTGCGTGGCGCAGTGAGCGAAGGTATGCTTTGCGCTGCCGACGAGTTGCAGCTTGGCAATAGTCACGACGGCATTATGGTGCTTCCCGACGATGCTCCCGTTGGAATGCCCGCCAAGGAGTATTTCCATGTTGAAGAGGACTACACTCTTGAGGTTGCCATCACTGCCAACCGTAGCGACGCTACCAGTCATATTGGCGTTGCTCGCGATGTGGTGGCTGTGTTGAACACCCGCAACGACAAGAATCTTCATATCAATTGGCCTGAAGTGGCTGAGCTGAAGTCGGTCAACAAAGCCAAACCCATCCAGGTACGCGTCGAGGCTCCAGAACTCTGTCCCAGATATACAGGCCTTACCATCCGCAACGTCAAGGTTCAGGAATCTCCCGACTGGTTGCAGAACAAGCTCCGTACCGTTGGAATACGTCCTATTAATAATGTAGTAGATGTGACCAATTTCGTGCTTATGGAGGTTGGTCAGCCTATGCACGCTTTTGATGCCGACAAGATTGATGGCGGTCAGGTTGTGGTGAAATGTCTGCCTCAGGATACGCCTTTTGTAACCCTCGATGGTGTGGAACGCAAGCTCGACGCGCGCGACCTTATGATTTGCAACGAAAAGGAAGGAATGTGCATCGCTGGTGTCTTTGGTGGCGAAAAGAGTGGCGTAACGATGAATACCACAAATATCTTTCTTGAAAGCGCCTACTTCAATCCCGTAAGCATTCGCAAGACCTCCAAACGTCATGGCCTCAAGACTGACGCAAGTTTCCGCTACGAACGTGGCTGCGACCCCAACATCACCATTTGGGCAATCCGCCGTGCCGCTTTGCTCATCCAACAGTTGGCTGGTGGCGAAATCTGTGGCGACATGATCGACCTTTATCCTAAGCCCATCGAGCGTGCCGAGGTGGAAATAAACTTCCGTCGTGTGTTTGATCTTATCGGCAAGGAAATCCCTATGGACGCCGTTCGCACAGCACTTACCTCGCTCGACATCGAGATTGTAAAGGAAGACAAGGATGGTATGTTGCTTCGCATTCCTACCTGCAAGGTGGATGTCTATCGCGAATGTGATGTGGTTGAAGAAATTATGCGTATCTACGGCTATAATAACATCACTTTCGACGAGCGTCTCAGCAGCTGTCTTTCCTATGGAAAGAAACCCAATCCGCGCAAGCTTCAGAATATCGTTTCCGACTATCTCACTAACAATGGTTTCAGCGAGATTATGAACAACTCGCTCACCAAGGCGGAATACTACGAAGGCAATAAAGACTTTGCAGCTGAGGCTTGTGTCAACATTCTCAATCCTTTGAGCAAAGAGCTTAACGTGATGCGCCAGACCTTGCTTTACTGTGGTATGGAATGCATCGTTCGCAACCTCAACTATAAGATTCGTGATCAGAAACTCTATGAGTTTGGCCGTTCTTATTACAAGAACAATGTCGAGAATCCTACCGACGAGAACATTCCTGTAACCAAGAAATATTCAGAGGTGCAGCATCTCTCTATCTTTATGACGGGTGCACAGATGTCTGAAAGCTGGAAAATCAAGACGGAGGATACCGATTTCTACTATCTCAAGTCTCATGTCTTGAATATCCTCAACCGTATGCGTGTCAATATGTCACGCATTCAGATTGTTCCCGCAACGGAACATTATTATGCCGAAGGTCTTGACCTCGTGTTCCGCGACAGCAAGAAACAAATTGCTTCCCTTGGTCGTTTGGGCAAGGAAACACTCAAACTTATGGACTGCAAGCAGGATGTTTTCTATGCTGACATCAATTGGGATTTGGTGCTCAAAACCTATCCCGACAAGGAGGTTACCTATACCGAAATCGCCAAATTCCCCGAAGTGCGTCGCGACCTTGCTTTGCTTATCGACCAGAAAGTCACCTTCGCTGAAATTGAGCAGGTAGCATATAACACCGAGAAGAAACTCCTTCGTCGCGTATCGCTCTTTGACGTTTATGAAGGCAAGGGCGTGGCCGAAGACAAGAAATCCTATGCCGTCAACTTCATCCTCCAGGATAAGGACAAAACACTCAACGACAAACAGATTGAGTCTGTAATGGCTAAGTTGCAGAAGAATCTTGAAACCCAACTAGGCGCACAGATTAGGTAATGTGAATTGTGAATAGGAACTCTAAACTCATTCTCAATTTCAATTCTAAATTCTAATGACTCCTCTTCTTGAAAAATATGATGTAAAGGTTCTTCTTGCCCTCAACCAAGCGTTGCAGGGCAACAAGGACTTTTTCCGTTTTCTCATCGAAGGAGGATTTCCCGAACTGGCGGCTTTTTGTAGCGCCATTTGGGCCAACGAAGAGGCAATGATGTGGCTTTTCAAGAACGAGCGTCCTCATTTTGCCATTCTTAGCAATGCCATAGATGGAGAAGAAGAGGCTCTGGTGTGGATCAAGAAAAGTTGTACCGAGGTCAACTACATTTTCGCACTTGCTTGTCGTGAAGACCAAGGCGCTTTGATGTGGTTGCATAAGAAAAAGTTGGCAATATTCATCATGCTTGCCGAATCAGTGCACAAGATTCTCGACCTACAGGCTACTGAAAATGCAGGACCTTACGTAATGCATTTTGGTGGCGACTACCGCGTGGCGGAAGAAATGACAGAATGGCTCAAATCCAAGCGGGCGGAGAAAATAAATAGTGACCAGTGATCGGTGTACATACAATAGATTCTGCGATCGCTTATAATTTATAAATAGTAATTCATAATAATCACAATGATAAAGAATACAACCAAGAAATCTTTCTCTACAAGAGAATCATCGTCCAGAGAGCGTTCTGGTGCACCTAAAAGAGGTGGCGCCGATCGTAGAAAATCCCATGACGACAAGCCTCGTTCTCGTAAGCCACGTAACTTTGAAGATGAGGAAACCGACTATCAAGAAAAGCCACGTCCTCGCAAGTTCCGTGACAATTTCAAGGATAATCGAAAGTTCGCAAATCGCAAATCTCAGGGTTTAGAGGAAGAAGAATCTCGTCCACGTCGCAATGGTTTCAAAGGCCGTCGTTTTCAGGGCGCAGAGGAAGAGACTCCACGTCGTGACAACTTCAAAAGTCGTCGTTCCCGTGACACAGAGGAAGAGGCTCCTCGTCGTAACAGTTTCAAGGATCGTCGCGCCAAGGTTTCCAGTCGCAAGCCACAAATTACGGATGATGAGCTTCATCAGCAATCTACAACCAAGTCCAGCTCACGCCATTCCGAAACTGTTCGTCTCAACAAGTACATTGCCAATGCGGGCATCTGTTCTCGCCGTGAAGCCGACGTGCTGATTGCCGCTGGTAGTGTGAAAGTGAACGGTGAAGTGATGACCCAGATGGGCTATCAGGTCAAGCCGGGCGATGTTGTTTCTTATGGTGGCGAAACGCTCCGCAGCGAAGCAAAACGTTATTTCTTGCTCAACAAACCCAAGGGATTCATCACAACGCTCGACGATCCTCAGGAACGTCAGACGGTAATGATGCTTATGGACGGCGCTTGCTCGGAACGCATCTATCCCGTCGGTCGTCTCGACCGTAATACTACGGGTCTGCTGCTTTTCACCAACGATGGCGAGCTTGCTAAAAAACTCACCCATCCCTCTACGCAGGTCTATAAGATTTATCAAGTAGAGCTCAACAAACCCGTCACCAAGGATGATATGCGTCAGATGCTTGAAGGCATTGAACTTGAAGACGGCCCCATTCAGGTAGATGATGTACAATATGTAGAATCGGCCAACGATCGTCGTGTGGTAGGGGTGGAGTTGCATTCAGGCCGCAATCGTATCGTTCGCCGCATCTTTGAACATCTCGGCTACGATGTCCACAAACTCGACCGCGTTGTGTTTGCCGGACTTACCAAGAAGGACCTTCCTCGTGGCCGCTACCGTGAACTCACACCTAAGGAAGTCGGCTTTTTGAAGATGATTTAAAAATGCTAAAATACAACAAAAGCCACTCCAAACGGAGTGGCTTTTAGTTTGTGCTGTAATCGTTATGATTATTTAGCGGCTGCTTGGGTGGCGGTGATGGAAACAACGTTTACGATGTCTTCAACGCTGCAACCACGGCTCAAGTCGTTGATAGGAGCTGCCATACCTTGCATTACGGGGCCAACTGCCTCTGCGCCAGCGAGACGCTGAACGAGTTTGTAGCAGATGTTGCCGCTCTGGAGGTCGGGGAATACCAATACGTTGGCACGACCGGCGATGTCGCTGTTGGGAGCCTTGCTGGCACCAACTTTGGCAACGATGGCTGCATCGGCTTGGAGTTCGCCGTCGAGTTTTACGTTAGGATCGAGTTCATGAGCTACGCGGGTTGCTTCGATTACTTTGTCAACAAGTTCGTGCTTTGCGCTGCCCTTGGTGCTGAAGCTCAAGATGGCTACGCGAGGTTCTTCAAAACCGGCAATAGCCTTGGCGGTTTGTGCGGAAACAACGGCAATCTGGCCAAGTTCTTCGGCTGTAGGACAAGGAGTTGCTGCGCAGTCGGCGAAAACGAACATTCCGTTCTCTCCATAGGTCTGCTCTTTCAGGATCATGATGAAAGCGCCCGAAACTACGGAAACGCCGGGGAGGGTCTTTACAATCTGGAATGCGGGACGCAATACGTCACCAGTAGCGTTCTTTGCACCGGCCACTTCGCCGTCGGCATCACCGTTCTTGATAAGCAAGCAAGCGAGGTAGAGAGGATCTTCAACGAGCTTCAGGGCTTCGTCCATCTGCATGCCTTTTTTCTTGCGGATTTCGCAAAGCATCTGAGCGTAATATTCTTTCTTTGCGTTGCTTACGGGGTCGATAATGGTGGCCTTGCTAATGTTTTGCAAGCCCCATTCTGCGGAGAGCTTCTTGATTTCGGCTTCGTTGCCCAAAAGGGTAATCTGTGCGAGACCTTCCTTCAAGATGATGTCGGCTGCCTTGAGGGTTCTTTCTTCAGTGCCTTCAGCCAAAACGATGCGTTTGTTGGCGGCTTTCGCTTTTGCGCGGATTTGTTCAATAAGAGTCATGATGATTAATATTTAAGTATTAGTTTTAGCAAATATGTGTGAGGAATCAATTATGGAGGTTCACATTTTAGTCAAAGAATTTCCAAATAACGCCATAGTAAACACCGAAATTGATTCCTGGATTGTGTGGGAACAACATATAGCGTGCTTCAGGTTCCCAGATACTGTTTAGGTGACCTGCCTTGGCGTAGATGGAGGCGTGTTTGATTTGCAAATTGATGAATACGTCGGCCCAAAGATAGTTTCCCACTTTGTATTCGTCTTGGTGGTAGAAAGCTCCTGCTTCGGGACTGTAGGAGTCGGCATAGAACAAAGTGTGATAGCGAATGTCCACGCCAAATTGGGCTCTAAGAGCTCTCTTGAAAAGATAGATATTGGTGTAGAGTGAGTTCTTGCTTGCAAACAATGGTACTCGCAGTTGCTGTTCGTCTGTCGAATACTGAACCATCTGTTGCATGTCGTAGTGCAGCCACCCCCAAAGCTGGAGCTGCATGTTTAATCGACCTTGAAAGAGCCAGAACGATTGCGTGCCTTGTACGGGAGCCAAAGCCGAGGTGTCGCCTTCCAACCATACATGGTTGCCAATCTGTTGTGCAGCAGCGGTAAAATGGAAGAAATTCTCTCGGTTGAAGTCGAATTGCAATTGTTTTGTGCTAATTTTGTTTAAGTCATCGCAATCCCAAGTACGCCCATTGCTGTTGTAATGATAGAAGAAATAGTCGGGCGCGCGGCCTTGCAAAGTGGCGGCGATGTCCATCGTGGTAAGACTGTCGAACTGGAAATTGAGGTTTGCGTTGAGAGAGTAGTCCCCGTTAGTATAATTAGAACTATTTACCCGTTCTGCTTGGGCCGAAATGTCGGCTTTCCCAATGTGTAGCAACACATCGGCGAAAAGACTTGTGTTGAAGAAATTAAAAGTGTTTTCGTTGTTTTCGTTCACATGCACTAATTGAGGCCTTAGGCCACCTCGCACTTTCAAAGGGTTGCGCCAACGGGAATCCACATAGGCGTCGTTGCTCCAGAAAATTTCGCCAGAATAATAGTGGGTCGTGGTAGAATCAATAAACTTGCGGGCGTTGCGTTGCATGGCCACATTCAATCCTACTACGCCAGGGTTGATGGTATGGGGTGTTTGAGGAAGAATGGTGTCGTAGTGGAAAATGGTGTCGAGCTTGTTGCTGTCGGTTTGCGACACGATGAGTTCCTGACGTTCCTTTACAGTCTGTGTCTGTCTAACGAAATTGAAGGTTTGATGCGTAAAAAGATCCAGCGTGTTGAACAAGCTTCCTCCTTGTATAAACCTGACGGGAATACCTGCAAAGTTGTTCTGTCTCCGTTGGGTGAAAAGTTCGTCGTTGAGAATGCCTCCGTTTTCGTCAATTTTCAGTTTCTGCCAGATGACGCCAGCATAAAGCTGATAACGGGAGTCTCGTGAATAGTAGTTTGTCGTAGCGTCAAGATAATGACTCAGTACGTCGGAATTGCTGTAGATGCCTTCGGGATTGATGAGATGATAGTCCAAAGCGATATTCCAACGTGGCGTAATGTTTTGAGTGTGAATGACGTTTACTTGATAGGCTCGTTTGATGGAACTTTGGTAACTCAGTGAAGTAAAAGGTGTCTGCGTTTGGTAGAAAACCACGTTGTCGGGGCGTTTGGCGTAGCCCGCGTTGATGTCGGGTTGATAGCTCCACCGCAACGGCTTGACCATTTTGGGAAAAATGGATATGTGAGATTGTCCCACCAATCCGCGAGAAAGATAATAGTCGCCGTTCAACGCCTCCAACGGGTCGTGATATTGTGTCCCTGCTGGGTTGAGCGTTGGGTGGTCGATGTGCTGGATTTTGACTTGCAACGGGTCGAGGTGGAACTGGAAAACTTTCCCCTTCAGTACACTATCGGGTTCTTCGTTGTCGAATACAATCCCCTTAAGTTGCTGGTCATCGGTCGAGTCGGGCGTTTGCGCCCAAGTCATGCCAACGAACAGCAACAAACAGAAAAGCAGGAAAATACTCTTCTGCCCGTGAATTGTAAGCTGTAATCTATGAACTGACAAATGAACTCTTGAATTACTGGTTGTCCTGCAAGAAACGTTCAACGTCCATGCCTGCCACGCAGCCTTTTCCTGCAGCCACAATGGCTTGACGGTAATGAGGATCGCAAACGTCGCCAGCGGCGAATACGCCGGGAACGCTGGTTGCGCTGCTGGGATTCTGGACTTTGATGTAACCTTGTTCGTCCAATTCCAATTGTCCTTTCAGAAAATCGGTGTTGGGTTTGTGTCCGATGGCTACGAAAACACCCGAGAGGTCGAGGTGTTCAATGGTGTCGGTCTTGAGATTTTCCAAATCCACGCCTGTTACGCCATCAAGGTCGTTTCCAATGATTTCGTGAATTTTATGACTCCAAACAATTTCAATCTTGGGATTGTTCATCACCTTTGCTTGCATTGCTTTGGAAGCGCGCATTTGGTCACGACGGTGAATCAGATAGACTTTGTTGCAGAGCGTGGAGAGGTACATGGCTTCTTCGCATCCTGTATCTCCGCCGCCAATTACGCAGACATCAAGTCCTTTGTAGAAGAATCCGTCGCAGGTGGCGCATGCGGAAACTCCTTGTCCGTAGAAACGTTTTTCGCTGGGTATGCCCATCCAGTTGGCCGAAGCTCCCGTGGCTACGATGATTGTCTCTGCCTCGATTTCGTTGTTGAAGTCGTCAACGCAGATAAATGGGCGTTTTGAGAGGTCAACGCTGATGATGCTACCTGTGCGGCATTCGGTGCCGAAACGACGTGCTTGCTTTCGCAGATCAAGCATCATGTTAGGACCAGAGATACCTTCGGGGTAGCCTGGAAAGTTCTCGATTTCGGTGGTGATGGTGAGTTGTCCGCCGACTTGCATTCCCTCATAAAGCAAGGGGTGAAGGTCTGCGCGTGCGGTATAGATTCCTGCGGTGTAACCAGCTGGACCGGATCCGATAATTAAGCAACGAGTGTGTTCCATATAAAAATATTTTAATGTTTCGAAAATGAAAATCAATTTGCAAATTTACGAAAAAAATAGGGAATAATAAAATGGAGTTTTGGACAAGATTTGCGATTGAAAAATGACAGTTTTTTGCGACGCGTGTCGGTGGATTTTTATTGTCAATTTCCATTATTTTAATTCAATTATTTCATTCCATTGCGTAGTGTAACAGGGACTTCGATGTTCGTGCTTTAATACATCGTTGAATTTCTGCGACTTTGACTGGTTCGGACTATGAGGGAATTGTTGTGAGCCCAAAACAATTGTTTCGCAGCCTTCTATTCGGTTTATCTTGTCCATCACTTTGTCCAACTGCTTCATTCGTTCGTAGTTGCTTGCGCTAAAATCTATCAAGTTGGTCTGTATTCCAGCACCTTGTTCTGTGCTTGACACAACCACGCCCGCACGCTTGAACTGAAATCCTTTCTGCCACATCTTTTCAAGACATTCTTCCGCGGATTGCGTAATGAGGATTGTGGAATTGGTAGGGGTGAGGAGTTTCTTTTCGAAATAGTTGCTATATTGTGGAAGATCGTTGCGGAATCGGTTGGTGTCGATGAATACGCCTACAATGGTGGCGAAAGTGTTTTGACGGCGTAGTTTGGCGGCGCAACGGGTGGCGTAATTGGCTACATAGGTGCGTAGTATGTCGAGATCGCTTATCATTCCGTCGAAACTGCGACTTACGCAGATGCTCTTTTTTTCGGTAGGTTTCTCGGTTGGTACTGCGTCTTCCCCGTTGAGCTCTTTCCAGGTGCGGAGGGTCGGCAATGCAAAGGTTGATTGCATCCATTCTTTGCTGCGACAGGCAAGGTCGTATGCCATGGTGATGTCCATTGAGGCGAGTCGTGCTGTGAGTTTCCGGCCGATGCCCCATACTTCGCCAATGGGAAACTGTTTTAAGGCCTTTATGCGGCGTTCGTCGCTGTCCACCACGCAGCAGTGTTTGTAGCCCGCATAGTGTTTGGCAAAGTGTGACGCCATTTTTGCGAGGGTTTTGTTGGCGGCGATGCCGATGCTTACGGGCATTCCCGTCGAGCGTCGTATTTCTTGGTGCAGCGCTTCTCCCCATGATTTCAGCTCGTCGGCGGATTTGTTGTTCAATATCAGAAAAGCCTCGTCTATGGAATAACGTATGAAATGCGGCGACTGCCGTTTCACAATGGACATCACGCGGTCGGTCATGTCGCCGTAAAGTTCATGATTACCTGAAAATGCAACAACTCTGTCTCCATACTGCTCGCGCATTTTGTAGTAGGGCATGCCCATTTTAACGCCCATGGCTTTTGCTTCGTTGGAACGTGCCACTACGCAACCGTCGTTGTTTGACAACACGACTACCGGTTGGTTGCGCAAATCGGGTCGGAACACTCGTTCGCACGACACGAAACAGTTGTCGCAATCGATGACGGCGTAGTATGTGGAATTATTGTGAATGGTGAAAAGTGATTTGTGATTAGTGAATGTGATTCCTAATCTTTGGTTTAAATAAATCTTATCGCTTAAACCTTGAAACTCTTTATCACATATACCACCACGCCCCAGACTTCAAAGTCGTCGTTTCCGTTGATTCTAATTACGGGGTATTTTTCGTTGGCGGGCTTTAGCTCAATATAGCCTTCCGACTTGTGGGTGGTGTCGAGGTATTTGATGGTGAACTCGTTGTTGATGTATGCCACGACGACTGAACCGTTCTTGGGCTCGCGCGACTTGTCGATTACGGCTATGTCTCCGTCCGAGATGCCCGCATCTATCATCGAATCGCCTTTGACGCGACCGTAGAATGTGGATTCGGGGTGCTGAATCAGGTCTCTGTTGAAGTCGAGCCCTCCGTTTTGATATTCTTCGGCCGGACTGGGAAATCCTGCGCGGATTTCCGGGGCGAAGAACAATTCTTGCTCCTGGTCGAAAAAACTTTCGCCATTGATGTCAATGTTGTCCATCGTCAATTATCTTCTCGTTCTGCGTTGAAAGAAGATGATGAGCAACGCCATAAGCAGCACCATGGCGCTGAGAATGATCCAAAACGACCTGGTGTTGGTTACGAAAGGAAACTCCACGTTCATTCCGAAGAGGCCTGTGACCACGGTCAAGGGAAGCATGATGGTGCTGAAATAGGTAAGCACCTTCATGATTTCGTTCGTTTTGTTGGCCTGCAACGAATCGAATGTCTTGGAGAGACCTTCAATCAATTCGCCGTAATCTTCAATAGAGTCGAACATCTTCTGGTACTGGTCCAAGATGTTGCCCCAGTAGTCTTCCATGTCCATTTGCTCTGGATCCACGAATCCTCGCACGCCGCCGCTCTCGAACATGTGGAGCACGCGCAATTGAGGTTTGAATGTTGTATTCAGCAGAATGATGTTGCGTCGTGTGATGGAAATCAACTCGATGATGCTTCGTGCTTTCTTGTTGAAAATGTCGTAGTTGATAAGGTCCACTTCGGCGCCCACGCGCATGATGAGCGTGTATGTCTCAACCATCAGTCGGTCCAGGATATGGTAGAGCAGCAGGTCGCTCGACGAAAGTTTCTCCATTGCGTCCTCGTCTTTGCTCAGCAAGTCTTCTTTCAGGTCGTCGAAAAACTTTTTCACCACCCAATGCGATTTGCCGATGGTGATGATGTAATCCTTGCCCCAGAATATCTTTACCTCTCGGATGCGGATAAACTTGTTGCCCTTGTCGAAATAGGGGAAATGAAGAATTAGGAAATAATAGTCGTCGTACTCGTCAATCTTAGGACGCTGGTTGGTGCCACGACAGTCTTCGATGTCTAAGGGGTGGAATTTGTATTCTTCCAACAGGTAGCGGTAATCCTCCTCGCTCGGATTCGTGATATGT
This sequence comes from Candidatus Colimorpha pelethequi, assembly GCA_018064245.1. Lineage (GTDB taxonomy): Bacteria > Bacteroidota > Bacteroidia > Bacteroidales > P3 > Colimorpha > Colimorpha pelethequi. The sequence continues at coordinate 89,173 of JAGHVO010000020.1, forward strand.
TGCCATTTCAAAGACTCATGTTGAATAGTCTCTATCATGGGGTCCCCCTTTCTTTTTTAGTCGATCACTGTGGTGGTCAAGATTCTACATTCGAGTAACGGTTTTGTTTGAATTTGCAAAGATACGAAAAAAATGTGAATGTTGGATTTCTTCTTGTCAAAATCGAATTTCATCGGTGCGTTATTTCGCTAATTGCCGTATCGTTGCAATCTTGAGCTGGCTGACGAAAAGGAATTGTGGCAGATGTGGCGATATCAGAAAAAATGACAAACAAAAAGGTCGCCTAAACTAGGCGACCTTTTTATCTTTTATGCTCTTTGCAGAGCTGTTTGTTATTAGTCGAGTTTCATTTCCTGAAGGAACTTCACGCTGGCGTGGATGTGTTTGTACATCACCTCGTCGATGTCCACGAAATTGACGACCTTGCGGTAGTCGGCAACTAACTTCTCGATGAAGGGGCTGCTCTTCAGAGGACGACGGAATTCCAAAGCCTGAGCGGCGTTGAAAATCTCGATACCCAACACGCGTTCGGTGTTTTCCATCACGCGGTAGCACTTGGTGGCTGCGTTGCCGCCCATGCTCACGAGGTCTTCCTGGTTCTGGCTGCTGGGGATACTGTCAACGCTGCAAGGCGTGCAGAGTTGCTTGCTCTGGCTTACGATAGCCGCCGCTGCATATTGAGGAATCATGAAACCGCTGTTGAGACCTGGCTTAGCGACGAGGAAACTGGGCAGACCGCGCTTGGCGTCGATAAGCTGATAGGTACGGCGTTCGCTGATGCTGCCGAGCTCGGCGACGGCGATAGCGAGGAAATCCAAAACCATAGCCATGGGCTCGCCGTGGAAGTGGCCGCCGGAAATGACGAGGTCTTCGTCAGGCAAAACGATAGGATTGTCGGTGGTGGAGTTGATTTCGGTCTCGATGACTGAAGCCACATAGGCGATGGTGTCTTTTGCTGCACCATGAACCTGAGGAGCGCAACGGAAACTATAAGGATCCTGAACGTGCTCTTTGTGACGTTTGATGATCTCGCTGCCTTCGGTATAGTTGCGTACGGCTTCGGCGGTCTGGAGTTGACCCTTGTGGGGACGTACCATGTGGAGTGATTCGAAGAAGGGTTCGATACGACCGTCAAAAGCGTCGAGGCTGAGGCTCAAAATCATATCGGACTGACGGCTGAGACGCTGAGCCTTGAGAATGCACCAGGTTCCGTAGGCGCTCATGAACTGAGTGCCGTTGAGCAGTGCAAGACCTTCCTTGCTCTGAAGGGTGATGGGTTCCCAACCTTTTTCGGCATAGACCTCCTTGACATCGCAGCGACGTCCTTTGTAATAGACATCACCCATGCCGAGGATGGCGGGAAGCATAAGGTTGGCGAGTGGGCAGAGGTCGCCGCTGGCGCCGAGGCTGCCTTGCTGATAGACAACGGGCAGAACATCGTTGTTGAAGCAGTCAACGAGACGCTGGGCGGTCTGGAGCTGGACGCCACTGTAACCGAAGCAGAAATTCTGCACCTTGAGCAGGAGCATGAGTTTTACAACCTCTTGGGGAACTTCGTCGCCCACGCCGCAAGCGTGGCTCATGACGAGGTTTTTCTGGAGCTGGCTGAGCTGCTCCTTGCTGATGGAAATGTTGCAGAGTGAACCGAAACCGGTGGTAACGCCGTAGATGGGCTCTTTCTGGGTTTCCATCTTTTTGTTCAGGTAATTGCGGCATTTGTTAATGCGAGCAATAGCATCTTCGCTCAGTGCGATGTCCATCTTCTTGTCGATAATTTCCTGTACACGGGCGAGGGTGAGTCGTTCGGAAGAAATATAGTGGGTCATGATATTTAAAAGTTAAGGGAATTAAAATTGAGAATGAGTTTAAAGTTCCAATTTGCTGTTCACTATTCACAAATCACTGGTCACTTTGTTATGTTATTTCAGCAACTCTGCTGCTTTGTTGGCGATGTCGTCATCAACAAGGATACGGCCGCAATGTTCGCATACGATGACTTTCTTGTGCATCTTGATTTCGGTTTGGCGTTGGGGCGGGATTTTGCTGAAGCAGCCACCGCAGGCGTCACGGTCGATGGTTACTACGGCAAGACCGTTGCGGGCTGCCTTGCGGATACGCTTGTATCCAGAGAGGTAGCGTTCGTCGATGTATTGTTCCTGCTCTTTAGATTTTGACAAGAGTCTCTCTTCGTCTTTTTCGGTTTCCTTGATGATGTCGTCAAGTTCGTCTTTCTTGATATTGAGCTCGTTCTGACGGTTGGAAAGCAAAAGATTGGCGGCTTCGATACGTTGGTTCAACTCCTTGATGCCAGCGTTGTCTTCGCGGTTTTTGCGTTCGCAGAGCTGGATTTCAAGACCTTGGAACTCGATTTCCTTGTTGATGGCCTCGTATTCGCGGTTGTTGCGAACGTTGCCCTGCTGCTTCTCGTAGTTTTTAATCATGGCATTGTGCTCCTCAATTTCTGCGTTGCGGGCCTTGATGCTGCTTTCCTTGAGGTTGATATCGTTGGTGAAGTTTTCGATACGAGTCTGCAAACCTGCAATTTCATCTTCGAGGTCTTGGATAGACTGAGGCAACTCTCCGCGGATGATGCGGATCTTGTCGATCTCGGAATCCACACGCTGCAAGGTGTAAAGTGCTACCAATCGTTTTTCGATGGCAATATCAACATCGAGGAGATGCTGGTTCTCGGTGATGGGTTGTTCTAAGGTTTCGGTCTCTTGTGAGGTTGTAGCTTTTTTTGCCATTTTTAATATATTTTATTGTACAATAATCAAATATAACGAACAAAGCCGCTGTCAACGGCAGCTATAAAACAAGCAAAGTTACTAAAATTTTTCGAAATAATAGAATAAATTAATTCTTTAGAGAATTGTTCGCTCTCGTAGTGACCGATGTCGGCAAGGATAATGCGGTTTTCGGCACGTTGAAAATCGTGGTATTTGAGGTCGCCTGTCAAGAAAACATCGGCTTTGGCGGCAATGGCATCGGAAATGAGAAAACTGCCTGCGCCTCCGCAGATGGCGATGCGTTGCACCTTGGTGTGGCAGGGGTTGCTGATGCGGAGCGTGGCAAGTCCTAAAGTCTGCTTGACATTGTTCCAAAAGTCCTCGGTAGCAATGCTTTGAGGCAACATGCCCACCATGCCGGCACCCACTTCGGGGTCGCCGTTGAAGGGTTTCAGAATGTGACAATCTGTCAGTCCGAGCTTCTGCGCCAATATGCCATTCACTCCGTCCTTGAGGTTGTCGAGGTTGGTGTGTGCTGCATAGACGCAGATTTGGTGCTGCGCCATTTTGAAGATCATTCTGCCGACGGTGTTGTTGGTCGTGATGCGTTTGATGCCACTGAAAATGAAGGGATGGTGTGTGACGATGAGGTTGCACTGCTTGGCGATAGCCTCGTCGATGACTTCGGGTGTGAGGTCGAGTGCCACCATCACGCCGCGAATTTCTTGCTGAGGGTTGCCGAAAAGAAACCCGGCGTTGTCGTAGTCTTCTTGATATTCAGGGTGAAAAGTAGCGTCAAGAAATGAAACGATTTCTGCTATTTTCATGAGGAAAAATGTTAATGGGTTGTCGAAATTCTATTGAATCTGTCAATCGAATAAAAAAAAGGAAGTCGCGTGACTTCCTTTTTTATTGACAATCTGGGTATTAATACATTCCACCCATGCCGCCCATACCAGGATTGCCAGCGGGCATCGGGGGTTCGGGTTCCTTGATGTCGCAGAGCACGCACTCAGTGGTGAGCAACATACCAGCGATGGAAGCTGCGTTCTCCAATGCTACACGGGTAACCTTGGCGGGATCGATGACGCCGCTCTGGAAGAGGTTCTCGAATTTCTCTGCGCGAGCGTTGTAGCCGTAGTCGGCAGAACCTTTCTTCACCTCGTTGACGATAACGCTGCCTTCAAGACCTGCGTTGGCGACAATCATTCGGAGAGGCTCTTCAACGGCGCGACGGATGATTTCAATACCGAGTTTTTCGTCTTCGTTCTCGGGCTTAACGGCGTCGAGTTTTTCGATGGCGCGGATCAGTGCGGTGCCGCCGCCGGGGATGATGCCTTCTTCAACAGCTGCGCGGGTTGCGTGCAAAGCGTCGTCGAAGCGGTCTTTCTTTTCTTTCATTTCAACTTCGGAAGCTGCGCCTACGTAGATGACTGCTACGCCACCTGCCAACTTGGCAAGACGTTCCTGCAGTTTCTCGCGGTCGTAATCGCTGGTGGTCTTTTCAATCTGAGCCTTGATCTGGCCTACGCGAGCCTTGATCATCTCAGCGTCGCCCTTGCCGCTAACGATAGTGGTGTTGTCCTTGTCGATGCTGACTTTCTCGCTCTGGCCGAGCATGCTGAGGTCGGCGTCTTCAAGTTTGTAGCCTTTTTCTTCGCTGATGACGGTACCACCGGTGAGGATGGCGATGTCTTCGAGCATTTCCTTGCGACGGTCACCAAAGCCAGGAGCCTTTACGGCGGCAATCTTCAGGCTGCCACGGAGACGGTTGACCACGAGGGTTGCGAGGGCTTCGCTCTCAACGTCTTCAGCGATGATGAGCATAGGACGTCCGGTGTTGACAACCTTTTCGAGTACGGGAAGAAGGTCTTTCATGGTGCTGATCTTCTTGTCGTAGATAAGGATATAAGGATTGTCGTAGGTGCATTCCATCTTCTCGGTGTCGGTTACGAAATAGGGGCTGATGTAGCCGCGGTCGAACTGCATACCCTCGACGACTTTAACGCTGGTGTCGATACCCTTGGCATCTTCAATGGTGATAACACCGTCCTTGGTAACTTTTTCCATAGCCTCGGCGATGATGTCACCGATGGTGCTGTCGTTGTTGGCGCTGATGGTAGCAACCTGACGTATCTTGTTGATGTCGCCACCAACTTCCTGACTCTGAGCCTTGATGTCGGCCACGATGGCTGCAACAGCCTTGTCAATACCACGTTTGAGGTCCATAGGATTGGCACCTGCGGTAACGTTTTTCAAACCAGTGTTTACGATAGCCTGAGCGAGAACGGTAGCGGTGGTGGTACCATCACCAGCTTGGTCGTTGGTCTTGCTGGCGACTTCCTTAACCATCTGGGCACCCATGTTCTCGATGCCGTTTTCAAGTTCGATTTCCTTGGCAACGGTAACACCGTCCTTGGTTACTTGAGGAGCACCGAATTTCTTGTCGATGACAACGTTACGACCTTTAGGTCCGAGAGTTACCTTTACTGCGTTAGCCAATGCGTCAACGCCTTTGCGAAGTTGTTCGCGAGCGTCATTATTGAAGATTATTTCTTTTGCCATTTCTTAATATTTTAATGTGATTGGTTGTGTTTTGTTGAATCTTCGAATCTTCTAAATCTTCGAATCTTCAAATCTGTTCTTTAGATGATAGCGTAGATGTCGCTTTCTTTCATAATCATATATTTGGTGCCGTCGAGTTCGATTTCGGTGCCGCTGTATTTGCCATACAAAACGCTGTCACCAACCTTAACGGTCATTTCGTGATCCTTGGTGCCATTGCCAACAGCGATGACTTCGCCACGTTGCGGCTTTTCTTTTGCGGTGTCGGGGATGATGATTCCAGAGGCGGTCTTCTGTTCTGCTTCTGCAGGCTTGACCAAAACACGGTCTGCTAAAGGTCTAATGTTCATAATGTGTATGTTTAAGTGTTAGTAATCAAAATTTGACAATAGTTATTGTGCATTTTTTGTGCCAAAAAACATTTGGTGACAAATTGTCAGTATTGTGTAATGGAAATACAAATTCATAAATCTCAAAAAAAAGTGTAAATTTGCAATTTTTCAACGCGAATGACAACTAATTAATTGTACTATATTAATTAAATAAAATCAACTACCTATGACTAAAAAAATCGTTTTCTTTGTGGCCTTGTTTTGCTTTGCTTCCTTTTCGGGAAAGGCTGCAGCCGGCTTCGACGGTTATGGTGCGACGCACAAATCTGCCTCTTGCCAAGGTATAGGTAACACACCTTTTGCCATCGGTATTGGCGCCGATTTTGGCGTAAGCACCGAGGCTTTCAACTTTGGTTTTCCTATTGAACTGCGCCTTAACAGCCTTGACGACAGATTCACGTTCCGCTTTGGAGAAAGAATATCTTTCCATGAAGGTGGAGATGATTCGGCCGTTTATGACGATCCTTATTTCCATTCGCTTATGTGGCAGCCTACGGTCGGTTTTACGCAGTTTTCCACCTATGCGGCTATTCGATGGAATTTTTTGGAAATCGACCGTCATGTGGTGCTTTTTGCGGGATTGGGCTATTATTTTAATGTGAATCGCAGGGGTCGTGTGTATATGGACATTCCTACGGTATCTTATATTCACGGCAATCCCGTATATGATTTTGGTAACGGAAGAGATTTTAAACGTTTTGATTTCGAAGATATTGTAAATCCAATAAGTCATTCCGCCCGTTTTGAATTGGGTTTGGAATGCTCTTTTATGGAATTGTCGATGTTTCTTTCCTTCGACATCACCAAGCCTTACAATATCTATAACGCATCGCAAAATGTCTATTACGACATAAACGGCGTAGATGACGTCATTCATTACGAACAGATGCCTGGCAATGTTGAGGCTAATTTCTACTCTTTCAGAAATATCCAGTATGCAATGACCGACATCTGCTATTTTGGCATGTCGTTGAAATTTTTCTTGTTTGGCGGCTGGGATTGATGATTCTTTAGCAATGCTACTTTGATATTGTTACAATTTTATATTTAAATTCATAATACCATGAAAAAAACTTTATTAGCAGTTATGAGTATTGCTCTTGTTGCTACAGCTTGCCATCGTAACGAAAAGGTTGAGCTGACTTCGGGTGTTCATTTTGAGAACATGGACACCACTGTAGATCCCGCTGAGGATTTCTACCGCTATGCATGTGGCGGATGGATGGACAGCCATCCTTTGGATGCTGAACATGCTCGCTACGGTTCCTTCGACCTCTTGGCCGAGAACAACCAAAAACAGCTTCGTTCCATCATCGATTCGGTGAGCGTGGCCAAGAACCAGCCGGGCAGCGTGGCAGACAAAATCGCTACGCTTTACAACCTTGGTATGGATAGCGCAACCCTTCAGAAACAGGGCGCTGAACCTATCGCCGCTTTGATGCAGGAAATCACCGGACTTAAGGACCGCAAGGCTCTTACCGCCGAATTGGCACAGCTCCATCTTCAGGGTATCGATCCTTTCTTCGCGCTCTTCAGCGAAGCCGACCCCGCCAACAGCAAGATGCAGATTGCATGGATTTATCAGACTGGTATCGGTATGGGCGAACGCGACTACTACCTCGAAGCCAAGAACGCTCCTTTGCGTGACGCCTACATGAACCTAATGACTACCGAGTTCGCGCTCGCTGGCTACGACAAACTCGCCAACCTTCCCGCCAACCAACTCGCCAAGATGGTGATGAACATCGAGACTCGTTTGGCAAAGGCTCAGTACGACAACCTCACCAACCGTGATCCTTTCAAGACTTACCACATGACCAAACTCGCCGACGCCGAGAAGATGGCTGCCGCTATCGATTTCAAGAACTATTTCGCCGCTATGGGTCTGCCCAAGCTCGAAAGCTTCAACATGTGTCAGCCCGAATACATCGCAGAAGTGTCAAAAGTACTTGCTACAGAGAATGTTGAGAGTATCAAGGCATACTATGCATGGAACATCATCAACTTGGCAGCTGCTTATTTGAGCGATGATTTCGTGGATGCAAACTTCGCCTTCTACGGCAAGGAAATGTCAGGTCGTGAGCAGAACCGTCCTCGTTGGAAACGCGTAACTTCTACCATTGATGGCGCTCTCAGCGAAGCTCTCGGACAGCTCTATGTCGAGAAATATTTCCCCAAAGAGGCCAAAGACCGCATGGTTACCCTCGTTGACAACCTCAAGGAAGCATTTGCCCAGCGCATCGAAGGTGCCGCTTGGATGAGCGACATGACCAAGGCAAAGGCTCTCGAAAAACTTTCCGCTATCCTCGTCAAGGTTGGCTATCCCGACAAGTGGCGTGACTACAGCAAGCTTGAAATCAAGAACGACAGCTACTTTGCCAATGTGTTGCGCAGCAATCGTTTTGATGTTGATTACATGATAAGCAAAATCGACAAGCCCACCGATCGCAACGAATGGCAGATGCCACCTCAGATGGTCAACGCTTACTACAATCCTTCCACCAACGAAATCTGCTTCCCCGCAGGTATCTTGCAGCCTCCTTTCTTTGACATGAACGCTGACGACGCTGTAAACTACGGCGCTATCGGAGTTGTTATCGGACACGAAATGACTCACGGCTTCGACGACCAAGGTCGCCATTACGACCTCGACGGCAACCTCGCCGACTGGTGGCAGCCCTCCGACGCCGAGAATTTCTCCAAGAATGCCCAGGTGCTTGTTGAACATTTCAACGGCATCAAGGTGCTTGACGATCCTGAAACCTACGCTAATGGTGAATACACCCTTGGAGAGAACATCGCCGACAATGGTGGTTTGAACATTTCCTTCCTCGCCATGCAGAACGCTATCGAAAAACTGCAAGTCAACAAGGAAAAGATGGACGGCTTTACTCCTGAACAGCGCTTCTTCCTTGCCTACGCAGGCGTTTGGGCTGGCAACATCCGCGACAAAGAGGCTTTGCGTCTTACCACCGAAGATGTCCACTCTCTTGGCAAATGGCGTGTAAATGGCACCTTGCCACATATCACTGCATTCCAGGAAGCTTGGGGAATCAAGGAAGGTAACGGTATGTATCTCGCTCCCGAAAAACGCGTTACCCTCTGGTAATTCATTACCCTATAGCATAAATGACAAAAGGCCCGACGAATGTCGGGCCTTTTGTTTTTGATGGAGAATTTGTCAACCCTTTGCAGGTATGAGGAATTGCTGTGGAACGTCTTTGATTTTTCCAATCCGCTGCAGTCGGTACCAGATAGCGCGTTCGGAACGTTGCAAGTACTGGGCTATCTTGTCGGTTGAGATGCCCGAGTCGAAATCTTTTTCCAATCGCTCGTCGTCAGTCTCGTTCCATTTTTGATTGGCGTAAATCGGTCTCCCTTCTTGAGATTCTTTTTGGTGTGCATCTTTCTCTATTCGCTCCATTTCAACGATGGCTTTGTCGATGTGCTCCCGCAACGCAATCAACTCTTGGCGGTTCAAATAGATGCGCTCTCCATGGTAGGTGCCGTCTTCTAGTTTGCGACTTTGCGCAATTTGCAAGTTCGGCTGAAACTGTCTTTTGCTCGTGCTCATGAAAATCATGCCTTGTCTCGTAATAAATCTTTCGTTCATGGTGTGTAAATTTTAAGTTATTTGAATTTGTTTTCGTTTTGTTTTCTGTTGCAAAAGTACATCTATTCGCCAAGGCGGCAAAATCTTGGCAAGGCTTGCCGAAAAATCATCCTTTTTTTCTTATCTTTGCAAAATAATATAAGATATGGAACATTTTCTTGGCTTTGAGGCTTTTTTGGCGTTGGACGCGCTTACCCTTTGTCCCCAGTCGGAATCCGTGGCGGAAGAAGAGTCGGACTACGGCTCCGAAGAGTGGCTCGAGCAGATGGAGGCTTTCCAACTGCTGAATCTCGTGCGTATCGCTTCCACAAAACTGCAGTCGATGGGAATTTCCTCGCAGGACATATTTTCGTCGATTGATACTTCTCGCGAGGAACCGATTCGCATCACGGACAACTACCGCATTTTCTTGCCTAATCGTGGAAATATGGAGATTGAGATGCGTCCGCTCGTCAAGGCGTTATTTATCCTGTTTCTCAAACATCCCGAAGGAATCCGCTTCAAGGAACTATCTGATTATCGAAAGGAATTGCTTGACATCTACGGACATATATCGCATCGAAGCAGCCAAGAGGATATTGTATTGAGTGTGGAGAAACTTATCAATCCCATCGACAATTCTGTCAATATTAGCAGCTCAAGATTAAGCCGTGCGCTTTCTAACTATTTCGACAAAAGTACCTTGGGTAAGTATGTCATTCAAGGTGCCGCTGGACAGCCCAAGTCCATCGCTTTGAATCGTTCGTATGTAATATGGGAATGAAAACTATGATTCATAGTTGGCAACAGATGGAACAATTGACCCTCAAGTGGGGTTTCTTGCCGTTTTTCCACAACACCATCGAAGGCTTTTCGATAGAGGAACTGACGCCCGAAACGTTGTGGTTTTCCAAAGAACATCCAGGACCGTGGGAATGGAAAGGTCCTGTGATTCGTGAGTGGCGTTGCGCCTACGGCAAATTCTTTGCCGGCAAGGCATGCTTTGTGAGTCTGGAGTGGTTGCCCGATTTTGCCAATTGGCGTCGCTATAGATATCCGATGGAGGCGATGGGTGAAGGAACCAAGCACGTGTACGACGTATTGGTAGAACATGAATCGTTGCTTTCCAAAGAGTTGAAGCTTGCAAGTGGCTATACGCTTTCGCGCAAGCGTGCGCAAGATGGCTCCGCCAAGGACGGTCCCGCATGTGACAAGATTATCTCTCAATTGGAGATGGCTACCTACGTGTGCATTGCCGATTTTGAATATCTGATAAGCAAAGGCGGAAAGCAATATGGCTGGGGTGTGGCTCGCTATTGCACTCCCGAAGCTATGTACGGAGCTGGTTTACTGCGTTGTGAGCGTTCGCCGGAAGAATCCAGAGAGCGCATAATCAGTCATATCCATTCTTTGTTCCCTAACACGACACACGCCCAAATCGAAAAGCTTATTTAGTAACATATAAAAACATGAGACAAGTTGGTAGTTTAGAAGTTGAAATTGGTTAGGAGTTAAGAGTTGTTGGCCGCTATTCACAATACGCTATTCACAATTCACTAATATCAATTTTCAATTATCAAAAAACTTTGTGTAAATTTGCATTTTTAGTAATCTTGAATCAAAATTAATAATAATATTACTATGAAACAATTAATCGAATGTGTGCCTAACATCAGTGAAGGCCGCGACATGAATATCATCAATCAGGTTACTGCCGAGATTGAGAAGGTTGACGGTGTGAAACTGCTTGATGTCGATCCTGGTGCAACCACCAACCGTACCGTAATCACTTTCGTCGGCGAGCCCGAAAAGGCTTGCGAAGCCGCTTTCCGCGTAGTGAAAAAGGCCGCCGAACTCATCGACATGCGTCAGCATCACGGCGCTCACCCCCGTCAGGGTGCCACCGATGTTTGCCCGCTCATCCCCGTTAGCAACATCTCCATGGAAGAGGTTGTGGAATATGCCCACAAACTTGGCAAACGTCTCGGCGAAGAACTGGATATTCCTATCTATTGCTACGAAAGCGCCGCTTTCATTCCCGAACGTAAGAACTTGGCATACTGCCGCACGGGTGAATACGAATCCCTTTCAACTCGTTTGGGCACCGAGCAGTGGAAACCCGATTTCGGTCCCAATGCTTGGAACGACCATGTGGCTCAGACCGGTGCTACTCAAGTAGGCGCACGCGATTTCCTCGTTGCCATCAACTACAACCTTAACACCACTTCTACCCGTCGCGCCAACGCCATTGCCTTTGACGTTCGCGAAAAAGGCCGTCCCCAGCGTGAAGGAGGCAAGCTTACTGGCAAGCCTCTCAAGGATGAGAATGGCAAGCCTTTGATGATTCCGGGTACGCTGAAAGGCACCAAGGCAATCGGTTGGTATATCGAAGACTACGGTATCGCTCAGGTTTCAATGAACATTACCTCCATCAAGGTTGCTCCTGTCCATAAATGTTTCGACGAAGTGTGCCGTTGCGCTGCCAATCGTGGCGTTCGCGTTACTGGTTGCGAAATCGTAGGTCTGATTCCAAAAAGTGTATTGATTGACGCTGGCAAATACTATCTCGCCAAAATGCATCGTTCTCTTGGTGTGAGCGAGGCTGAAATCATGAAAGTCGCCATCAAGAGTATGGGCTTGGATGATTTGAAACCTTTCGATCCGCAAGAAAAAGTTATTGAGTTCCTTATCGAAGACAAGAGCCAGAAGAAATTGGTTGATCTTACTTGTACGGGCTTCTGCGAAGAGACCGCAAGCGAAAGTCCCGCTCCCGGTGGTGGATCGGTAAGTGCATATATGGGTGCTATGGCCGCTTCGCTCGGCACGATGGTCGCCAACCTTACGGGAGGCAAGGCCGCCTACGACGACGAATGGGAGAAATTCAGCAAGGTGGCAGAGCATGGCCAGGCTTTGAAAGACGAGTTGCTGCACTTGGTTGATGAAGATACCAACGCTTTCAACAAGATTATGAATGCTTTTGGCTTGCCCAAGAAGACCGACGAAGAAAAGGCCGCCCGCAGTGCCGCCATCCAGAAGGCTACCAAGTTTGCTACCGAAGTTCCCTTCCACACAATGCAGAAAGCCTTCGAGTCGTTTGAGGTTTGCCGTGCCATGGTAGAGTGGGGCAACCCCGCCAGCGTTACTGATGGTGGCGTAGGTGCTTTGGCCGCTCGCAGTGCCGTGATGGGCGCTCATCTCAACGTCAAAATCAACGCCAGTTCTTTGAAGGACGAAGCTTTCAAGAACGACATTCTTGCCAAGGCTGCCGCTATTGAAGCTGCTGCTTTGAAGGAAGAAGCCGAAATCCTGAAGATTGTCAACGAGAAAATTGGTCTTTGATTTCACTATTCGCAATTCTCAATTCTCGAAATGGATATACAACAAGAATTGGAACGGCAGAAATCACTGCTGCGCAACTATGAAGACCTTTTGGTTGATCAAGAGGACGATGCGTCCTACGTTGCGCGTGGCAATGGTTTTTGCGACGCCAAATACAGTGAGGACTTTATTGATGGGCAGATAGCTGCCATCAAGCAACGCATCGCTGCGTTGGAATCCCAGGCAGAGAAACAATAGAACAAATGCTTTTCGGTATATGTAAAAAAGAGAGCGGGGGGGGGCGGCCGCCGCCCCCGCGGCGTTTTTTTTTTTTTTTTAAATTATTTATAAAAAAAATTAGAAACCAAAAAACCCCCCGAAAAACCGCGGTGTATTTTTTGGA